>NZ_LIQQ01000244.1 GCF_001418565.1 Streptomyces graminilatus | reverse complement strand
CGCCCGGCACGCCCGACCCCGCCCTCTCCTGGAGCGCCTACGGTGACAACGGTGGCGTCGGTTCCGGGCGGCCCGTCGTCTCGTTCGGGCAACCCGATGTGGGACCCCGCCCGTTCAGTTTCAGCAGTCGGGCAGTGCTGGCCTTCGCCTGCGCCGTGCTCGGACTCGGGCTCATCGGCGGTGCGCTGACCGGGAGTTGGCTGACCGGCGACGAATCCGGGGACGCCGGCGCGCGCACCGCGTTCACCGCCGCCGGAACTCTCTGGCACAAGGTCCCCGTGGACCTCCTCTTCCCGCCCGCCATCGAGGGCGACGGAGCGGGCCCCGGCGGCGCCGACCGGACCTGGATCCGGCTCGCCGTCGCCCCGGACACCGGCTGCGCCGGCGCCTTCGACCCGCTGCTGAGCAAGGCGCTCGCGCCCGTCGGCTGCCAGCGGCTCCTGCGCGCCACCTACACCGACGAGACGCAGAGCTACGTCACCACCGTCGGCCTCCTCTTCACCAAGGCCGACGTCAACGCCATGCGCGCCCTGCGCACCCGCTTCAGCAGCGAGAACCTGGACCGCCGCACCGACCTGATGCCCCGCCCCTACGCCCCGAAGAACACCGTCGCCGACGACTTCACGGACGCCCAGCGCGCCTCCTGGACTGTCTCCGTCCTCACCGACGCACCCGTCGTCGCCTACGCAGTCTCCGGCTGGGCCGACGGCCGCCGCGTCGACGCCCCGCAGCCCGCCGAGGAGGCCATGGCGTCCGGCGCCACCACGGCCATCGCCCAGGCCGGCCTCGGCCACGAGGCGAAGGGCCTGGCCGACCGCGTGGAACGGTCCCTCCGGAAGACCGTCGACTCGCCCGCGAAGCCACAGCCATGACCCGCACCCGTACCGGTCCCCGCACTCGCACCCGCGCAGCCCGAAGCGGGCTCCTCGTCCTTCTCCTCGCCGGATCCCTCGCCCTCCTGCCCGCCACCAGCGCGTACGCCGACAGCATCCGGGCCCAGCAGTGGGCCCTGGACGCCATGCACACGCAGGAGGCCTGGCGGATCACCAAGGGCAGGGGCATCACGGTCGCCGTGCTCGACACCGGCGTCGAGGCCGACCACCCCGATCTTGTCGGCAACGTCCTCGCGGGCAAGGACATGGTCGGCTTCGGGGCCCGCCCGGGCGACGAGTCCTGGGCCCGGCACGGTACCGCCATGGCCGGCATCATCGCCGGTCACGGCCATGGCGACGGCAACGAGGACGGCGTCCTGGGCATCGCCCCCGAGGCCAGGATCCTGCCGGTCCGGGTGATCCTGGAGGACGGCGACCCGGCCCGCGCCAAGGCCCGCAACACCCGGGGCAACGCCCTGGCCGACGGCATCCGCTGGGCCGCCGACCACGGCGCCGACGTCATCAACCTCTCCCTCGGCGACGACTCGAAGTCCGCGCATCCCGAACCCGCCGAGGACGAGGCCGTCCAGTACGCCCTGAAGAAGGGCGCCGTCGTCGTCGCCTCGGCCGGCAACGGCGGCGAGAAGGGCGACCACATCTCCTACCCGGCCGCCTACCCGGGCGTCATCGCCGCGACCGCCGTGGACAAGTACGGCACCCGCGCCTCCTTCTCCACCCGCCGCTGGTACGCCACGGTCAGCGCCCCCGGCGTCAACGTCGTCATCGCCGCCCCCGACCACCGCTACTACGAGGGCTGGGGCACGAGCGCCGCCGCCGCGTTCGTCTCCGGCGCGGTCGCCCTCATCAAGGCCGCCCACCCCGGACTGACCCCGGCCCAGATCAAGAAGCTCCTGGAGGACACCGCCCGCGACGCCCCGCGCAACGGCCGGGACGACTCCCGGGGCTTCGGCTTCATCGACCCGGCGGCGGCCATCAGAGCGGCGGCGGGGCTCAGGCCGGAGGGGATCAGGTCGACCCCGTACGGCAAGGCGTACTTCGGTCCGGGCCCCGACCCGGCTCCCGAGGAGGACCACACCGTCAGCTGGGCCGGCCCCGTCGCCGGGGGCCTGGGCGTCGTACTCCTGCTCGCCGCGGTCCCGCTGTGGCGCGGTCGCCGCAGAGCGGCCGAACACCCCGCCTACGACGACTCGTTCGACTCGTACGGCGACAGCTTCTGAACGTGCACGCCCGCTGACCTGACCGTGAACACCGAAACCGCCGCGCGGGCCGCCGACTCCACCAGCGAAATCCCCTTCGCCTTCGTCGTGCTGCCCTTCGACACCACGGCGACCAGGAACTCCCGTCCCTCCGCCGTCGTCACCCGCCCCACGCTGTTGATGACCCACAGCCCGGTCGCCGTACGCGGCAGCCACCCGTTCTTCAGGGCGAACCGGCGCTCGGCGGTACGCGTGCCGCCAGCCGCCGACACCCCCCAGTCCTGGTCCTCGGCCACCGAGCCCATCAGCCCCTGGAGATACGCCCGGGACGCCTCGCTGAGCCGCGACGCCTCCCCGCTGTCGCCCCGGCCCATGAAAACCTGCTGAAGCAGCGTGAGCTGATCGGCCGCCGTGGTCCGGGTCAGGCCCCACAGCGTGCCCGCGCCACCCTCGGTGTCCGTCAGTCCGAGGCGCCCGTTGGCGGCGTCGAGCCCCGCCGCCCCGCCGATCGCCGTCCACAGCGCCGACGCCGAGGCGTTGTCGCTGACCTCGATCATCGCGGCGGCGTACCGCTTCTCCTGTGCGGTGAGACTCCGGCCCTCGTCCTGTGCCCGGAGCAGCAGCGCCGCCAGGATGTCCACCTTGACGATGCTCGCCGTTTCGAACAAGCCGGTCCCGTGGACGGCCCTCCGGCCCGACGCGACGTCGAGCACGGCCACCGACACCTCGGCCCCGTCCTCGGCCGCCGCGATCACCGGCCTCATCGCCTCGGCCGGCAGCGTGCCCGGAACCACCGCGCGCTCCACTTCCACCGACGCCTCCTCTCTCTCACGGCCCACGTCCGCGTGAGCGGAGCTCCCCCGATAGGGTCGGTCACCGTGGCGAACAAGAACATTCCCGACTCCGGCTTCCCCGACGACGACGGCAGCGCCGACCCCCGGCTGAGCGCAGCGCTGGCGGCCTGGGCCGAGGACCGCGGCGCCGTGGGACCGGTGCTGGCAGCCCTCAAGGGCGCCCGGCTCCTCGTCCCCGTCGTCGCCGTGCTCGGGGAGGTCGAAGTGGACGAGAAGGGGCTGCGCCACGAAAAGACCAGCGACATGGCCGTACCGACCCTCAAGGCCGGCGGCCGGACCGCCCTGCCCGCCTTCACGTCCACCGAGTCGCTCGCCCGCTGGGACCCGGCCGCCCGCCCCGTCGCCGTACCCCTGCACCAGGCCATCCAGGCCGCCGTGCACGAGAAGGCGGACACGATCGTCCTCGACCTGGCCGGTCCCGTGCCCTACGAGCTGTCCGGTCCCGCGCTGCGCGCGCTCGCCGAGGGACGTACGACCGCCGACCCGCTCGCCGATCCCGCCGTGGTCGACGCCGTACGGGCCGTCGTGGCCGCCGAGCCGGCCGTGGTCCGCGCCCACCTGGGCCCGGGACAGGCCGACGGCACCCTCGCGCTCGTACTGGACCCGGCCGCATCCCCGGCCGACGCGGCCCGCGCCGTGGCAGAGCGTCTCGCCGCCGACGAAACGCTGAGGGCCCGCCTGGTGCGCGGCCTCGACCTGGCACTGCTGCCGGCCGGAGCGACGCCACCCGGCGAGCCCCTCTACGTGCGTTCCTGACCCGCCCGCCGCTTCCTGTTGCCGCTCTCTAGCCGTAGACCGGGCCCGTGTACTTCTCGCCGGGGCCCTGGCCCGGGTCGTCCGGGACGAGGGACGCCTCGCGGAAGGCGAGCTGGAGCGACTTCAGGCCGTCGCGCAGCGGGGCCGCGTGGAAGGAGCTGATCTCCGTCGTGCTCGCGTCGAGCAGACCGGCGAGGGCGTGCACCAGCTTGCGGGCCTCGTCGAGGTCCTTGTACTTGTCGCCCTCGTCGGTCAGACCGAGTTTCACGGCGGCGGCGCTCATCAGGTTCACGGCGACCGTCACGATCACCTCGACCGCCGGGACCTCGGCGATGTCGCGGGTCATGGCGTCGAAGTCGGGGTTCTCAGGGCTTTGGGCAGGGGTCTCACTCATGAGCCACACCCTAGGCCCAGGGGATCCGGCCGCTCTGTGCGGGCGCCCGATGCACGACGGTTAGCACCACCTCCTACTTGGTGCTAACCTTTTGTAACGACCGGCTGGACACTCGCGTGCCCGGCCCACAAGTGGAGGCTCCGATCTCCCACCCGACCGTCCTCACGGATGGCGGGTCACCCGGTCAGGCGGCCACCATCGTTCCGTACGGACGATGGAGTCGCCCGATGTGCGCCCCGCGGTTGACCGCGGCGGTGCTCCGGTATGCCTTTGGAGCCCCGCCTGTGTCCCGGCGGGGCATTTTTCATGTGCCTCGGTGGTTGGTCCCACTGTCATCAGAGACATACGCGGCTGTCCGCCAGACCGCCGTGTGGTGCTACCGAGGAGGATCCATCAGCACCGAGCCCCGCATCAACGACCGGATTCGCGTTCCCGAAGTGCGACTTGTCGGTCCCAGCGGCGAGCAGGTCGGGATTGTTCCGCTTGCCAAGGCCCTGGAGCTTGCGCAGGAGTACGACCTCGACCTGGTCGAGGTGGCGGCGAGCGCGCGCCCGCCGGTCTGCAAGCTCATGGACTACGGGAAGTTCAAGTACGAGTCGGCCATGAAGGCCCGTGAGGCGCGCAAGAACCAGGCGCACACGGTCATCAAGGAAATGAAGCTCCGGCCGAAGATCGACCCGCACGACTACGACACCAAAAAGGGTCACGTCGTCCGGTTCCTCAAGCAGGGCGACAAGGTCAAGATCACGATCATGTTCCGTGGTCGCGAGCAGTCCCGGCCCGAGCTGGGCTACCGACTGCTGCAGCGGCTCGCCTCGGACGTCGAGGACCTCGGGTTCATCGAGTCGAACCCGAAGCAGGACGGCCGAAACATGATCATGGTTCTCGGTCCGCACAAGAAGAAGACCGAGGCGATGGCCGAGGCCCGTGAGGCCCAGGCGGCCCGCAAGGCGGAAGCGAAGGCCAACCCGGGCAAGTCGCAGAACGCCGCGGAGACCGACGGAGTCGACGACGAGAATGTCGCCGACGACGTGGACATCGCCGAGGAGAGCGCCGAGGCTCCGGCCGAGGCGTCCGCCGAGGTCTGATCCCGGGGCTCACGCCCTGGGATGCAAACCCATACACATGACGTTCCACCGTGCCCGGTTTCACGACCGGGCACCGGGACGCCACTGACGAGGAGAGAACGGCGCTATGCCGAAGAACAAGTCGCACAGCGGTGCCAGCAAGCGCTTCAAGATCACCGGCTCCGGCAAGGTGCTCCGCGAGCGTGCCGGCAAGCGCCACCTGCTCGAGCACAAGTCGTCCCGCGTGACGCGTCGCCTCACCGGCACCGCGGAGATGGCCCCGGGCGACACCGCGAAGATCAAGAAGCTTCTCGGTAAGTGACGTACCGGCGCCCACGCGCCGTAAGTACGTCCGTAAGACCGGGACCCCATCGAAATCGGGCCGTGTGACGACAACCACGGCCCCGCTGCAAGGAGTTAAAAGTGGCACGCGTCAAGCGGGCAGTAAACGCACACAAGAAGCGCCGGGCGATCCTTGAGGCCGCGAAGGGCTACCGCGGTCAGCGTTCGCGCCTGTACCGCAAGGCCAAGGAGCAGGTCACCCACTCCCTGGTCTACAACTACAACGACCGCAAGAAGCGCAAGGGCGACTTCCGTCGGCTGTGGATCCAGCGCATCAACGCCGCTGCCCGCGCCAACGGCATCACCTACAACCGCTTCATCCAGGGTCTGAACGCCGCGAACATCGAGGTCGACCGCAAGATCCTGGCCGAGCTCGCCGTCAACGACGCGCCCGCGTTCGCCGCGCTCGTCGAGGTCGCGCAGAAGGCCCTTCCGGCGGACGTGAACGCGCCCAAGGCTGCGTGACGCTGGCGCTGGCTTTTGCCGCGTGTGATGTGACCCGGGCCCACAGGTGCTTGTCGCCTGTGGGCCCGGGTGTTTTTGGGTGCGTTGTCGGGTGCGGGTCCGTGGGGCTTCTCGCGCAGTTCCCCGCGCCCCTAAAAGATGAAAAGCACGGGGCGCAGCCCCTGCTTTTTAGGGGCGCGGGGAACTGCGCGACCAGCCCCCACCGGACCCGCACCCGACAACGCAACGCACCCGACTGACGACACCGACCTCCCCCCGAAAGGTGACCCCATGTCCGCCGCCCCCGAGCTGATCTCACCGCGCTCCGCCCGCGTCGTCGCCGCGCGGCGGCTCGCTCGGCGGAACTTCCGGGGGAAGGACCGGCTGTTCCTGGCCGAAGGGCCGCAGGCCGTGCGGGAGGCGGCCGGGCACGCGGACACGCTGGTCGAGCTGTTCGCGACGGTCGACGCGGTGGAGCGGTACGCCGACATCGTCGGGGAGGCGCGTACCGCCGGCGCCCGTGTGCACCTCGCCGACGAGAGCGTCATCGCCGATATTTCGACCACCGTCACCCCGCAGGGCCTCGTCGGGATCTGCCGGTTCCTCGACACCCCGTTCGAGGACATCCTCAAGGCGCGGCCCAGGCTCGTCGCCGTCCTCGCCAACGTACGCGACCCCGGCAACGCCGGCACCGTGCTGCGGTGCGCGGACGCCGCCGGCGCCGAGGCCGTCGTCCTTACCGACGCCTCCGTCGACCTGTACAACCCCAAGGCCGTGCGGGCCTCCGTGGGCTCCCTGTTCCATCTGCCCGTGGCCGTCGGTGTCCCCGTCGAAGAGGCGGTGGCCGGGCTCAGGGAGGCCGGCGTACGGATTCTGGCCGCCGACGGGGCCGGCCCGGACGACCTCGACGACGAGCTGGACAAGGGGACCATGGGCGGGCCCACTGCCTGGGTGTTCGGCAACGAGGCCTGGGGGCTTCCGGAGGAGACGCGCGCGCTGACCGACGCCGTCGTGCGCGTCCCGATCCACGGAAAGGCGGAGAGCCTGAACCTGGCGACCGCCGCCGCCGTATGTCTCTACGCGTCCGCCCGTGCACAGCGCGCCTCCGGAGGGTGCCGCTCCGTCACCGACAGCTAGTAGGGTGACGGGCTCGGGGGCCCACTGCGCCAGTCCGAGAGGTGGGGTTCGGGGATGACTGTCGGCACGAGCGGAACACTGGGGGCACGGGAATCGCGGAGCGAACCCGCCCCCCGGCACGGTGACCCCGCCGCGCCCGGAGCCGGAGCCGAAACAGCACGCGGTGCCGGGCTCGGAGCCGGATCTGGACTCGGCGCGGGAACCGACGTCGGAGCCGGACCTGGACTCGGTGCCGGACACGGACACGGACACGGGCTCGGAGCCGGGCCTGGACTCGGCGCCGGAACCGAAGTCGGACCCGCAACCGAAGGCGGACCCGGACCCGGAACCGGCCTGGGCATCGACGCCGACGACCTGCCTGACGGACTCGTCATCGCCGACGAGTACGGGCGGGTGATCTGCTTCAACGCCGCCGCCCAGCGCATCACCACCGTCCCCGCCGCCGACGCCCTCGGCCTGCCGCTCCACCGGGCCCTGCCGCTGGAGGACCTGGAAGGGCGCCGCTGGTGGCAGCTCACCGATCCCTACGGCGGGCTCGCGATCAGGAACGGCCAGCCCGAGCGGAACCTGCTGCTGCCCGGCGGACGCGAGGTGCTCGTCTCGGCGCGCTACCTCCGTACGCACCCCACCGGACCGGTCCGCCGGGTCGTCGTCTCCCTGCGTGACACCGAGGCCCGCCGCCGCACCGAACGCAGCCACGCCGAACTGATCGCCATCGTCGCCCACGAACTGCGCTCGCCGCTCACCTCCGTCAAGGGCTTCACCGCGACCCTGCTCGCGAAGTGGGAGCGCTTCACCGACGACCAGAAGAAACTGATGCTGGAGACCGTCGACGCCGACGCCAACCGCGTCACCCGGCTCATCGCCGAACTCCTCGACATCTCACGCATCGACTCCGGACGGCTCGAACTGCGCCGCCAGCCCGTCGACATGGGCGCCGCCGTCGGACGGCACATCCAGGCGTACGTGGCGGCCGGCCAGCCCGCCGACCGGTTCCTGCTCCGGATGGAGCAGCCGCTGCCCGCGCTGTGGGCGGACCCCGACAAGGTCGACCAGGTGCTCAGCAACCTGCTGGAAAACGCGGTGCGCCACGGCGAGGGAACTGTCACCATCGAGATCACGGCCGCGCTGTCCCCGCGTGAGGGGGACGCCGACCAGAACACGGCAACGTCGGTCACGGTGAGCGACGAGGGGCCCGGCATCCCGGAGGAGTCCATGAACCGCGTCTTCACCCGCTTCTGGCGGGGCAGCAAGCGCGGCGGCACCGGCCTCGGGCTGTACATCGTCAAGGGCATCGTCGAAGCCCACGGCGGTTCCATCACGGTCGGCCGCGCCCCCGGCGGCGGCGCCGAGTTCCGATTTACGCTGCCCGTGAGCACCCCGGCGTACCTGCTGTAACGCCGACGAGGCCCCACGGGCGCGTTCGAACACCTCACCCCCGTTAGAATCGGCCTTTGGCACCTTTGCGTCCCTCTCTGTGGACCATTCGTCTCCGAGCCGTAGACGGGGACCATCCGCCAGCCAACCGGAAGCACGGGAAGAGATGTCGGCACCGAACAAGTCGTACGACCCTGTAGAGGTCGAGGCCCTGAAACCGGAAGCGGTCGAGCGCATGCGGGACGAGGCGCTCGCCGCCTTCGCCGCCGCGGACTCCCTCGACGCCCTCCAGGAGGCAAAGGTCGCCCACACCGGCGGCACCTCGCCGCTGGCCCTCGCCAACCGCGAGATCGGCGCGCTGCCCCCACAGGCCAAGGCCGCCGCGGGCAAGCTCGTCGGCCAGGCCAGGGGCGCCGTGAGCAAGGCGCTCGCCACCCGCCAGACCGAACTGGAGGCGGACCGGGACGCACGCGTACTGGTCGAGGAGGCGGTGGACGTCACACTGCCGTACGACCGCGTGCAGTCCGGCGCCCGCCACCCGCTGACCACGTTCATGGAGCGCGTCGCGGACGTCTTCGTCTCCATGGGGTACGAGGTCGCCGAGGGCCCCGAGGTCGAGGCGGAGTGGTTCAACTTCGACGCCCTGAACTTCACCCCGGACCACCCGGCCCGGCAGATGCAGGACACCTTCTTCGTCGAGGGACCGAAGGGGACGGTCGGCGACGAGTCCGGTGTCGTGCTCCGTACGCACACCTCGCCCGTACAGGCCCGCTCGATGCTCGACCGCGAACCGCCGGTCTACATCGTGTGCCCCGGCCGCGTGTACCGCACGGACGAGCTGGACGCCACGCACACCCCCGTCTTCCACCAGATCGAGCTCCTCGCCATCGACGAGGGCCTGACCATGGCCGACCTCAAGGGCACCATGGACCACATGGTCCAGTCGCTCTTCGGCTCGGACATGAAGACGCGGCTGCGGCCCAACTACTTCCCCTTCACCGAGCCGTCCGCCGAGATGGACATGCTCTGTTACGTCTGCAAGGGCACGTCCGTCGGCAACCCGGACCGCCCCTGCCGGACCTGCTCCAGCGAGGGCTGGATCGAGCTGGGCGGCTGCGGCATGGTCAACCCGCGCGTGCTCGTCGCGTGCGGTGTCGACCCCGAGAAGTACAGCGGATTCGCCTTCGGGTTCGGCATCGAGCGGATGCTGATGTTCCGCCACAACGTCGAAGACATGCGAGACATGGTCGAGGGTGACGTCCGGTTCACCCGGCCGTTCGGGATGGAGATCTGATGCGGGTCCCGCTTTCTTGGCTGCGGGAGTACGTCGACCTGCCGGCGACTCAGACCGGCCGGGACGTCCAGGAGAAGCTGATCACGGTCGGCCTCGAGGTCGAGACCGTCGAGCAGGTCGGCGCCGGCCTCAAGGGCCCCCTGGTCGTCGGCCAGGTGCTGACCATCGAGGAGCTGGAGGGCTTCAAGAAGCCGATCCGCTTCTGCACGGTCGACGTCGGCACCGCCAACGGCACCGGTGAGCCCCAGGAGATCGTCTGCGGCGCCCGCAACTTCGCCGTCGGCGACAAGGTCGTCGTGGTCCTCCCGGGCGCCGTCCTGCCCGGCGACTTCGCGATCGCCGCGCGCAAGACGTACGGCCACACCTCGCACGGCATGATCTGCTCCGGCGACGAGCTGGGCATGGGCGACGACGGCAGCGGCGGCATCATCGTCCTGCCGCCGGAGCACGAGGTCGGCACCGACGCCATCGAGCTGCTCCAGCTCGTCGACGAGGTCCTCGACATCGCCGTCACCCCCGACCGCGGGTACGCCTTGTCCCTGCGCGGCATCGCCCGTGAGACGGCCATCGCCTACGGTCTGCCGCTGCGCGACCCGGCGCTGCTCGACGTACCGGCCCCGAACGCGTACGGCTACCCGGTCGAGGTTTCCGACCCGTTCGCCTGCGACCGCTTCACCGCCCGTACGGTGACCGGGCTCGACCCCGACGCGCAGTCCCCGATCTGGCTCAGGCGCCGCCTCCAGAAGGCGGGCATGCGCCCGGTCTCGCTCGCCGTCGACGTCACCAACTACGTGATGCTGGAGCTGGGCCAGCCCCTGCACGCGTACGACCGTTCCCGTGTCCAGGGCACCATCGGTGTGCGCCGGGCCGAGCCGGGCGAGAAGCTCACCACCCTCGACGGCGTCACGCGCAAACTGGACCCCGAGGACCTGCTCATCGTCGACGACCGGGGCGCCATCGGCCTCGCGGGCGTCATGGGCGGCGCCAACACCGAGATCGACGACACCGAGGGCACCACCACCGAGGTCGTCATCGAGGCCGCCCACTTCGACGCGATCACCATCGCGCGCACGGCCCGCCGCCACAAGCTGTCCTCCGAGGCGTCCAAGCGCTTCGAACGCGGCGTCGACCCGCAGGCCGCCTCGGCCGCCGCCCAGCGCACGGTCGACCTCCTGGTCCTCCTCGCCGGCGGCACCGCCGACGCGGGCGTCACCGAGGTCATCTCGCCGTCCGCGCCGCGCACGATCTCCATCCCGGCCAACCACCCGGACAAGGTCGCGGGCGTCGAGTACGGCCGCGAGACCGTCGTACGCCGTCTCCAGCAGGTCGGCTGCGATGTGTACGGGCAGGACGAGCTGATCGTCACCGTCCCGTCCTGGCGCCCCGACCTGACGGACCCCAACGACCTCGCCGAAGAGGTCATCCGCCTGGAGGGCTACGAGAACCTGCCCTCCACCCTGCCCAAGCCCCCGGCGGGCCGCGGCCTCACCGACCGGCAGCGCCTGCACCGCCGCGTCGGCCGCGCACTCGCCGGAGCGGGTTACGTCGAGGCGCTGAACTACCCGTTCATCGGCGAGCACGTCTTCGACCAGCTCGGCCTGGCCGCCGACGACCCGAAGCGCAAGGTCGTCAAGCTGGCCAACCCGCTCTCCGACGAGGAGCCCGCACTCCGTACGACGCTGCTGCCGGGCCTGCTCGGCGCGCTGCGCCGCAACGACGGGCGGGGCAGCCACGACCTGGCCCTGTTCGAGACGGGCCTGGTCTTCCACCCGCAGGACGAGCTGCTCGTCGCCGGGCGTCTGCCGGTCGACCGCCGTCCCACCGACGAGGAGATCGCGTCCCTCACGGCCGCGCTCCCCGTCCAGCCCCGGCACGCCGCCGTCGTCCTCGCGGGCGCCCGCGAGCAGGCCGGCTGGTGGGGCAAGGGCCACCCGGCCGACTGGGCCGACGCGATCGAGGCGGCACGGAGCCTGGCGCGGGAGGCGGGCACCGAACTCGTCGTCCGCGCGGGGCAGTACGGGCCGTGGCACCCCGGCCGCTGCGCCGAACTGGTCGTCGTGCTCGACGGTACGGAGACGGTCGTCGGGTACGCCGGTGAGCTGCACCCGCGTGTCCTGAAGGCCCTGCACCTGCCCGCGCGCACCTGTGCGATGGAGCTGAACCTGGACGCGCTGGAGGCGGCGAGTTCGGGTGTGCCCAAGGGGCCGAAGATCTCCACGTTCCCGGTCGCCACGCAGGACGTCGCTCTCGTCGTCGCGCGCGAGGTTCCGCACGCGGATGTCGAGGCGGCGCTGCGTGAAGGGGCGGGGGAGCTGCTGGAGTCCCTCCGGCTGTTCGACGTGTACGAGAGCGGGGAGCAGTTGGGGGAGGGGCGGAAGTCGCTCGCCTACGCGCTGCGGTTCCGGGCGGCGGATCGGACGCTGACCGTTGATGAGGCTTCCGCTGCGCGCGATGCGGCTGTTGCTCTCGCGGGGGAGCGGACGGGCGCGGTGCTGCGGAGCTAGGTTCGTTGCCGGGTTTTCGGCTGCGGCGCCGTCGTGGCTGATCGCGCAGTTCCCCGCGCCCCTGGGGGGTGGGGGCTGCGCCCCACACCCCCCATACCTCCATCCCGTCACCTCACTCATTTGAGTGAGAAATTCGGGCGATCTGGTCCCTTCGGGGCATGTGGTCGACAGAATCGGACCGGTCTTTCGGGGCCGGTCCGATTCGCGTTGTCAGGGCCTGACTGGGGGGCCATCGGCATGATCCGTATCAAGGCTCGGGTTTCCTGTGGGACTCGGCTCCGGTCGGGGCGGTTGCGGGCCGCGTTCGTGGGGCGGGGGTGCCGGTTCCGGATCGGGGGAGACGGCTCGCGGTGCCGGCGTCGGCTGCCCGAACGGCGGGCCGTCCGGCGGGTCGAGCGGCAGCCATCGCGGCGCGTGCTCTCGATCGCGCTGCCCACGGTGTGGGGTGCCACGGCGATCGCGTACAAGCTGGCCTGCCCCCTCGCCCAGCAGAGCGGGCTGGGGGCGCGGATCCTCACCAGTGCCGTCTTCTTCGTCGTCGGGACCGGACTCGTACTCCATGTCCGCCAGGTGTTCCTGCGCGAACTGAGACTGGCCCGGCAGGTCGCCGGGGCGGCGCAGAGCGTACTGCTGCGTCCGCTGCCGCACAGCGTCGACGGGCTGCGGGTCGCCGCCGCCCAACTCTCCGCCGACCGGGGCGCGGTGGTCGGCGGGGACCTGTACGACGTCATCGCCACCGAGTACGGCGTACGGGTCGTGATGGGCGATGTGCGCGGACACGGCATCGGTGCCATCGGAACCGTCGCCGCCGTGCTCGGCAGCTTCCGCGAGGCCGTCCATGATGAAGCCGAACTCGGCAGCGTACTGCGGCGGTTGGAGCGCGCGTTGGTGCGGCATCTGGGCGAGCGGGCGCGCGCCGACCACCCGTCGGCCGGGTCCGCGCTGACGCCGGCCGCCGACAGTCCGGTCGCCGAGGAGTTCGTCACCGTACTGCTCCTGGAGATCCGCGGGGACGGCGAGCTGCGCGCCTTCAACTGCGGCCATCCGTCGCCGTATCTGCTCAGCGGAGGCCGGGCCGACGTACTCACGGCCGGTGAATCCATGCCCCCGCTGGGCCCGTTCCCCCTGCCGGCCGAGCTGTCCGCCGCGCACTGCGGCCAACTCCTGCCCGGCGAGGCCCTGTTGCTCCACACGGACGGTGTCGAGGACGCCCGTGACGGTCACGGCCGGTTCTTTCCGCTGCCGGCGGTCCTGGCCGAGGCGGTCCGCACCCAGCCGGTCTCACCGCAGGCGGTCCTCCAGGCCGTCTTCTCCCGCCTGCTGAGGCACGCGGGCGGCTCCCCGGCGGACGACGTGGCGGTACTTGTCCTCCGGAACGACCGCCATCACGTCCCGAGGCAGCAACAGGAACCTCCGGTAGTCCACCAAGTCACGTGAGCCGCAGTCTTTTTAGGGGCGCGGGGCTCCGTCCATGTGCGGCTCCGCCGCGCGGGCGCGACCAGCCACAGCGGACCCGCAGCCGAAACTCGACCGTACCGATCCCTTTGAGGGGCGCGGGGAACTGCGCGACAAGCCACAACGCACCCGCAGCCGACACTCGACCCGCACCGATCCCGCTGAAGCGACGGAGCCAGGCCGCCGTCTGTTCGAGGGGGGGAGCCGACGGCCCGGCGGGCCTCTTGCGAGGCATTTCAGTCAACCTTCCGGAGACTCTCCGCGACAGCGTGCGCACGCTGCGAATTCACGTACTTCGATCACACCCCGTGTGAAGGCGGACACACTACGCTGACGTACACGGCAGGCACCGAGAGCCACCGGAGCGTACATGCAGCCCAACACCCTGCTCGACGCGATCCTCGACGAGGCGGGCATCTCGCACGCGGGACTCGCCGCCCATGTCAACCAGGCGGGCCGGACCCGGGGCCTGGCCCTGAGGTACGAACACACCGCTGTGGCGCGGTGGTTGAAGGGGCAGCGCCCGCGCGGCCAGGTGCCCGACCTGATCTGCGAGGTGCTCGCCTCCCGGCTGCACCGCCCGGTCACACTGGACGACATCGGCCTCGGGGTGCAGGGCAGCGACACCGCCGGCCCACTCGGCTCGGCCGGTACCTCGCTGTCCGGGTTCGTCGAGCGGGCGACCGCGCTGTGGCGCTCCGACGAACAGCAGCGCCCGCACATCCTCGGCGCCCCCGCCGTCACCGGAACGCCCGCCGTGATGCCGGTGTGGGAGTGGGAGAACCCGCCCGAGGACGTCGATGTCTCACGTGGCGGCAGGCACCGGGTCAGCATGTCGGACATCGACATGCTCCGCTCGGCCCGCGCCCACTACGAGCAGATGTACCGCAAGGCCGGCGGCGTCGCGACCCGCTCCCGGATCGTCGGCTTCCTGAACGCCGAGACGGCGCCCCTGCTGCGCGGCAGCTACACCGACGCCACCGGCCGCCAACTGCACCGGGCCACCGGCGGGTTGGTGGCGATCGCCGGCATCTGCGCGTACGACTCCGACGCCCATGGGCTCGCCCAGCGGTACTTCCACCAGGCGCTGCGGCTGGCGAAGGCCAGCGGGGACCAGGGCCTTGGGGCGTACGTCATCGGGCTGCTGGTCAACCAGGCGCTGTTCATGCGGGAGTTCCGGCAGGCCGTCGCCTTCGCGGAGGCCGCGCTGCGGGCCGCGGGCAGGCACATCACACCGGCGCTCGCCTCCGACCTCTTCGCGATGCAGGCCAAGGCGTACGCGCATCTGGGCGACGGCAGCAGCGCGCTGTCCTGCATCCGGCGGGCCGAGCAGGCCGCCGAACGCATCCGGCGCGGTTACGAGCCCGACGAGACCGGCTATGTCCAGCCGGGGCTGGTCAACGTCCAGGTGGCGGAGGCGCTGCTGAGCCTCGGTGATCTGGCGGCGGCGGGGGAGCACGCGACGGCCGCGGTGGACACCCCGGCGCACGACCGGGGCAGGGTGCACCGGCTCGCCATGCTCAGCCAGATCGAGCTGCGCCGGGGCGACGCCGACAAGGCCGTGGCGACCGCGGTGCAGATGGCCGAGCAGGCACGCGGAATGGAGTCCCAGCGGCTGCGCGACCGACTCCGGGCGGTGCGCGAGCACCTGGTGCGCAACGGCTGTTCGGGCACGGCCGAGGCGGCCGAACTGATCGACGGGGCACTGCGCGTACCGCTGTAGACGTCCGTCGTGAGGCGCCTTTGACGCGCGGCATTTCGGGTAACCGCGCACGAGTGGAATTCTGTGCGCCTGCTGTCAGCACGTTCCTGCTGCCATATTGCCATCTACTCGGCGGAAGGTGGCAGAACCGTGCAGTGGACGAAACAGAACGAACAAACTGTGTATGAAAACCGCTGGTTCAGCGTCAATCTCGCGGATGTCGAGCTGCCCGACGGGCGGCACCTCGACCACTTCCTCATACGGCTGCGGCCCGTCGCCGTGGCCACGGTGGTGAACGAGGCCAACGAGGTGCTCCTGCTCTGGCGGCACCGGTTCATCACGGACAGTTGGGGATGGGAACTCGCGGCCGGGGTCGTGGAGGACGGCGAGGACATCGTCGTCGCCGCGGCCAGAGAACTGGAGGAGGAGACGGGCTGGCGACCGGGACCGCTGCGGCACCTGATGAGCGTCGAGCCGTCCAACGGGCTCACCGACGCCCGGCACCACATCTACTGGGCCGAGGAGGGCGAGTACATCGGCCACCCCGTGGACGACTTCGAGTCGGACCGCCGGGAGTGGGTCCCCCTCAAACTCGTCCCCGACATGGTCGCCCGCGGAGAGGTCCCGGCCGCCAACATGGCAGCCGCGCTACTGCTGTTGCACCATCTCAGGCTCGGCCACGACTCCTAGGGCGCCGATCTCATCGCCCCAGGGCCTGCCAGAGTGTCACAGCGAGTGCCCCGAGGGCGGTGAGGGACGCCACGGCGGGCAGGGGCCATCGGCCGTGTTCGAGGTGGACGACACGAGTGCTCAGATCGTCGAGTTCCTTGTCCGTCTCCTTCGTGCGATGGCTGAGCAGGGCCAGCCCTCCCTCGACGCGCGCGTACGCGACATCGAGGCGGCGGCGTAACTCCGCGAGTTCTCCATGGGCCACGGGATGCTCGGGATCGGCGGTCACGTGTCCGCTCCTTTCCGTAGTCGTCACATCCCTTGCGTGTACATGGAGAGTCAACCCGCCTGGTGGGCGCGCGGGGAGAGTGTGCGCGGGGCATATGCGTGTCCGGTGCGCACACGGTGTGTGAATGCCATGGGCCCGGCACTCGGAGGAGTGCCGGGCCCATGGCATGGCGAGATGTGACGCCGGGTGAGATCTACGCGTACGTGTAGAAGCCCGACCCCGACTTCCGGCCCAGCCGGCCCGCGTCGACCATGCGCTGGAGCAGCGGGGGAGCGGCGTACAGCGGCTCCCGGTACTCCTCGTACATGCTGAACGCGATCGAGGCGACCGTGTCCAGGCCGATCAGGTCGGACAGCTTCAGCGGGCCCATCGGGTGGGCACAGCCCAGCTCCATGCCGTTGTCGATGTCCTCGCGACTGGCCATGCCCGACTCGAACATCCGGATCGCGGAGAGCAGATACGGGATCAGCAGGGCGTTCACCACGAAGCCCGAGCGGTCCTGGGCGCGGATCGCGTGCTTGCCGAGGGCCTTCTCGGCGAACCGCTGCGCACGGGCGAGGCTGGCCTCGGAGGTGGTGAGCGCCGGGATCAGCTCGACGAGCTTCTGCACCGGGGCCGGGTTGAAGAAGTGGATGCCCACGACCTGGTCGGGCCGGGAGGTGGCGACGGCCAGCCGTACCAGGGGGATCGAGGAGGTGTTCGAGGCGAGAATCGTGTCCGGGCCGGTCACATGGTCGAGCACCTGGAAGATCTCGGTCTTCACCTGCTCGTTCTCGACGACGGCCTCGATCACCAGGTCGCGGTCGGCGAACTCACCGAGGTCGGTGGTGAAGCTGAGCCGAGCCAGCGCCTCGTCCCGCTCCTCCTCGGTGATCTTGCCGCGTTCGGCGGCCTTGGAAAGGGAGTTGACCAGCCGGGTACGGCCGAACTCCAGTGCTTCGCCGGTGGTCTCGGCGACCTTCACGTCCAGCCCGGAGCGGGCGCACACCTCGGCGATGCCCGCTCCCATCTGGCCGCAGCCCACAACTCCGACGCGCGAGATCTCTCCCGCTGGGCTGTCCGTCACATCGTCCCTTTCGCTGTTCATCTCCGGTGGCCTTTCGGCCTTCGCGGGCCCCGCCGTTGTCCGGGATCTTCCGTCCGTCCGGGGTCCGCGCCAAACCCGCACGTTACCTGCGGGAGCCATTGACCAATTGTCGGGGCCTCACATGGGAGTGTGACCCGGGACCGGTGAGGACGGTCTGTGACTTGTCCGACACAGCGCACAGCGGAGGTACGGGAATGAGTGGGAAGACGCGGCACGCGCGCATGTCACGGCGGGCGTTCGCGGTGACCGCCCTGTCGACGCTCATTGCCGGCGCGGCGACGGCGGGAGCCGCACCGGCCGGCGCGGAACCGAGCGGAGCCGACGGCCGGGACGAGGGCTACGGCAAGGGCGGGGGCAACGGCGGGAGCGAGGCCAACGGTGGGAGCAAGGGCATGCGGGCGACGGGTGAACTGCGGGGCATGTGGCTGGCGACGGTCTCCAACCGGGACTGGCCGTCAAAGACGGGGCTGACAGCCGCCCAGCAGCGCGCCGAGCTGATCACCCACCTCGACACGGCGGTGAGCCGCCACCTCAACGCGGTGTTCCTCCAGGTCCGCCCGACCGCCGACGCCCTGTGGTCCTCGCCGTACGAGCCCTGGTCGCAGGTCCTCACCGGAACCCAGGGCAAGGACCCCGGCTGGGACCCGCTGGGCACGGCGGTCCAGGAGGCGCACGCCCGCGGTCTCGAACTGCACGCCTGGTTCAACCCGTACCGCATCGCCAACAACACCGACCCCGGCAAGCTGATCGCCTCCCACCCGGCGCGCAGGAACCCGGACTGGGTGGTGCCGTACGGCGGCAAGCTGTACTACAACCCCGGTCTGCCGGAGGTCCGCGCCTTCGTCCAGGACGCGATGCTCGACGCGGTGCGCAAGTACGACATCGACGGCGTCCACTGGGACGACTACTTCTATCCGTACCCGGTCGCCGGCCAGACCTTCGACGACGACGCCGCGTACGAGGAGTACGGCGGGGACTTCCCCGGCCGGGCCTCCTGGCGGCGCGACAACATCGACAAGCTGGTCCAGGAGATGGCCGCCCGCATCAAGGCCGTACGCCCCGGCGCCGACTTCGGGATCAGCCCCTTCGGCGTCTGGCGCAACGCGTCGACCGACCCGCTCGGCTCGGACACGCGCGGTGGTGTGGAGACGTACGACGACCTGTACGCGGACACCAGGAAATGGGTGCGGCAGAACTGGATCGACTACATCTGCCCTCAGATCTACTGGAACATCGGCTTCGCCGCGGCCGACTACGCCAAGCTTCTGCCCTGGTGGGCGGGGGTCGCGAAGGGCACGGGCACGAAGCTTTACGTCGGTGAGGCGCTGTACAAGGCGGGCGACCCGGCGCAGCCAGCGGCCTGGCAGGACCCGGCCGAGCTGTCCCGCCATCTGACCTTCGCCCAGGGCTACCCCGAGGCGAAGGGGCACGTCTTCTTCGCTGCCAAGGAAGTGGGCGCCGACCGGATCGGCGCCATGGCGCGGGTGGTCGCCGACCACTATCAGCAGCCGGCGATGCCACCGCGCTGACGAAGTTCGACCCACTGAGGTCTCGGTGCGCCGACGACCGGCGCACCGACGTCAGCGCATCCCGAACGGTTGTTCTCTAGCGGTCCTCGCCCTTGTGGCGGACCTGGCAGTCGGGGCCGGGGGACATCACTGCCTCGTGCCCGTCCGGGAAACGGACGCGGTACGGGGGAGTGCCCTCCTCGCCCAGGACCTCGACGACTTCCGTGACCTGGTCGTGCTGACCGACCACCCTGCCGTGCTGGACAAGCTGGTCGCCCACGGTTGCGCGCATCTGAGGGTCTCCTCTCGGCGTTCAGCCTCGGGCCCGCTGGGTGACGGCGATGCAGACCAGCACGGCCGCCGCTGTCAGCGGAGCGGCCGGCGTCAACTGCTCGCCCAGCAGCAGGACCGACCACACCAGTGTGAGCAGGGGCTGAGCCAACTGCAACTGGCTGGCCTTCGGGATGCCGATCGCGGCCATGCCCCGGTACCAGACGACCAGACCGAGGAACTGCGACCCCGCCGCCACCCACAGCAGCCCGATCACGCTGTGCGCGCTGAGGTGTACGGGCTCGTACGACAGCGCCAGCGCGGCGGCGGGCGCCGTGAGCGGCAGGCACAGCACCAGCGCCCAGCCGATGACCTGCCAGCCCGGCATGACCCGGGCCAGCCGGCCACCCTCGGTGTAACCGGCCGCGCAGACCAGCAGGGCACCGAAAAGGTAGGCGTCGGCGCTGGTCAGGGCGCCGCCGCTCTGCTGGACGGTGAACGCGAGGACGGCCGCCGCGCCCGCCAGGGCCGCCGCCCAGAAGGTGCGCGAGGGGCGGGTGCCCATACGCAGCGCCGAGAGGAGGGCCGTCGTCAGCGGCAGCAGGCCGACCACGACGGCGGCGTGCGCGGTGGTCGACGTCCGGAGGGCGAGCGTGGTGAGAAGCGGAAAGCCGACGACGACTCCGGCGGCGACGACCAGGAGCCCTGCCCGGTGGCGGCGGTCGGGCAGCGGCACGCGAAGCGCCAGCAGACAGCCGCCCGCGATGACAGCCGCCAGGACGGACCGCACGGCCACCAGCGACCACGGACCGAAGCCCTCCAGGCCCCAGGCGGTGGCGGGGAACGTGAGCGAGAAGGCGGTGACACCGAGGGCGGCCTGAAGAGTCCCGGCGCGGCGGACGGAGGCCTTGCCGGGGAGCGGCTCGGCGCTGCGGGCCGAGGAGTTCCGGGAGAGCGGGCCGGCGTTGTCGGCCGGGGACTTCTCGGAGTGAGGGCTGCCGGTGCTGCGGGCCGTGGACTTCCCGGGAAGAGGGCCGGTGCTGCTGCGGGCCGTGGACTTCCCGGGGAGTGGGGTGGTGCGGGCGCCCGGGGTCTCCGGGTGGCCGCTGACCGCTATCGGAGTCGGTGCGGTAGCGCTATCGTGTGCTCTCATGCAAGAGCGTAGCAGTGTAGGTGAACTGGCGAACAGGCTGCGATCGGAGCTGAACCGCTACTCTCCAGGTGGAAAGCTCCCGTCGAGCCGGGAACTCGTCGAGCGCTTCCGGGTGAGCCCGGTGACCGTCTCCAGGGCGCTCGCGCAACTGGCCGCCGAGGGCCTGGTCGTGACCCGGCCGGGAGCCGGCGCGTACCGGGCGCAGGCCCGCCCCGCGTCCGCCCCCGCCGGGGACACCTCCTGGCAGGAGGTCGCCCTGAGCGCGGACGGCGCCGCCGACCTCGTACCGCGCACGGTGGACGCGGCCGGTGTCGTCGTCTCGCTGGCCGCGCCGCCGCCCGGGGTGATCGAGTTCAGCGGCGGTTATCTGCACCCCTCCCTCCAGCCCGAGCGGGCGATGGCGGCGGCCCTGTCCCGTGCCGGACGCCGTCCCGGCGCGTGGGGCCGGCCGCCCCTGGACGGGCTGCCGGAGCTGCGCGAGTGGTTCGCGCGGGGCATCGGCGGCGCTGTCACGGCGGCAGAGGTACTGATCACGGCGGGCGGCCAGGCGGCCCTGACGACAGCCCTGCGCGCCCTCGCCCCGCCCGGCGCCCCGGTGCTGGTCGAGTCGCCCACCTATCCCGGCATGCTGGCGATCGCCCGCGCGGCCGGCCTGCGCCCGGTGCCGGTCCCGGTGGACGCGGACGGGGTACGCCCGGAGCTGCTGGCCGACGCGTTCCGGGCGACCGGTGCCCGGGTGTTCGTCTGCCAGCCCCTGTTCCAGAACCCGACCGGGGCAGTGCTCGCGCCGCGGCGGCGCGCGGAGGTGCTGCGGATCGCCCGTGAGGCCGGTGCCTTCGTGATCGAGGACGACTTCGTACGGCGGCTGGTGCACGAGGACGCGGCTCCGCTGCCGCGTCCGCTGGCGGCGGAGGATCCCGACGGCGTGGTCGTCCACGTCGGCTCGCTCACCAAGGCGACCTCGCCGAGCTTCCGGGTGAGCGCGCTCGCGGCCCGGGGCCCGGTACTGGAACGGCTCCGCGCCATCCAGATCGTCGACACCTTCTTCGTCCCGCGTCCCTTGCAGGAAGCGGCACTCGAACTCGTGGGGTCACCGGCCTGGCCGCGTCATCTGCGGTCGGTGTCAACGGAGTTGAGGGTGCGCCGGGACGCCATGACATCGGCGCTGCTGAGCACCCTCCCGGAACTGTCGCTGCCCCACATCCCGTCGGGCGGCTACCACCTCTGGCTGCGCCTTCCCGACGGCACGGACGACACGGCCTTTGTCGCCGCCGCCCTGCGCGCGGGCGTCGCGATCACTCCCGGCCGCCCCTACTTCAGCGCCGAACCCCCGGCCGCGCACGTCAGGTTGAGCTTCGCGGCGGTGGCTGGGACGGGGGAGGTTGGGGAGGGCGTACGAAGGCTGCGCACGGCCCTGGACGCTATCTGAGCCTGAGCCTGAGTTTGAGTCTGAGTCTGAGTCTGAGTGTCTGAGCGTCTGAGTCAAGGCAGGGATATCAGGCCGCAGGTGAAGTCCAGGGACTCGAACAGCTCGGGGGTGAGGTGCACACCTGTGAGGCGATGGGCGAGAGCGAAGGCGGCCTCCGTGTGCCCGTCGAAGTCTCTGTCCTTGTCGTCCTCGGTGAGGTCGAAGCCCGATTCCCGCATCTCGGTGAGGAGTTCGTCGGGGTGGCTGCCGTTCCGGAGGCTCGGGAACAGCGGCTCGAAGCGCAGCCGCAGGTCCCCGTCCTCGAACCAGTAGAAGTAGTCCACCGCGTTGACGTTGCGGAAGTGGGAGACCACGGTGCGCCCTCGGGACACGGGACCCATGGCGGCCTCCCTGATACCCACATAGCCGTTGTACTCCACCATCAGTGACCAGTCCCCAACGGCTGCGACACCGACGAACATCAGGTCGCCCCTGTACCCTTCCCCTGCCCCGCACGACGGCTCGAACAGCGCCTCCACGCCAGTCACCCGCAGTACGGACTCGGCGCCCAGCTCATGAAGCAGCCCGTCGGGACTGATTCCCTTGACGAGCGTGACGCAGTAGGCCTGCATCAGCCCTTCGTACTGCTCTTCGAGCCAGGTGTAGTCGGCGGCGGTCGTCGTTCCAGTCATGGGCGCAGCATGGCAGCCACCACTGACAACGCGGCTGTCCGAAGGGCGAAAACGGCTCGACAACGCCCGGCCCGGCCTGTGACCCTGCCGCCATGAGCGACCACGCCCACGACCACACCCCCGCCCTTCCCGAGGGCTACGAGATCTCCGCCGACCCCACCCGCATCGACGTCGAACGAGTCCACCGGTGGCTGTCGACCGACGCCTACTGGGCGTTGGACCGGCCCCGGGAGAAGTTCGACGAGGTGATCCCGAACTCGCTCAACTTCGGGGTGTACGAAGCGGCTTCGGGGGAGCAGGTGGCGTATGCCCGGGTGGTGACCGACCGGGGCCTCTTCGCGTGGCTGTGCGATGTGTACGTGGATCCGTCGGTGCGGGGCGCGGGCATCGGTACGGCGATGGTGCGCGCGGTGCGCGATCACCTCGCGCTGCTCGGCGTGCGCCGCGTCCTGCTGGCCACGCACGACGCGCACGGCGTCTACGAGAGGATCGGCTTCAGCCCGCTCGAGAAGCCGGAAAACTGGATGGCGCTGCACTTCGCGTGAAACCGGCACGCAACTGCCGTAAAGCAGGTATGGCGATCGGGGTGACGGTCGGCGCATACTCTCGATAACTCCTGAGTAACACCCCTTGACCTGCGTTCCTTCCCGGCCCACCATCGCCGCATGCAACTTCGGGTCACGTTCGTTTCCGCCGCGCGCAGCTCTCCACTGCTCGCCGAGCGCTTCGACGACGACCGGCCGCTTGACCAGGCCGGCTGGGAGGAGGTGCAGCGCGCCGCGCACGATCTGGTGCCGCTGGCGGCGGCCGAGCTGCGCTACTGCTCGCCGACTCCACGCAGCCGGGCCACCGGGGACGCGCTCGGCTACGGTCCCCTCGTCCAGCCGGCCCTGCGGGACTGCGACATGGGCCGCTGGCGCGGCCTCACCCTCGGCGAGGCGATGGCCCGGGAGCCCGAGTCGGTGGACGCCTGGCTGGCCGACCCGCGCGCGACGCCCCACGGCGGCGAGTCACTGCTGGACTTCATCCGGCGGGTAGGCGGCTGGCTGGACACGCGCCCCGCCGACGACAACGGCCGGATCGTCGCGGTGGCCGAACCGTCGGTGATCCGGGCGGCCCTTGTCTACGCGCTGAAGGCTCCGCCCTCGACCTACTGGAACCTCGACGTCCGCCCGCTGTCCACTACCGTCGTCACGGGCCGTACGGGCCGCTGGAACCTTCGCTTCGATGGTGCGTTCCCTCAGTCGGCTCGGGCGTAGTCGGCGGGCGTGCTCAGCGGGCCGATTCAGTGGGCGTATTCACTGCCGAGGTGAGGTCTTCGGCGGGCCCCGTCACCCACCGCGTCGTGGGCCGGCGGTCCGCATCCAGGACCGCCGCCGGAGTGCGGTGGACTGAACGTCGTGGTGCCGGTGAAGACGCCCTCGGCCGTCTCGTCCGCGCTCGCGAGATCCCACAGCGTCCGCTCGCCCCGCCAGTTCCGCGTCAGGACCGGGCGAGGACACAGAACTCGTGGCCTTCCGGATCGGCCAGGCATGTCCACGGGACGTCGCCCTGGCCGACGTCGAGGTCGGTGGCGCCGAGAGCTCGCAGCCGGGCCACCTCCGCGGCCTTGTCGTCACCGGGGTCCGGCACCAGGTCGATATGGACACGGTCCGGCACGGTCTTCCCGCCCGGCTTGCGGAGAAACTCGATATACGGGCCGACACCCCTGGCGTCGCGCATACATGGGCCCGCCCGAGGAGTACCGGGCTCCGGTCCGACTGCACGACGGGTACCGGTGGCTTGGCTCCTTCCAGGAGTTCACCCGCGTTCTGCCGCCCGAGCAAGCGGAGCCGCCACTCGTTCTGCGGGGGTTCGCCCCGGGTGATCGGCTGCGGCGTGCATTGGCGACGGGCGGCCGACGCGCCCTGGATCTGGAGGAGGCCTGCCTGGAGATAAGGGACGACCGGGGTGAGCCGCTCACCGACAGGCTGTTGTGGCCCAGAATCCGCACCCGGCAACCGTGCGAGGCCGTCAACGGGCCGGGCGGCTACTTCGGCGGTTGCCTGGACGCCCTCGCGGACTGTCTGGGCGGCACCTTCGGCTGCACCGGTCCCGCAACCCTGCTGTGGCGCGACGCCGCGATCGCGCGCGAGCACCTGTCCCGAGTCCTGGCGCCGGAGGGCGAGCGGTACGACCTGGTCGCCCTGGTGCGCGAGGTTCTGGCCGAGGGCGGGATGCACGTGACTGTCACGTGAGTCGGCGTGCGCTGTGCCGTCGCAGCAGTGCCTCCGACTGCTCCGCCTCCGACTGCTCCGCCGCCGGCTTCGTCCTCTCGCGGAACCACTTGGAGAATGGGTCGTGACTGCGGCACAGAACGGGATCTGATCGATGGAACGCATGACCAACTCGCACCTGCCCGATGTGGATCGAGCGCTGATCGTCTTTGACGCCGACCAGCTTGAACTGGTCGGCTTCCCTGACGGGGGTGTGTTCAGGATGCTGCACTCGACGGCCAATCTGTACGGGCACACCCTCGCGGTGCCGCAGACGGTGGCGATGGAGCACCTCGCACACCATCGCTTCGAGGTCCAGCAGTCGACAGGGCGTTCACCGGAAGAAGCCGCGCAGCGCCGACATGACGCTCTCCACACACTCCTCACGATCCTGCCGACGCCCGAAGGTGCCGCGGAGGAGGCCCTGGACCGAGTGGCCTGCGGCCGTCTCCCCGACCGAACCGTGTCGGCCGATGGAGACGATGGCAAGCTCAAGGACCATGCCGTCCGGGACACCGTTGTCTGGCTGACCCTGCTCGACGCCTTCGAGGCCCGCAACCAGATGCTCTGGTTCCTCTCCGGCGACCGGCACTTCGCCGCGCGCTCCGCGTTTCACCCTGATCTGCGTGCCGAAGCGGCACAGCGTCTGGGCACGGAGAGAAGCAGTTTCCTGGGGCTGATGACGGACGGCATTCCCACGCTGTTGAAGCGATGGGGTACTCGACTGAAGCTGAGCGCTGAGGAACTGAACCTTGTGGTGCGGTCGGATTCGGTTGCTCAGCAGGTGCGGACCGTGATCACGGGGCCTGTGCGGCCTTTTCCCCCGGACCGCGTGGTGCCCAGCGCGAGCCTCCTGGCCTTTGACGGCTGGCGCGGCAGACCTCTGGCCTACCAGGTTCACGACAGGCTGTGGGTGCCGTGCCGAATTCGCTGGAGCACCGACGGGGAGGAACGCGCGCGGTTCGGCTCCTCGTTCATCGTGACGCGGGTGCTGCTTGAGGTCAGCGTCGAGCCGATGCTCGTACGGGCTGTGACGGTCCTGGACGTCAGCGCCGTCGAAGCACCCACTGCGAGAGGGTGGTATGAGGCCTGATCCTCGATTCCTTGTTCAGCCGGCCCCCGGCCCAGGTCTCAGGATCGTCAACGGAAACGAAGGCGTCTTCGGCGGCCCGAGACCCCACTAAACGATCATTCAAGCGCATCGGCCGAACGAAGCGCTCAGGTGAAACCGCCCCGCCCCCTCATACCGCCCCGTCCCCGCATACCGATCCACCAGATTGCATAAACGTACATCGAAACGTATAGTCATGCCATCAAGGAGGAGGTTTCCATGGCGGTACGTGTGGCGGTGGCCGGAGCGAGTGGGTACGCGGGCGGGGAACTGCTGCGTCTGCTGCTCGTCCACCCCGAGGTGGAGATCGGCGCTCTGACCGCCAACTCCAACGCCGGGCAGCGGCTCGGCGGCCTGCAGCCGCATCTGCTGCCGCTGGCCGGTCGCGTGCTCCAGGAAACCACGCCCGAGGTGCTCGCCGGGCACGATGTGGTCTTTCTCGCGTTGCCGCACGGGCAGTCCGCCGCCGTCGCCGAGCAGCTCGGGCCGGATGTCCTCGTCGTTGACATGGGTGCCGACTTCCGGCTGCGGGACGCGGCCGACTGGGAGAAGTTCTACGGTTCCGCGCACGCCGGGACCTGGCCCTACGGCCTCCCCGAACTGCCGGGTGCCCGCGCCGCGCTGGAGGGGTCCAAGCGTGTCGCGGTGCCCGGTTGCTATCCGACCGCCGTTTCGCTTGCCCTCTTCCCGGCATACGCCGCCGGGCTCGCCGAGGCCGAAGCCGTGATCGTCGCCGCCTCCGGGACCTCCGGCGCCGGCAAGGCGGCCAAGACACACCTGCTGGGCAGCGAGGTCATGGGATCCATGTCGCCGTACGGGGTCGGCGGCGGGCATCGGCACACGCCCGAGATCGTTCAGAATCTCAGCCGCGCCTCGGGCGCGCCCGTCGGCGTCTCCTTCACGCCCACTCTCGCCCCCATGTCCCGCGGCATCCTCGCCACCTGCACCGCCGCCGCCAAGCCCGGCGTCACCGCCGAGTCCGTGCGCGCCGCCTACGAGAAGGCGTTCGCCGACGAACCGTTCGTGCACCTCCTCCCGGAGGGACAGTGGCCCGCCACCGCGTCCGTCTACGGTTCCAACGCCGTTCAGGTGCAGGTCGCGTACGACGAGTCCGTGCGCCGCATCATCGCGATCAGCGCCATCGACAACCTGACCAAGGGCACCGCGGGCGGTGCCGTCCAGAGCATGAACATCGCCCTTGGGCTCGACGAGACCACGGGGCTTTCCACGATCGGAGTCGCACCGTGAGCGACGCACGTGCAGCCACCGGGCTGCACACAACGACGAGACCCGCACTTCTGCGCTGCACGGGCGGAGAAGCGAACGAGGAGACGCAGTGAGTGTCACGGCAGCACAGGGGTTCACCGCGGCGGGCATCGCCGCCGGGATCAAGGAGAACGGCAATCCCGACCTGGCCCTCGTGGTCAACAACGGGCCCCGCCTCGCCGCCGCCGGCGTCTTCACCTCCAACCGCGTCAAGGCCGCACCGGTGCTGTGGTCCGAGCAGGTACTGAAGGGGGGTCTCGTCTCGGCCGTTGTGCTCAACTCCGGTGGTGCCAACGCCTGTACGGGGCCCAAAGGGTTCCAGGACACCCACGCCACCGCCGAGAAGGTCGCCGAGACCCTTGGTCTGAACGCTGGTGAGGTCGCCGTCGCTTCCACCGGGCTCATCGGGCTCCTTCTGCCGATGGACAAGCTGCTCGCGGGAGTCGAGACCGCCGCCGGTCAACTCTCCGAGCACGGTGGGGAGAAGGCGGCCATCGCCATCAAGACCACCGACTCCGTCCACAAGACGGCCGTCGTCAGCAGCAAGGACGGCTGGACCGTGGGCGGCATGGCCAAGGGCGCGGGCATGCTCGCCCCCGGTCTCGCCACCATGCTCGTCGTTCTTACTACGGACGCCGACGTCGACAGTGAGCAGTTGGACAGCGCGCTTCGCGCCGCCACCCGTACCACCTTCGACCGTGTCGACTCCGACGGCTGTATGTCCACCAATGACACCGTGCTGCTGCTTGCCTCCGGGGTTTCTCAAGTCGTCCCGGAGCAGGGTGAGTTCGCCGAGGCCGTGCGGGCCGTCTGTGACGATCTCGGGCAGCAGTTGATCCGGGACGCCGAAGGTGCCAGCAAGGACATCAAGGTCGAGGTCGTCAACGCCGCCAGCGAGGACGACGCCGTCGAGGTGGGCCGCTCCATCGCGCGCAACAACCTCCTCAAGTGCGCCATCCACGGCGAGGACCCCAACTGGGGCCGTGTCCTCTCCGCCATCGGCACCACCGCCGCCGCCTTCGAGCCCGACCGGCTCAACGTCGCCATCAACGGCGTCTGGGTCTGCAAGAACGGCGGCGTCGGCGAGGACCGCGACAAGGTCGACATGCGCTACCGGGAGGTCCACATCGTCGCCGACCTCGCCGCCGGCACCGAGACCGCCACCATCTGGACCAACGACCTCACCGCGGACTACGTCCACGAGAACAGCGCGTACTCGTCATGAGCACCACTCGTAAGCACACCGCCCTGCCCAAGGCCAGGATCCTCATCGAAGCGCTGCCGTGGCTGACCCGCCACAACGGCAAGGTCGTCGTCATCAAGTTCGGCGGAAACGCCATGGTGAACGAGGAGTTGAAGAGCGCCTTCGCCCAGGACGTCGTCTTCCTGCGCCAGGCAGGCCTCAAGCCCGTCGTCGTGCACGGCGGCGGTCCGCAGATCAGCGCCGCCCTCGACAGGCACGGCATCGTGAGTGAGTTCAAGGCCGGTCTCCGGGTCACCACCGAGGACGCCATGGACGTCGTACGCATGGTGCTGGCCGGGCAGGTCCAGCGGGAGCTGGTCGGGCTGCTCAACCAACACGGGCCGCTCGCCGTCGGGTTGACCGGCGAGGACGCGCACACCATCACCGCCGTCAAGCACCAGCCCGAGATCGACGGGGAGTTGATCGACATCGGGCGGGTGGGCGAGATCACCGCGATCGACACGGGCGCGATCGAGGCACTGCTCGCCGACGGCCGTATCCCGGTCGTCTCGTCGATCGCCCGTAGCCAGGACGACGGACATGTCTACAACGTCAATGCTGATACGGCGGCTGCGGCACTCGCTGCCGCACTGGGCGCCGAAACCCTCATGGTTCTCACGGACGTCGAGGGTCTCTACGAGGACTGGCCCAACTCCGACGAGGTGATCAGCCGCCTCACCGCTTCCCAACTGGAGAAGCTGCTCCCGGAGTTGAGCTCCGGCATGGTCCCGAAGATGGAGGGCTGCCTGCACGCCGTGCGCAACGGCGTCACCACCGCCCGCGTCATCGACGGCCGCGTCCAGCACTCGATCCTGCTGGAGATCTTCACGGACGAAGGCATCGGCACGATGGTCGTGCCCGATGCGGAAGAAGCAGAGGAAGAAGAGGGGGAGGCCGAATGAACGCCGGCCAGGAGCAGAACGCCAGTCAGAGCGCCGGTCAGGGCGGCAATCAGGAACTGACCGCTCGCTGGCAGGGCGCCCTCATGAACAACTACGGCACTCCGCGACTGCCCCTCGTCCGTGGCGCCGGCAGCACCGTGTGGGACGCCGACGGCAAGGCGTACGTCGACTTCGTGGGCGGCATCGCCGTGAACGCGCTCGGCCACGCCCACCCGGCGATCGTCGAGGCCGTCTCCACCCAGATCGCCTCCCTCGGCCATGTCTCCAACCTCTTCGTCGCCGAACCGCCCGTCGCGCTCGCCGAACGGCTCCTCCAGCGCTTCGGCCGGGACGGCAAGGTCTTCTTCTGCAACTCGGGCGCCGAGGCCAACGAGGGCGCCTTCAAGATCGGCCGGCTGACCGGGCGCACGCACATGGTGTCCACCGAGGGCGGTTTCCACGGGCGGACCATGGGCGCCCTCTCACTCACCGGTCAGCCCGGAAAGCGGGAGCCCTTCGTGCCGCTGCCCGGTGACGTCACGTACGTCCCGTACGGCGACGCGCAGGCGCTGGCCGCCGCCGTCACCGACGAGACCGCCCTCGTCATCATCGAGCCGGTCCAGGGCGAGAACGGTGTCGTGGTCCCGCCCGCCGGTTATCTCAAGGCCGCGCGGGCCATCACCGCCGCCACCGGCGCCCTGCTCGTCCTCGACGAGGTGCAGACCGGCATCGGCCGCTGCGGGCACTGGTTCGAGTACCAGGCCCACGAGGGCGTCCTGCCCGACGTCGTCACCCTCGCCAAGGGCCTCGGCGGCGGACTGCCCCTCGGCGCGACCGTCGCCTTCGGCCGTGCCGCCGACCTGTTCCAGCCCGGCCAGCACGGTACGACGTTCGGCGGCAACCCGGTCGCCTGCGCCGCCGGAATCGCCGTACTCGACACCATCGAGAACGACGGGTTGCTGGAGAACGTCAAGCGGCAGAGCGAGAGGTTGCGGGACGGAATCGAGGGTGCGGGCCACCGGTTGATCGATTATGTCCGGGGCGCGGGACTTCTCCTGGGTATCGTGCTCAACGAGCCCCTCGCGCCCCAGGTGCAGCAGGCGGCTCAGGACGCCGGGTTCCTGGTGAACGCGCCCGCTCCCGATGTCGTACGGCTGATGCCGCCGCTGAACATCGGTGACGCCGAAGTGGACGCGTTCCTCCAGGCGCTTCCCGGAGTTCTCGACGTGGTTGACGGGCAGGACTAGCCGGGGAATGAGACGACGACGATGACGCAGGCGCAGGATCACGAGCACGCGGGGCCTGCCGTACCCCAGACCCGCACCGCACGCCACCGCCGGATCGTGGACATCCTCAACCGGCAACCGGTGCGGTCGCAGAGTCAGTTGGCGAAGCTGCTCGCCGATGACGGGCTGACCGTCACTCAGGCGACGCTGTCCAGGGACCTGGACGAGCTGAACGCGGTGAAGATCCGTAACACCGACGGCGATCTCATTTACGCGGTGCCGAGCGAGGGCGGGTTCCGTACGCCTCGTGCTCCGCTGGGGGAGTCGGCGAAGGAGGAGCGGATGCGGCGGCTGTCGGCGGAGCTGTTGATCTCCGCGGAGGCTTCCGCGAATCTCGTGGTCCTGCGGACTCCTCCGGGGGCCGCGCAGTTTCTGGCGTCCGCCATCGATCAGGCCGAGTTGCACGATGTGCTCGGGACGATCGCGGGGGATGACACGTTGATGCTGATCAGCAGGGATCCCCTGGGGGGACAGGCGTTGGCCGATCACTTGTTGGGGTTGGCTCAGAAAGGCCATTGAGGGGCCGTGAAGGGACGTTGAGGGTTGAGTTTCGGGTGCGGGCCCGGTGGGGGCTGGTCGCGCAGTTCCCCGCGCCCCTAAAAGCAGGAAGACTCCCTCAGCCCAGTCGTCTTGCCAGGCCCCCTGTACACCTCACCTCGTCGCCTGCCGTGATCAGCAGCGCCTCTACATCAGGCAGCGACTCCAGCCAGCTCAAGGCCTGCCTCGACCCCATCGCGAACGCCGCCGTCGCCCAGGCGTCCGCCCAGGTCAGCCGCGGGGCCACCACCGTCACCGCCACCAGGTCGGTCACCGCCGACCTGCCGGTGCGGGGGTCGACGATGTGGGTGCCGCGTTCCGCTGTGCCCGAGGTGGCCACCGCCAGTTCGTCGGTGCCCGCCGCCGAGACCACGGCCGCCAGGCCGCCCGGCCGGAGCGGGTCCGACACGCCTACGCGCCAAGGGCGTTGAGGGTCCGGCGCGCCGAAGAGCTGGACGTCTCCGCCGCCGTTGACACTGACCCCGCTCACGCCGGCCGCGGCCAGTGTCCTGGCCGCGCGTTCCGCCGCCCAGCCCTTGACGATGCCGGTCGGGTCGATCTGCCCCTGGTAGGTGTGGCTGAACCACCCGTCGCTGACCCGCTCCGCCTCGGCGCACAGGTCGAGCACCTCGGCGACCTCCGGGTCGCAGTCGGCGACGGAGATCTCCCCACGGGCCAGCCGGGAGATCTGGCTGTCCTCCCGGTAGGTGCTGAACACCTCGTTGACCTTGTGCAGCCCGGCGATCGCCGCCGCCAGCGCCGACCCGACCGCACGGGGGTCCCCGCCACGGACGTCGAAGGAGAAGACGGTCCCCATGACCTCCTCGGCATGACGCACCGCGACGGGGGCTTCCGCGGGATCAGACACCGGCCTTGTCCAGGGCCGACTGGAGGGACTTCTTATAGCCGGCGCTGGTGTAGCTGGCGCCGGACACCGCGTCGATGTCGCCGTTGCCGACCGTCACCGCCGCCTCGTTGAGCTTGGGGATCGCGTTCCCGGAGACCTGGTCGCTCCGGCCGCCGCTGGGGGCCTGGACCGCCGACGCCGAGGTGATCCTGCCCTTGGTCAGCGTGACCCTGACCTGCACCGGGCCGTACTCCGTCTGGACCACGCTTCCGGTGTAGGTGCCGCCCCCGTTGGCGGTCGCCCCGCCTGCCGCCGCCCCGCTTCCCGCGGCACCCTTGCCCGGCGCCGGCGCCGGGGCAGCCGCACCGGAACCCGCACCGGCACCCGCACCCGAAGCCTTGTCCGACTCCGCGGCGGGAACCTTGTCCAGGGCCGACTGCAACGACTTCTTGTAGCCCGCGCTGGTGTAGCTGGCGCCCGAGACCGCGTCGATGTCCGCGGTGCCCGCGGCGACCGCTTCCTGGTTGAGCTTGGGTACGGCGTTGCCGGAGATCGTGGTGGACTGGCCGCCGGTCGGCGCCTTGACGGCCTCCGCCTTGCTGATCTTGCCGCCGCTCACCGTGATACGGACCTGGACCGGGCCGTACTGGGTGTCGACCGCGTCACCGGTGACCGTGGCGGCCTGGGCGGCGCCCCCGCCCCCTCCGGCACCCGCACCGGTGCCCGCGCTCGCGACCGCCTTGTCCAGGGCCGACTGGAGCGACTTGCCGTAGCCCGCGCTGGTGTAGCTGGCCCCGGAGACCGCGTCGACGGTGGACGTCAGGCCCGCCGCGACCGCTTCCTGGTTGAGCTTGGGGATGGCGTCGCCGGAGATCTGGTCGCTCCGGCCGCCCTTGGGTGCCTGGAGCGCCTCCGCCTTGGTGATCTTGCCGCCGCTCACCGTGACGCGGACCTGGACCGGGCCGTACTGGGTCTGGATCGTGTCGCCGGTGTAGGCGCCGTCCTTGGCGGCGGCACCGCCCTGGGCCGCTTCCTGGGCCGCCGCCGTCTGCTGCGGCAGAGCGCCGGCCGCCTGCGCGGACCCGGGGTCCGACGACGGCTTCAGCGTCAGCAGCAGCACGATTCCGGAGACTGTGGCGGCACTCGCCAGCATGACGCGCCTAAAGGGGTGACTCTTCTTCATCGCTCCTGGCTCCCGTCGCTCACATCTCGAACGACTCGTGGTGGATACGGCGCGCCGGAACACCCGCGCCGCGCAGTGCCTCGTAGACCCCCTGCGCGAAGCCGGGCGGCCCGCACATGAAGACGTCGTGCTCCTCGATGTCCGGCAGCTTCCGGCGCAGTGAGTCCGCCGAGATGTCCGGGCGCTCCCCGTCGGGGCTGTTGACCGCGTACATCAGTCGGGCGCCGCGCTCACCGGCGATGGTCGCGAGCTCGTCCCACAGGGCCAGGTCCTGGGTGCTGTTGGCCCGGTAGAGGAGGGTCAGGTCGCCCGCCGCGCCCGGCAGGGTCTCGAACAGGGCCCGCATCGGGGTGATGCCGACACCGCCCGCCACCAGCAGCACCTTGCCCTTGCTGCGCTTGGAGGCGGTCAGGGCGCCGTACGGGCCCTCGGCCCACACCCGGGTGCCGGGCTCCAGCTCGCGCAGGGCCGAGCTGTGGTCGCCGATCGCCTTCACGGTGATGCGCAGCATGTTGGGGCGGGGAGCCGCCGACAGGGAGTACGGGTGCGAGCTGAACCGCATCCCGGGGGCCAGGAAGCGCCAGCGGAAGAACTGGCCCGCCTCCGCGCCCATCCGGTGCAGCTTCCGGCCGCTCATCAGAACGGACACGATGCCCGGGGTCTCCTCGATGACCGCCTCGACCTTCAGCCGGTGGCGCAGGTTCAGCCGGACCGGCGTGATGATGCGGTACCAGAGGACCAGCGCGGTCACCGAGCCGTACAGCGCGTACCAGGCCGTCTTCGCGGCCGGCTCCACGACGAACTCGTTGCCGGTGGTGAGCTGGTGCCAGAAGGTCAGGAACGTGGCCGCGTACGTCAGCAGGTGGATGTGGTACCAGAGGTCGTACGGGATCATCCGCCGGACCGGGCCGATGGAGATGAGCCCGATGAACACCAGCAGACCCGTGCCGATCGCCGCCTTGCCCATGTCGGGCAGCTGGTTCACCGAGTCGACCGTCTGCTGGACGATGTCGGCGAAGGTCTTCCCGGCCTGGAGGGCGTACCCGTACATGATCAGGACGACGTGCGCCACGACCAGACAGAGCGTGTACCGGCCGCTCATCGCGTGCCAGCGGGCCACCCGGTCCGAGCCGACCCGGCGCTCCAGCGCGGGCACCCGCGCCATCTGGAGGACGACCAGCGCCATCAGGTAACCGGCGAGCAGACCGGTGATCCGGCCCGCCGCGACGATCTGGGCGGTGGTGTCGGCCAGCGAGGGAGTGTTGTTCCACCACAGCCAGAGCACTCCGGCCGCGCCCGCGCCTACGGCGAACAGCAGCGGGACGGCGGGGGAGCGGCGAGGTCTGATGCGGCGCATCGTCTGGCGTCGCGCGGCACGTCCGCCTGCGATCGTGGTGGTGGGCACGGTTCCTCCGTGGGACGGGGGCGAAAGGCTTGGCCCCTTCGTCCACACTTACGTGCCACGGCTGCCGAGTGTTCAGCGCCCCCACAAGTCCGTAAACAACTGGGACGACGGCCAAAAACATCCGCTCGGCCGGGTCAGTAACGGACGATGGCCGTCCGCCCGCCCGCCGTCCCGATCGCGATGTGCGGCCGGCGGCCCGGGTCGGCCCACGCGAGGACCGCGCGCATGGCCTCGGCCGGCACCGACACACAACCGGCCGTCGCCGCACGCCCGTTGACATGCAGAAAGATCCCGGCGCCGCGCTCGCGCACCGGCTTGGCGTAGTTGAAGGCGATGACGTACGCGTGCGCGTACTGCTTCGGGTACGAGATCAGGTGCTCGGACTCGCCGGCCCGGCAGTCGGCGGGGCGGGGCTCGGTCCAGCGGTTGTAGGAGCGGGAGGCGTTGTCCTGGCACCACCAGGAGTTCTGCCGTACGGGCCGGTAGGTGACCCTGGTGCCGGTGGGCGCCGCGTCGACACCGAAGGCGTACGGCAGGTCGTACAGCCCGGTGGGCGTGGTGTTCGTGCCCTGTCGGCGGGAGCCGCCCTCGACGAGCCCGCGCGCACCGAAGCGGGCGGGCGCGGAACCGGCCTTCGTCCAGGTCCCGTCGCGCAGGTTCCACCAGGTGAGCGTGCCCGAGGTCGCCCTGTCGTCCGGCGCCTGGGCCGTGATCAGTTGGGAGCCGCCGCCGGTGTCGGCCAGCAGGGCGGGCAGCGGTGGCGCGGGCCCAGACGGCGTGCTGGGGGCGAGCAGGAGAAGGGACGCGGACGCGAGGACGGCGGCGACTCCGGGGCGCATGGCTCAGACGGTAGTGGGCGGGAGCGGCAACGGCAGCCCGGGTAGTCCGTCCAGGCTCGTCGCGATGTGGTCCTTCTTCTCGAAGTAGTCGCTGAGCGAGGCGTCGTCCTCGCGCGCGAAGCGCCGGGCGTGCAGATCGCGGTCGCCGACGTACGACATGAAGGGCACCGAGTATCCGCAGGTGTCCCGGACGAGTTCGGCCCGTACGACGACGATCGCCCGCAGCCCGTGATCGACGGCGTCGATGTCGGGGAAGCGGGCGAGGAGTTCGGGGAAGCGCGGATCGTCGCGGAAGACCGGTTCGCCGCGGCCGTGCACCCGGACGATGTTCGGCGGACCCTCGAAGGCGCACCACATGAGGGTGATCCGCCCGTTCTCGCGCAGATGTGCGATGGTCTCGGCGTTGCTGCCCGCGAAGTCGAGATAGGCGACGGTCAGCTCGTCGAGAATCACGAAGGAGCCCTTGAGGCCCTTGGGGGAGAGGTTGACCGTGCCATCGCCGGACAGCGGGGCGGTCGCGGTGAAGAAGAGGGGCTGCGCCTCGATGAACGTACGCAGGCGGCCGTCTATGCGCTCGTAGGTCTTTCCCATGACCAGTCATTGTCCGGGAAAGTCGTTCACCTGTCTAAAGGTTTCGGCCGTCCAAGGGTTTCGGCTGTCCAAGGGTTTCAGCAGAGAGACCGTGGCCGCCCCGCCGGGCGGCCACGGTCTCCGTCACATCACTTGGTGAACGTGCGGGTCACTTGCTGAAGGAGCAGGCGGCCAGCGAGTCCAGACCGGCCGGCTTGGCGGCGGTGCGGCCGATGGCGGTGGCGATGCGGTTGATGGTCGCCACGCGCTTGTCCTTGAGGGGGCCGACGATCGCGTTCTGGACGAAGTTCGGGCCGCCCTGGCCGACCGTGTTCACCAGGCGCGTGTTGGCCTCGGCGATCTGCGTGTTCAGCAGTTCGAGGTTGCGGGTGACCTCGGCCTGGGCCGACGCCGGGATCGCGGGGAGCTGCGAGGCGACGTCCGGGCAGCTGATGGTGCCGACGCCGCCGTTGTTACCGGCGTTGCCCGCGTTCGCGTTGTTGCCCTGGTTCGCGTTGTTCCCGGCGTTGCCGTTGTTGCCCTTGTTGCCCTGGTTACCGGCGTTGCCGTTGTTCCCCGCGTTGCCCTTGCCGTTGTTGCCGCCCTGGGACGGGGCCGCAGCGGCGCCGTTGAGGCCGCAGGGGGCCAGCGCGTCGAGGCCGACGGGCTTGGCGGCGGTGCGGCCGATGGCGGTGGCGATGCGGTTGATGGTCGCCACGCGCTTGTCCTTGAGGGGACCGAGGATCGCGTTCTGGACGAAGTTCGGGCCGCCCTGGCCGACCGTGTTCACGAGCCGCGTGTTGGCCTCGGCGATCTGGGTGTCGAGGAGGGCGAGGTTGCGGGTGACCTCGGCCTGCGCCGACGCGGGGATCGCGGGCAGTCTGTTGGCGACGGCCGGGCAGTTCACGGTCGCGGCGGCGGCCTTGGTGGTCACCCCGGCCGCGGTGTTCGTCTTGGACGTTTCCCCGGCAAGGGCGTTACCGGCGATGATCGCACCGGACAGCGCGACTGCGGCGGCGCCGCCGATGATGCCCACACGACGCTTGTTGTACTTCGGAAGAGCCCTGGACATGCGGAAGCCTCACTCGGGTCAAGGGGGTGGCTGCGTGGTTCCACTGTCGGCACTGGTGCTTGGCACTGGTGGCTGTGTGGTCCCCACTGGCTTTACTGACGCGGCGCCTGCGTCTGCCGTGAAGTACGGGTAAGCGGTTTCGTGTGTTCAAGAGCCCTTCAAACATCCCTGAGAAATTTTCCGAGACCGACGAAGATTGACGAATCATGCAGAGCACTGCATACTCATGCACGCCGGTGGATGTCAGTGTTGAGGCAGCCTGTCGTCGGTTGAGGCAGCCTGTCGTCGAAGAGCGCGGCCAAGCGCGACCAGGCGTCACCGATACGGTTGTCGGCGCCGCCTCCCCTCCGTACGGGTGGGGAGGCGGCGGCACATCCACCCCCAGTTCTCTGCCTTCGAGGAGCAACGCAAGTGAGCAGCAACAGCGGTGACGTACGGCTCTGGGGCGGCCGTTTCGCCGACGGTCCCGCCGAGGCCCTGGCCCGCCTGTCCGCGTCCGTCCACTTCGACTGGCGGCTCGCGCCCTACGACATCGCCGGATCGCGTGCCCACGCGCGCGTGCTGCACAAGGCGGGCCTGCTCACGGACGACGAGCTGACGCGCATGCTGGCCGGCCTCGACCAGCTCGCGGCGGACGTCGCCGACGGCACCCTGGTCGGCACGATCGCCGACGAGGACGTCCACACGGCCCTGGAGCGCGGCCTGCTGGAGCGCATCGGCCCCGACCTCGGCGGCAAGCTCCGCGCCGGCCGTTCGCGCAACGACCAGGTGGCGACGCTCTTCCGCATGTACCTGCGCGACCACGCCCGGATCATCGGCGGTCTGATCGCCGACCTCCAGGACGCGCTGATCGGCCTCGCGGAGGCCCACCCGGACGTGGCGATGCCCGGCCGCACCCACCTCCAGCACGCCCAGCCGGTCCTGTTCGCCCACCACGTCCTGGCCCATGTCCAGCCCCTGTCCCGGGACGCGGAGCGTCTGCGCCAGTGGGACGAGCGCACAGCCGTGTCCCCGTACGGCTCGGGCGCGCTGGCCGGTTCGTCGCTCGGCCTGGACCCGGAGTCGGTCGCCGAGGACCTCGGCTTCGAGCACGGCAGCGTGGCCAACTCGATCGACGGCACCGCCTCGCGGGACTTCGTCGCCGAGTTCGCCTTCATCACGGCGATGATCGGGGTCAACCTCTCCCGGATCGCCGAGGAGATCATCATCTGGAACACGAAGGAGTTCTCCTTCGTGACCCTGCACGACGCCTTCTCCACGGGCTCGTCGATCATGCCGCAGAAGAAGAACCCGGACATCGCGGAGCTGGCACGCGGCAAGTCCGGCCGCCTGATCGGCAACCTGACCGGCCTCCTGGCCACCCTGAAGGCCCTCCCGCTGGCCTACAACCGCGACCTCCAGGAGGACAAGGAGCCGGTCTTCGACTCCTGTGACCAACTGGAGGTCCTGCTCCCCGCGTTCACCGGCATGATGGCCACGCTCACCGTCCACCGCGAGCGCATGGAGGAACTGGCCCCGGCCGGCTTCTCCCTCGCCACCGACATCGCCGAGTGGCTGGTCAAGCAGGGCGTGCCCTTCCGCGTCGCCCACGAGGTCGCCGGCGAGTGCGTGAAGGCCGCCGAGGCCGACGGGGTCGAGCTGGACGGCCTCACCGACGACCAGTTCGCGAAGATCAGCGCCCACCTCACCCCCGAGGTCCGCACGGTCCTGAACGTCAAGGGCGCCCTGGCCTCCCGCAACGGCAGGGGCGGCACGGCCCCGAGCGCGGTGGCGATCCAGCTGGCAGAGGTGAAGGAGAACGTGGCGGCCCAGCACGAGTGGGCAACGGCCAAAAAGAATTAGGCATCGGACACCTGCCCCTGAAGCGAAGGTGATCGCGGGTTACGTTGGTCGGAGACCCGTACCGGACCCCGACCGAACGGACCCCGCGATGCCCTTCTCCCGCCTGGCCACAGCCACAACCCCCACCTGTCACCTGGGCCTGGGCCTCGCCGCGATCGCCCGCCCCGGCTACATCACCCTCGGCCGGGACAACGACCTCGGCGAAAACCGCACCGTCGAAGCCCTCCGCACCCGCACCTTCGAACTCCTCGACGCCGCCTACGCCCAGGGCGTCCGCTATGTCGACGTGGCTCGCTCGTACGGCCGATCCGAGGAGTTCCTCGCCGACTGGCTGAAGGTGCGCCCCGGCATCGACGACGTCGTGATCGGCAGCAAGTGGGGCTACACCTACACCGCAGGCTGGACCACCGACGCGGAGAAGCACGAGGTCAAGGACCACAGCCTCGGAACGTACGAGCGTCAGCGCGCCGAAACCGACGATCTGCTCGGCGCCCACCTGGACCTCTACCAGATCCACTCGCTGACCCCCGACAGCCCGGCCCTGTCGGACAAGGAACTCCACGCCCGTCTCGCCGAGGCCGCCGCCCAGGGCCTGACCATCGGGTTCTCCACCAGCGGCCCCGCCCAGGCCGACACGATCCGCACCGCCCTCGCCATCACGGTCGACGGCGACCCCCTCTTCCGTACCGTCCAGTCGACGTACAACGTCCTGGAGACCTCCGCCGCGCCCGCCCTGGCCGAGGCCCACGACGCCGGACTGACGGTGATCGTCAAGGAAGGCATGGCCAACGGCCGCCTCGCCGCCGGCCAGGCACCGGACGCCGTACGGGCGGTCGCCGAGGAGACCGGACTGGGCGCGGACGCCGTCGCCCTCGCGGTGGTGCTGCGGCAGCCGTGGGCCGGAGTGGTGCTGTCCGGCGCGGCCACGGCGGCCCAGCTCGCCTCGAATCTGCACGCGGCGGTCGTCGACCTCGACGAGGGCCAGCTCTCACGCCTGGCCGCGCTGGTGGAGGAGCCGAACACTTACTGGGCGCGACGCGGGCAGTTGCCCTGGCACTGAGCCCCCGCAGAGCCTTTTGACGCCGTAGAGCGCGCAGTTCTGATACCTACACGTTTCTCATGAGACAAGAATGTCTCATATGGCTTACGCTTGTCTCATGGCCGTCGATCGTGAACACGTGCTGCGCAGCGCAGCCGCCCTTCTGGCCCGGAAATCCACGTCCACGATGGACGAGGTCGCGAAGGCGGCCGGGATCAGCCGGGCCACGCTGCACCGCCTCTTCGCCGGGCGGGACGCGCTCGTACGGGCCCTCGAAGGGCTCGGTATCGAGGAGTGCGAGGCGGCTCTGACGGCCGCGCGACTCGGCGAGGACACCGCACCGGAGGCCGTGCGCCGTCTGGTGCGGGAGCTGGAACCCGCCGCCGGACTGCTCGCGTTCCTCTACACCGAGAACCAGTTGTTCGAAGGCGAGCAGCTGTACGAGGGCTGGGCCCGGATCGACGCCGGGATCGCCGCGCTGTTCCGGCGCGGCCAGCAGAGCGGCGAGTTCCGCATCGACCTCACCCCGGCCTGGCTCACCGAGGCGCTCTACGGGCTCATGGCCTCCGCCGCCTGGGCCGTGAGCGAGGGCCGGGCCGCCCCCAAGGACTTCACCCACATGGTCGTCGAGCTGTTGCTCGGCGGCGCGCTACGGAGAGAGGAATCATGACCAGCACCCTGCGGCCGGCCGTCGCGACGGAGGAGGAAATGCGTCCGGGCCGCTGGCTCGCGCTGTCCGTCCTCGTGCTGGCCGTGCTGCTGGTGGCCGTCGACGCGACCGTTCTCGGCCTCGCGACCCCCTACATCAGCGAGGACCTGAAGCCGTCCGGCACCCAGCTGCTGTGGATGGGCGACGTCTACTCGTTCGTCATCGCGGGCCTGCTCGTCTCCATGGGCAGCCTCGGTGACCGCATCGGACGCAAGCGGCTGCTGCTCATCGGCGCGACCGCGTTCGGACTGGTGTCGGTCCTCAACGCCTACGCCACGACACCGGAGTTGATGATCCTGGCGCGGGCGCTGCTCGGTGTGGCGGGCGCGACCCTGATGCCGGCCACCCTCGCCATGATCCGCAACCTCTTCCAGGACCGGCGCGAACGCAGCCTCGCCATCGGCATCTGGGGTGCGGCGGCCTCCGCGGGCACCGCCGTCGGCCCGGTCGTCGGCGGGTTCCTGCTCGAACACTTCTGGTGGGGCTCGGTCTTCCTGATCAACCTGCCCGTGATGGTGGTCCTCGTCGTCGTCGGCATCAAGCTGCTCCCCGAGTCGCGCGACCCGGCGCCGGGTCCGTGGGACCTGCGAAGCGTCGTCCTGTCGCTCGTCGGCATGATCGGCGTCGTGTACGGCATCAAGGAGGCGGCGTCGCACGGCGTCTCGTGGACGGCGCTGGGCGCGGCGGCCCTGGGCGGCGCGGCTCTGTACGGCTTCGTACGCCGTCAGCTCACGCTCCCCGTCCCGCTCCTGGACATGCGGCTGTTCCGCGACCGGGGATTCAGCGGGGCCGTACTCGCCGATCTGCTGACCATCCTCGGACTGTCCGGGCTGGTGTTCTTCCTCTCGCAGTTCCTGCAACTGGTGCAGGGCCGGGGGCCGTTGGAGGCGGGCCTCGCCGAACTGCCCGCGGCGATCGGCGCGGTGGTGGCGGGTCTGCTCGCCGGTGCGGCGGCCCGGCGCCACTCGGTGCGGGCCGTGGTCTCGGGCGGCCTGGCGGCCATCGGCCTCGCCCTGGCGGCGCTCGCCCTGCTGGACGAGTCGACCGGCTATCCGGTGCTCGGCACCGCGCTGCTGGTCGTGGGCGTGGGCGCGGGCCTGTCGTTCACCGTGACCTCCGACGTCATCCTGGGCTCCGTACCCAAGGAACAGGCGGGCGCGGCGGCAGCGGTGTCGGAAACGGCGTACGAACTGGGCGCCGCCCTCGGTATCGCCCTGCTCGGCTCGATCGTCACCGGTGTGTACAGCGACTTCACCGCCCCGCCGGGCACACCGCCCGAGGCCCACGAATCACTGGGCGGCGCGGTGGAAACAGCGTCGGGCCTGCCGACACACACCGCCGAGGCCCTACTGGACTCGGCCCGCGCGGCGTTCACAGACGGAATGGCCCTGGCGGCGGGCGCGGGCGCGGTGGTGCTACTGGCAGCGGCGGCAGCGGCGTGGGTACTGCTCAGGGGCCAACACCTGGAGCGCCCCTAAGGGGCGCCAGGGGTGCTCCCTCAGGGGCGCGGGGCTGTGTCGATCTGCGGCTCCGCCGCGGGGCGCGACAGGCCACGACGAACCCGCACCCGACACGCAGCCCCAAGTACCCCTACGCGGCCTTGGCCTTGCTCGCGTACATGTCCACATACTCCTGCCCGGACAACCGCATGACCTCGGTCATCACCGAGTCGGTCACGGCCCGCAGCACATACCGGTCGCGGTCCATCCCCTCGTACCGCGAGAACTCCATGGCCTCACCGAACCGCACAGTGACCCGCCCCGGCCGGGGCATCCCCGCCCCGCCCGGCTGCAACTTGTCCGTGCCGATCATCGCGAACGGCACAACAGGCGCACCCGTCATCAGGGTCAGCCGGGCGATACCGGTGCGGCCCCGGTAGAGACGCCCGTCGGGGGAGCGCGTGCCCTCGGGGTAGATCCCGAACACGCGGCCCTCCTCCAGCACCCGGCGGCCGGTCATCAGCGCAGCGACACCGCCGTTGGCCCCGTCCCGGTCCACCGGGATCATGCCGACGCCGGTGAAGAACCAGGCCATGAGGCGGCCCTTGAAGCCCTTGCCCGTGACGTACTCGTCCTTGCCGATGAAAAGGACCTGCCGGTCGCAGACCAGTGGAAGGATCATCGAGTCGATGAACGTGAGGTGGTTGCCGGCGAGGATCACCGGCCCGTCCCCGGGGATGTGCTCCACGCCCTCCACCCGTGTGCGGAACATCAGGCGCATGATCGGTCCGAGCAGTGCCTTGATGAGCGCGAAGCGGGACAACGTGCCCTCCGGTGTCAGGCGATCGGTATAAGTCTGTGCAGGTGAGGACGATACTCGCGCCTCAGGGGGTAGCGCACATCGGGTTCACCGACTGCTTACGTACTGTTGACCCGTGTTTACCTGCGGTTGGCCGGTGTTGCGGGCAGATGACGGACCGCCAGAAATGTGACAGAGATCGCGCGA
>NZ_LIQQ01000243.1 GCF_001418565.1 Streptomyces graminilatus | reverse complement strand
GGCCGGGCAGCTCGCGCCCGGCGACAAGCTGCCGTCCGAACGCAATCTCGCCCAGCAGTACGGAGCCGCCCGCAACACGGCCCGCGAGGCCATCCGGCTCCTCGCCGAGGAAGGGCTGGTGACGGCACGTCACGGAAGCGGTGTCTTCGTACGCGAGCCGCAAAGGCTGCTGCGCTTCGGCAGCGACCGCTACTCCCGTGCGCACCGCGAAACCGGCCTCACCCCTTTTCGGCTCGAAGCTCAGCGTCAGGGCAAGGAGGCCCGTATCGACGTCGTGAGCATCACCCGGGCACGCCCGCCCGAGGACATCGCCGAGCGCCTCAACGTTCCCGCCGAGGACGAAAGCGTGCTGCACCGGGAGAACCACTACTTCGCCGACGACGAGCCCGTCCAGATCGTGTCGACCTACCTGCGCTGGGACGAAGCACAGGACACACCGCTCACCCGGCCCAACACCGGCAAGGACGGGATCTACGGCCGGCTTGAGGAACTCGGTCACGTCATGACCCGCGTACGGGACGAGATCACCGCACGCATGCCGACGCCGGCCGAGGCAGCCGCCCTTGCCCTGCCCTCCGGTGTCCCCGTCATCGAGGTTCTGCACACGAGTCTGGACCAGGAGGGCAGTCCGTTCGAGGTGTCCCGCTACGTGCACCGCGCGGACCGCACCGGCCTGCTCTACGAACTGCCCGTCGACTGAACACCGCCCCCAGCAGGAGCCCGGCATGGACAACACCGCCACCATCCGCCCCTACGAGGACACGGACCTCCCCGGCGCGGCAGCGGCCCTGACCGACGTCCACGCCACCGACGGCTACCCGGTCGAGGGCGTCGCCCACCCGGAGGCGTGGCTGCGGTCGGACGACGTGCTCGCCTCCTGGGTCGCCGAGGCCGACGGGCGGATCGTCGGCCACGTGGCGGTGATGCGCCCGCGTGGCGAGGACGCCGTGACCCTGTGGGCAGGCCGGAGTGGGGACGACGAGCAGCACATCGCGGTGCTGGCCCGCCTCTTCGTCGTCAGCGGCGCACGGCAACGGGCCCTGGGTGAACGTCTCGTACGGACCGCCACGCACTACGCACGACACCACAACCGCCGCCTCGTCCTGGACGTCATGGCCAAGGACACCGCCGCCATCCGCCTCTACGAGCGCCTCGGCTGGCTCCGAACCGGCGAGGCCGCACACAGGTACGGCAACGGGCAGCAGATCCAGGCCATTTGTTACGTGGCTCAGCCGTAGGCGCGGCTCGCGCCAGCATCGTGCCTATCACCTGGTTCGGCGGCCTCTTCATCACGCGCCCAGCCTCATTCGTCGCAATCAGCATGGGCGCGATCCTCCGGCATGGCTCTGACATCGGCCCTGTGGACGATCCGAGGGCTCCGTCATGATGGGCCGGTGACGACATGGATGCGCTGCTATTGGGACCTGGAAGACATCTGGTTCTACTTCGAGGTCGACGCCGAGAGTTGGGTGACCCGTCAGATCGAGCTCCAAGGGCCTGGACTGACCCCGGTAGCGGCAGCCTCCCTCGACGAATGGCAGCAGGCCCACGCTGCGGGCAAACTCGCCGAGTACGACAGCCGGTTCGGGATAACAGCGGAACTGCCCGTCTCGGAGTGGGAAGGCCATGATCCGGAGCAGCTGACCTTCGAGGAGTTCGAGGAGATCTGGGACGCCGCCCGCCGACAGATCGCAGCCCGCCCTGCATGACAGGAACCACCTGCCAGGCGCTCGGCTGATCGACAGCGGTGCCGAAACCACCCACGACCGTTTGACGGGGGGGCGAATCCGCGTCAAACGGGGGCGGACAGCCTCAAGCCGCAACCAGCCCGCCCACCGGCCGCCGCCGAATCACCAACGCCATCAATGCGGCCGCCGCGCACAACGCCCCCGACGCGTACCAGACCACGTCGTACGCGCCGAAGATGTCCCGGGCCAGGCCGCCCAGGAAGGCTACGAGGGCCGCGCCGACCTGGTGGGAGGCGAGGACCCAGCCGAAGACGATCGCGCTGTCGTCGCCGTAGTGCTCGCGGCACAGGGCGACCGTGGGCGGGACCGTGGCGACCCAGTCGAGGCCGTAGAAGACGATGAAGAAGATCATCGGAGGGTGGACGGACGGCGCCAGCAGCATTGGAAGGAACAACAGCGAGACTCCGCGCAGCGCGTAGTACACCGCCAGCAGGCGGCGCGGGTCGTGGCGGTCGGTGAACCAGCCGGAGGCGATCGTGCCGACCACGTCGAAGACGCCGACGACCGCGAGCAGTGAGGCGGCTGCCGTGATCGGCATGCCGTGGTCGTGGGCGGCGGGCACGAAGTGGGTCTGGATCAGGCCGTTGGTGGAGGCCCCGCAGATCGCGAACGTGCCCGCGAGGAGCCAGAACGGGCCGGTGCGGACCGCCGACAGCAGCACCTGGACCGTACGGCGTGCCGCGCCCTGGACAGGGGGCGGCTTCGGTACGAACTCCGTTGCCCCGTACGGCTTCAGGCCAACGTCGGCCGGGTGGTCGCGCAGCAGCAGCCAGACGAAGGGGACGACCGTGAGGGCCGCCAGGGACACCGTCACCGCCGCCGGGCGCCAGTCGTACGTCTCGATGATCCACGACAGGAGGGGCAGGAAGATCAACTGGCCGGAGGCCGAGGCCGCCGTCAGGATGCCCGTCACCAGGCCCCGGCGCTCGGTGAACCAGCGGTTGGTGACCGTCGCCGCGAAGGCCAGCGCCATCGAACCCGTGCCGAGCCCCACCAACAGGCCCCAGCACAGCATCAGTTGCCAGGCCGCCGTCATCCACACGGTCAGTCCGGAGCCCAGCGCGATGATCCCGAGGGCGGCCGCGACGACCCGCCGGATGCCGAAGCGGTCCATCAGCGCGGCGGCGAAGGGCGCCGTCAGCCCGTACAGCGCGAGGTTGATGGAGACGGCCGCGCCGATCGTGCCGCGCGACCAGCCGAAGTCGGCGTGCAGCGGGTCAATGAGCAGCCCGGGCAGGGAGCGGAAGGCCGCCGCGCCGATGATCGTCACGAACGCGACAGCGGCGACGAACCAGGCCCGGTGCGGTGACATTTTGCGGCTCCGCCGCGGGCCGAAGCGCGGCGCCCGGTCGGGCTTCTGGCCGTGATCGGGGGCGTCCGCGGCATCGGCGGGTGCGTCGGGGGCGGCATTTGTGCCATCTGCTGTCTGTCTGGGCGTCGTCGTCACGCCGTCAAGTTTCCGGCCCGCATTCCATCCCATCGAGTGGCCGGAAGGACAGCATTCGCTAGGATCGGGCCATGACCTCGCCTCGCTCTGAAAGGGACACCCCGGTGGAGCCGGTAGATCCGGCGGACGCGGCGGAGCCTGCCTTCCGGCCCCACCGCGTCGTCGTCCTCGCCCTCGACGGAGTGCTTCCCTTCGAACTGGGCATCCCCCACCGCATCTTCGGCCGCCCCAGGGACGCCCGTCGCCGGCATCTGTACGAGGTCGTCACCTGCTCCGTCCGGCCGCCGGGACCGGTCGAGACCGACGCCGACTTCACCGTCCAGGTCGCCCACGGCCCCGAGATCCTGGCCACCGCCGACACGGTGATCGTCCCGGCGTCGTACGAACTCGGCCCGGTGTTCGAGGAGGGCGTGCTGACCGACGAGCTGGCCGCCGCCCTCGCCCACGTCCGGCCGGGCACCCGGTTCGCCTCCATCTGCACCGGCGTGTACGTGCTCGCCGCCGCCGGTCTGCTGGAAGGGCGCCCGGCCACCACCCACTGGGCCGACGCCGAGCACTTCCAGCGGACGTTCCCCGGGATCAAGGTCGACGCGGACGTCCTGTTCATCGACGACGGTGACGTGCTCACCTCGGCAGGCGTCGCGGCCGGGGTCGACCTGTGCCTGCACATGGTGCGCCGCGACCACGGCACCGCCGTCGCCAACGAGGTGGCCCGCCGTACGGTCGTACCGCCGCACCGTGACGGCGGGCAGGCCCAGTACATCCAACGCCCGGTCCCGGAGCCCCAGTTGGCGACCACGGCCACCGCCCGCGCCTGGGCGCTCGACCGCCTCCACGAGCCGCTGCAACTGCGCGACATGGCCGAGCGTGAGTCGATGTCGGTACGTACGTTCACGCGCCGGTTCCGCGAGGAGGTCGGCGTCAGCCCCGGCCAGTGGCTCACCCGGCAGCGCGTGGAGCGGGCCCGGCACCTGCTGGAGTCCACCGGGCTCTCCGTCGACCAGGTGGCCCGCGACGCCGGCTTCGGCACGGCCCAGTCCATGCGCCAGCACCTACAGGCGGTGCTCGGGGTCACGCCGACCGCGTATCGCCGTACCTTCCGGACCGGGGGCGTCGAGGTGGCCGGAGGCGGCGAGGCGGCAAGGGTCGGCGCCCGGATCGCGAGCTGAGCCGAGGGGTCCCGTTGAACCCGCGGAACCCGCGGAACCCCTGTCCACCTGGTCCACCGGGCCCGCCGGGGCGGCGCCACCGGCGCTCACGACCATGACGGCGATGTCGGCCGTGTCGGCCCCAGGTGCCGTTGGCCGCTCACCGGAGCGCTTCTCACCCCACCATCCGATCGCCCCCAGCACCAGTGTCAGGGCCACGCCGGCCAGGATGGCGTTGGACGGGGTCGTCACCGGCAGCAGGGCGCCCGCGAGGGAGCCGGTGGCCGCGTAGCCCACGCCGGCAGCCGCGTACATCACCGAGTAGCCCGCGGCCAGGATGCCCGGCGGCAGGGCCTCGCGCAGCGCCAGGTTGCGGTTGAGGAGCCCGCCCGCCTGGAGCATGCCGCCCACGGCCAGCGCGCCCGCGATCCCCGTCGCGCTCGGTATCAGCGCGACCAGTGTCATGCACGCCGACATCCCGCAGATCAGCACGGCACCGCGGTTGCGCGGCAGCCCCGGCCAGTCGCGCAGCCCGTAGAGGAACGCGCCGAGGCCGCCGCCCACCGCAAGACCCGTCAGCAGCGGGCCGGACCAGCCGACGCGGATGCCGCGCTGTTCGAGGAGGGCGGGCAGGACGAGTTCGGCCAGACCGAGCAGCGCGAGTCCGGCCGCGCCCGTGACGAACACCGGCCAGGCACGGATCAGCACCCGCAGCGGCGACTCACCGGCCCGCCCCTGGCCGCCCGCGCCGCCCCTGCCATCCGCGTCGCCCGTGTCGCCCCCGCCATCCGTGTCGCCCGTCTTCCAGCCCACCGGCAGCAGCCACAGGCCCGCGACCGCCGAGGCCATCAAGGCAGCCGCGAGCAGCGGCGGTACGCGCGGCGCGACGCCCAGGGCAAGACCGGTGACGGCGGCGGGCGAGACGGCCCAGATGACCGACACGAGTATCGACTCCGTGGACATCGCCTGTGCCACGGCACGTTCCGGGACCAGGTCGGTGAGCATCGCGCGCAGGCCGCCGGCGGATGCGGCCGGGGCGCCACCGGCCAGGAACGCGAACGCGGCCAGGACCACCGGATGCGCCCCGGGAAGCGCCCCGAGGCCCACGAACCCGGCGCATCCGGCCGCGAGGCCCGTGGCCAACTGGGGCCGGGCCCGTTCGGGTCGCAGCCGCATGCCGAGCACCGGGGCGCCGACGATCTCGCCGAGCACATAGGCCGCGGCGAGAACCGCGCCCAGCGCATAGCCGCCGGGACGCTCACGCACCAGGAACACCACGGCAAGCGGCGCCATGGCCACCGGCATCCGGGCGCCGACGGACGTACAGGCCCAGATGACGACCTGCTTCGAGGCGACATCGCGATAACTCATGAGCCGAAGGTAGAGGCCGGGACCGACATTGCCCGAGGGGATTTCCGGCGCCTGTGGACAACTTCTGGCATGCCCCACTCAGAAGGCGATCCCATCACCCAGGGACTGATCCCGCGCGCAGAGGTGATCCCCGAGTCGGAAGCGATCACCGAGTCGGAAACTGACCCCAGCCAGCAGGTAGATCCCAGCCCGGAGAGCGATCGCAGCCCGGAAGGCGCCCCCAGCCCGGACAGAGATCCCGCCCAGAAGGCGACCAGCCCGCACAGTGACCCCCAGCTCAGAAAGTAAGCACCCC
>NZ_LIQQ01000242.1 GCF_001418565.1 Streptomyces graminilatus | reverse complement strand
CGCCAGAGCTCGGCGGCCCTCGATCCGCTGCCACCCGTCGCCTACGCCAACCGGTACGGCGTCGGTGACCGGACGAGCGGGATGCGGTTCGCCGGCTCGTACTACCTCGTCGTACATCTCGCCGAGCAGGTGACGGAACGATTCGGCCCGGGGCCGTACGGACTGACGCTGCGGGTGCAGGTGAGCGGTACCGCGCAGGACGCGCCCGGATACCTGGGGCGGTCCGTGCCCCGGGACGCGTTCGCGGTCACGGAGCAGGACCGGGTGGCGGCCGGCGGGTGCGCGGGGCGCGGTGGTGTGGCCTCCGGCCGGGGCGGTACGCCGTGGCTGTGCGGGGGGTGAGCCTGGTACGCCGGCGGGGCGGACGAGGTCTGCGGCCGCTGTTCAGGAACGCCGGCGGTGTCCGGTCGCGGGTGCCCGCCCGGCACGGACTCGGCTCCGGGCCGGACCAGGGCGGCACCGGAGTACTGCCAGGGCTGCTCGGCTGCTGAACCGGCGCTTGAGGGCGCGGGGTCCCTGAGCGGCCTGGCCGGTACGGCGCCCGCGCCCGGTCCCGGGGGCGGAGGGACGGTTGCCGGTGCCGGCACGCGACCTGGCATCCAACCCGACCCTTGGCCCGGCAAGGGACCGGATGTCGGTCCTGCCACTTGACCCGGTATCGAACCGGGTAACGGACTCGGCATCGGACCCGGCATCAGCCCGGGTCCCGGCCCGGTGTGCGTGCCGCCGGTCGCCTGGCCGGTGGGTGTGCCGTCCGGGTTCGGCTCGCGGTGCGGGTCCAGGTACGGGTCGTACGGGCGGGCTGCCGCTGAGCCGGTGGGTGTGCCTGTGGGCGGGATGTCCGGCTCGCCGCGTTCGGGCCCGGTGTCAGACCTGGCCGTTGCCGTGCCGGTGCGCGCGCCGCCGGTCGTGGTCACCCCGGGGGACGGTTTGAGGGGGCCGGCCGGGGCGAATCCCTCGGGGAGAGGCCCGAGTTGGTCGAAGATCTCGATCAGTTCGTCGTCGGGACCCGGCTCGGGCAGGAGCTCGGCGGCCTGGGCGAGGGCCTTGCGGGCGCCCGTGGCGGTGCGGAACCGCGCCTGTGGGTCCGGTTGCAGCAGCGTGGCCACGACCTGCCAGAGCGGCTCGGGTATGCCCTGGGGGGCCTTGGGCGTGCCGTGTTCCGCGAAGTACTCGATGAGGGCCTTGGAGTCCGGCTTGGCGCCTTCCAGGAGATACAGCGCGACCAGGCCGACTGCGAACAGGTCGGAGGGGAAGTCCGGGTCCGCGCCCAGCATTTGTTCGGGGGCGAAGTAACCGGGCGTGCCCACCACGTAGTCGGTCTCCGTCAGCCGTGGCTCGCCCAGCCGCATCGAGATGCCGAAGTCGGACAGCCGCAGCCGAGGGCGGCCCGTACCGGTCGCTTCGAGCAGCACGTTGGCGGGCTTGATGTCCCGGTGGACGACGCCTTCCGCGTGCACGGCGGCGAGGCCGGAGAGGAGCTGGTCGAGGAGGGTGCAGACGAACGCGGGCGGCAGGGGCCCGTAGTCCGCGATCAGATGGACGAGCGAGCCTCCGGCGACCAGGTCCATGGTGAACAGGACCTTGTCGTCGTCGGCGGCCCAGCTGGCCGGGGCGAGGACATGCGGGTGGTCGATCCGCAGGGCCTGCTCCCGGACGAAGCGCAGCAGCGAGTGGGCGTCGCTCTGCTGGAGGACCTTGGCGGCCACGTACCGGCGGCGGCGGTGGTCCCAGGCGCGCCAGACAGCGCCGACTCCCCCGCGCCCGATCGGGTCGGCCAGTTCGTACCGCCCGGCGAAGACCTCACCCATGGCTCTGCGTCGATCCCCCTTCGGATCACCGCTCGGTCGAATCCGGACCGTTTCCGGATCGGTTCCGGACCGGCGAGTGGTACTGCTCTCCTGCCCCACTCGTGGCCCTGAACTGTGGCCCGGCCGCCGAACCCCCGGTCGGCGGCCGGGCCGGAGGCTCAGCTCTGGTGGGACTGGTAGTGCGTCACGGCGTCAGAGGTGCGGCCCGCGCCGTACACCCGGAGGAACTCTGCCAGTTCCGGGTGGGTCGAGGCGAGAGTGTCGGCCGCGTCGATGATGTCGCCGGCGGCCGACACCGAGCGCAGCAGCGACTGGATCTCGCGGACCACCCGCTTGACCGTGGGCGCCCCCGAACTCGTCGTCGACTGCGTGGTGTTGCTGAGCACCGATCCCCCCTGGGACTTCTTGATCTCGTCCATCCGCTCGGTCGCCTCGGCCGCGCTGACGCTGCCGTCCGCGACCTGACCGGCCAGATCCTGCAGCAACTGCACGCGCTGCACCACGGCCGGATTGCCGATCTTGGCCCGCTGGCCGCTCATGAGCTGTGACAGCATCGGCGCGGACAGCCCAAGTACCCCCGCGAGACGAGCCTGGTTGAGCCCAAGATCGTCGATGAGCTTACGGAAGAGCGCCCCCAGTGGCTCCCCGTACCAGTTCCGCTGAAGCTCCCGCGCTCTTGCGGTGGCTTCCTGCTGTGCGGCATCCATTGCGTCTCCCCATCGCTTCCCCAAATACCGCGGTTCGCTGTAGCGAACCACGACGAGCATCTTACGGAGAGTGGTCGTCCACGGGGACCCCCAATCCTTTTGCGAGATACCGGGGGTGACCCGGTACTCTGGTCGTCGGCGCCCACCAGTACCTGGTGGTTCTGGGCGGACGCCTTCTGTTCGGGGCCTTAGCTCAGTTGGTAGAGCGCTGTCTTTGCATGGCAGATGTCAGGGGTTCGACTCCCCTAGGCTCCACAGCCGAAATGCCCTCTGAGCCGCGGAAACGCGGCTCAGAGGGCATTTTTCGTCGACCCGGCAGGACGTCCCGGGAAGATCACTGGGGGCGGTGTTTCACGTGAAACACCGCTGCCGAACAGCCGTCAGTGGCGGTCCTCGTCGTCCCCCGCCTCCGACTCGGCCTCCTTCGCCTGGACTTCGGGAGACAGGACCGACGGGCCGGTGCCGTCCACGGATGTCAGCCGGCCCGCCTCCGGAACCTCGGTCGCGGCCGGCGGCTCGACCAGCCAGTCCGGGTTGGCCTGCTTGTCCCACCACTTCCACGCGGCGAAGGCGCCGCCCGCGAGGACGGCCAGCGCGGCCAGCCCCTTCGCGAGCCGGCCGGCCCGGGCCCGCCGCTGGTGCTTGCGGGCCAGCTTCCTGATCTCCTGCGGTGTGACCTGACCGCGCAGCGCGGCCAGGGCCGCGGCACCGCGCGCGGCGGCCTCCTCTCGTACGGGCCCGGCCGCCGCGACCGCACGCTCCACGCGCGGCCCGGTGTAGTCGGCGGCCTGACGGGCGGCCCTGGCGGTACGGGCGGCGGCCTCATGGGCGGCTTGGTCGACCTTCGGCGGCACATGCGTACGGGCCTGCTCCAGCCGCGGCGCGAGATGCGTGCCGTACTGGACACGCGCCTGCTCCGCGGCCTGGGACACCTTGGGCGCGAGCCGTACGCGTGCCTCGAGTGCGTACTGCGTGGCCTTGTCCTTGGCTGTGTCGGCGTAGGGCGCCACCACGTCCGCGGCGTGCAGGACGCTGTCCTTGGCCGAGCCGGTAGCGGCACGCACGCTTTCGATGCGGGTCACGGGATCCTCCTCCTCGGTGGCGTACGGTTATCGACTCTCCACCCTTTGACGGATCATGCCCGGCAATACGCCGTAAGGCATGTGATGGCGGGCATCCGGGTCATGGGCGGCCGATCACGCGGGAGCGCCGGCACCGAACCGATCACGGGTGACAGTGGATGACGATCACATGCAAGAGCGATGAATTCGACGAAAACAGGGCATCGGGAGCCTGTCGTCGACAATGCCACGGATCGCGGCCCCGCGCCCCCGTCCGTACCTACTCGACCCGTACCTACTCGACCTGTTTTCCCGGAGCAAGCGAAAGCGTCGGATTCACCCCCCGGAGGTGGGTGCCGGGCAACGCACGGCGCGCACCGTGCGAGGATCTGGGAGTCACAAGAGGACAACGGAAGGCAGATCGTGGCCGAGCAGCTCTACGCCACCCTGAAGACCAATCACGGCGACATCGAAGTCCGGCTCCTGCCGAACCACGCGCCAAAGACGGTCCGGAACTTCGTCGAACTCGCAACCGGCGAGCGTGAGTGGACCCACCCGGAGACGGGTCAGAAGTCCACGGACAGGCTCTACGACGGCACGGTCTTCCACCGGGTGATCAGCGGCTTCATGATTCAGGGCGGTGACCCGCTCGGTAACGGCACCGGCGGTCCCGGCTACCAGTTCGAGGACGAGTTCCACCCGGACCTCCGCTTCGACAGGCCCTACCTGCTGGCCATGGCCAACGCCGGACCGGGCACCAACGGCTCGCAGTTCTTCATCACCGTCTCCCCGACGGACTGGCTGACCCGCAAGCACACCATCTTCGGTGAGGTCACCGACGCGGCCAGCCAGAAGATCGTGGACACCATCGCGACCACGGCGACCAACCCGCGCACCGACCGTCCGGTCAACGAGGTCGTCATCGAGTCGGTCGTCGTCGAGACCCGCGAGGGCTGAGACCCGGGAGCCCCTTCCACAGGCTCTTTTCCCCGGGGATCCGACTGATCCCCACAGGGCGCACGCAGGGAACCAAACACCCCGCCCATCCGTAAGGAAGGGCGGGGCGGTGCATTGCGCACGAGGCCGGGCATTGCACACGACGACGGACCGACGGATTTGGGGGACCTCATGGACCAGGCGCCAGGCAGCCCACAGGGCCCACAGGACGCCCAGAGCCTGCCCACCTGCTACCGCCACTCGGACCGCGAGACAGGTATCCGCTGCACCCGCTGCGAACGCCCGATCTGCCCCGAGTGCATGGTCAGCGCCTCCGTCGGCTTCCAGTGCCCGGAATGCGTACGCAACGGCTCCGGCACGGGACACGCGCCGAGCGCCTCCACCCCCCGCACCCTCGCCGGCGGCACCGTCACGGCCGACCCCAGGCTCTTCACCAAGATCCTCATCGGCCTCAACGTCGCCTTTTACCTGCTCCAACTGTCGATCGGCGACGACTTCACGCAAAGCTTCGAACTCGTCGGCAGGGCCTACTACGAGGGCAGCGCCTCGCTGGACGGCGTCGCGGAGGGGCAGTGGTACCGGCTGCTGACGTCGATGTTCCTGCACGGCAGCCCCATGCACATCATCTTCAACATGGCCAGCCTGTGGTGGATCGGCGGCCCTCTGGAAGCCGCCCTCGGCCGCGCCCGCTACCTCACGCTGTACCTGGTCTCCGGCCTCGCGGGCAGCGCGCTCACGTATCTGCTCGCCGCCCCGACGCAGCCGTCGCTCGGCGCCTCCGGCGCCATCTTCGGCCTCTTCGGCGCGACCGCCGTCCTGATGCGCCGCCTCAAGTACGACATGCGGCCGATCCTCGCGCTCCTGGTGATCAACCTCATCTTCACCTTCGGGGCGAGCAACATCGCCTGGCAGGCCCACATCGGCGGCCTGGTCGCCGGTGTCGTCGTCGGCTACGCCATGGTCCACGCCCCCCGCGAGCGCCGGTCCCTCGTCCAGTACGGCGTCTGTGGAGTGGTCCTGGTCGCGGTGCTCGCCATGACCCTGATCCGCACGGGCCAGCTCCTCTAGCAGCCCGTAACGGCCCGCCGAGGCCCGTCGCGCCCGTCCCACCTGTCACTCAGTGCCTGTTGTCCACAGTCCGTGGCGCTACCTGTGCACAGTGTGCGGGAACAACTGTGCCCCCTGTCACCGACCCGAGTTTTCCCAGGTCAGGCAGGGGGCGAACAGGATTGCGATTGCCGGTCCGTCAGTCGTACCGGCGTCAACACTCGATGAGTTATCCACAGATCGTCGTCTTTTCCCCAGGCGGGGTGTGGAAAGGCTCCCGGGCTGTGGATAACTCAGTGGAAGGCCCTGGGTAGAGCCCTACTTCCACTGCGTCGAGACACCGAATCCGGCGGCGATGAAACCGAAGCCCACCACGATGTTCCAGTTGTCCAGCGCGTCGATCGGCAGCTTGCCGTCGGTCACGTAGAACAGGACGATCCAGGCCAGGCCGATGAGGAACATGGCCAGCATGACCGGTGCGACCCAGCCGCGGCTGTTCAGTTTGATGGCCGTCGCCTGCTTGGCGGGCGGCGGCGTGTAGTCGGCCTTCTTGCGGATACGTGACTTCGGCACGAGGGTCTCTCCTGTCGATGCGCTGCGTGGCCGCGCAGGGAACTGGGCTGGGCTCCGGGGCAGCGTACAAGGGGACACTGAGTACTCCCCCGGGCGTCCGTTAGCGTAGTGCTTCCGCGGCGCCGAAGGAGATAAGGGTACGTTGAGCAATTCTGCAGACTCTCCCGGGACGGGTACCAGTCCCACCCGTACCCGTCGATTCCGCCCGGTGCGGTTGCTCACCCTGGGGGTCTTCGCTCTGGCGGGACTGATTTTCTTCACGAGCTTCGACACCGCCAAGGGTACGAACATCCGCACGGACGCCTCCCTGCTGAAGCTCTCCGACCTCATCCAGGAGCGCAGCCACAAGAACGGCCGGCTCGACGAGTCCCTCGGTGCCCTGCGCGACGACGTCGAGGCGCTCGCCGAGCGCGACGACGGCAGCACCAAGGCCGAGGACGCCAGGCTGGCGGCGCTGGAGAAGGCCGCGGGCACCCAGAAGGTCAAGGGCGAGGCGCTCACCGTCACCCTGAATGACGCACCGCCGAACGCCACCGCGAAGCTCCCCGGCTATCCCGAGCCGCAGCCCGACTATCTGGTCATCCACCAGCAGGACCTCCAGGCGGTGGTGAACGCCCTGTGGCAGGGCGGGGCCAAGGGCATCAAGGTCATGGACCAGCGCCTGATCTCCACCAGCGCGGTCCGCTGCGTGGGCAACACCCTGATCCTCCAGGGCCGCGTCTACTCACCTCCGTACAAGATCACGGCGGTCGGCGACCCGGACCGGCTGAGGGGCGCGCTCACGGCGTCCAAGGCGATCCAGAACTACATGGTGTACGTCAATGTCTACGGGCTCGGCTGGCAGCTGGACGACGACGGGACGGTGACTCTGCCCGGCTACTCGGGCACAGTGGACCTGCACTACGCGAAGCCTGTGAAGTAGCCGGCAGCAGCTCGGAACGGCTGGAGCGGCCGGTAGCCGACCGCTGGGGGGCCTGTGTCGGGGCGCGTGATCATCAGGACGGTCAGCGAACTGTGCGTCACGGCGGGCGCGGTGATCGTGCTCTTCGTCGTGTACGCGCTGTTCTGGACGGGTGTGCGGGCCGACACCGTCATGGACGACCAGATCGATCAGTTACGGGAGCGGTGGTCGAAGGGCGCGGTGTCACAGGCACCGCCGAAGCCGGGGGCCACCCCCGCGAGCACCACGGGCACCACCGGCCCGGCGACGACCGGCCCATCGCGCCCAGGGCCCTACCCGCCGGACAGGGCCTTCGCGATCATGTACATCCCGAGGCTTGGTTTCACGTGGAACAAGCCCGTGCTCGAAGGCACGGGGACGGGCACCCTGAAGAAGGGTCTCGGCCACTACGCCACCACCGCGCGGCTCGGCCAGGAGGGCAACTTCTCGGTCGCCGGCCACCGGCGCACGTACGGCGATCCGTTCAAGGATTTCCCCAGGCTGCGCCGGGGGGACGCGGTGGTGCTGACCGACGGGACGACCTGGTTCACGTATCGGATCGACAAAGGCCCCTACAAAACCGTACCCACGGACATTGAGGTGATCGATCCTGTGCCACGTAAGAGCGGGTACACGCGGTCGGGCCGTTATCTCACGCTGACCACGTGCGATCCGGAGTGGGGACACAGCCATCGGCTGATCGTCTGGGCGCACCTGGACGCCACACAGCCTGTGGAGGCCGGGAAACCCGAGGCGCTGCGCCGTTAATCTGGTGAGGTACGGCGTGAGTCCGGTGCTGCGAGTCGGGTGCCGTGGGCGACGGAAGGGACGGCATGTACGGCTGGATCTGGCGGCATCTGCCAGGGAACGCGTGGGTGAAGGCGTTGCTCTCCCTCGTACTGGCGCTGGCGGTTGTCTATGTCCTCTTCCAGTACGTCTTCCCGTGGGCCGAACCTCTTCTCCCCTTCAACGATGTGACGGTGAACGACCAGTGAGCGCACGGATTCTCGTCGTCGACAACTACGACAGCTTCGTCTTCAACCTGGTCCAGTACCTGTACCAGTTGGGCGCCGAGTGCGAGGTGCTGCGCAACGACGAGGTGTCGACGGCGCACGCGCAGGACGGCTTCGACGGTGTGCTGCTGTCGCCTGGCCCGGGTACGCCCGAGGAGGCCGGCGTCTGCATCGAGATGGTCCGCCACTGCGCGGCGACCGGGGTGCCGGTGTTCGGTGTCTGTCTGGGCATGCAGTCGATGCAGGTGGCGTACGGCGGTGTGGTGGACCGGGCGCCCGAGCTGCTGCACGGCAAGACGTCCTTGGTGGAGCACGAGGGCAAGGGCGTCTTCGCCGGTCTCCCCACGCCCTTCACGGCGACCCGCTACCACTCGCTGGCGGCGGAGCCGGCGACGGTCCCGGCCGAGCTGGAGGTGACCGCTCGTACGCACGACGGCATCATCATGGGCCTGAGGCACCGCTCGCTCCCCGTCGAGGGTGTGCAGTTCCACCCGGAGTCGGTGCTGACGGAGCACGGTCACCTGATGCTGGCCAACTGGCTGGCGGAGTGCGGTGACCGGGGTGCTGTGGCGAGGTCGGCGGGGCTCGCCCCGGTGGTGGGCAGGGCCTCGGCGTGACCGCCGTGCGCCCCGAGCGCGAGTCCGGCGCCGCGTTCGGCGAAGGTACCGGCGACCAGGGAACCTCGTACGGGCAGCAACAGCCGTACGAGGCGCCCGGCGCGTTCGCGGCGGCGGTGGACGGACTGGCGGACCCGCTGAGCGACCCGCTGCCCGGCCAGCGGAACGATCCGCCTCCGGCGCAGCCCCGCGCGCGGGGGCGGCGGCGCCGCAGCGGTCATGGGCGGCCCTACGACGCCTCGGCCGAGCGCGGGGCGGCCGGGCACCGGGATCCCGGCCCCGAGTCGGGGTACGAATCGCGGGGGTACGCGCAGGACTGGCAGGTCGGGGTGTACGAGGAGCCGGTGCCGTACGCGTCTCCGGCGGCCTCTCCTGCCTCGCCGCCGCCCGTGGCACCTCCGGTGCCGGCTCCGGCGCCCCCTGCCTTCGTGCCTCCGCCTGTCGCCATCGACCAGGAGACGGTGGCGCTGCGGCTGGCGGACCTGCCTGCCGAACCGCGTACCGATCCGCGTCCGGAGGCGCCGCGAATAGCCGGCGTGGGGCCGGTCTCCGCGGCCCCGACCGCCTCAGGGGCCACAGGCGCCCCTGAGGGCCCTTCTGTGGCCGGTGGGCGGGCAGCGCGCCGGAAGGCCGCCAAGGCCCGCCATGGGCGCCCTGAGGGCCCGCAGGAGGCATCCGAAGCATCCCCGGCATCCGAGGATGTGCCCGCCGAGACGGCGGCGGAGGGTGCGCCGCTCTCCCGGGTCGCGGCGCGGCAGGCGGCGCGGGCGCAGAAGCCGGGCATGGCGGTGATGGCGAGCCGGGCGGTCGGCGAGGTGTTCATCACCACCGGCGTACTGATGCTGCTGTTCGTGACCTACCAGTTGTGGTGGACGAACGTCCGGGCGCACGCGCAGGCCGGGAACGAGACGACCAGCCTCCAGGACGACTGGGCGAGCGGGAAGGGTGCCCCAGGGGTGTTCGAGCCCGGGCAGGGCTTCGCGATCCTGGACATACCCAAGCTGGACGTGGTGGTGCCGATCGCGGAGGGCACCAGCAAGGAGAAGGTGCTGGACCGGGGCATGGTCGGGCACTACGCGGGGGGCGGCCTCAGCACGGCGATGCCGTCCGCGGCGACCGGCAACTTCGGGCTCGCGGGTCACCGCAACACGCACGGCGAGCCGTTCCGGTACATCAACCGGCTGAAGAAGGGCGACGCGATCGTCGTCGAGACGCAGGACAAGTACTACGTCTACAAGATGGAGTCGATCCTGCCGGTGACGTCGCCGAGCAACACGAGTGTGCTGAACCCGATTCCGAACGGCTCGGGTTTCACGAAGCCCGGCCGGTACATCACCCTCACGACATGCACGCCGGAGTTCACCAGCAAGTACCGGATGATCGTGTGGGGCAAGATGGTCGAGGAACGGCCGCGCAGCAAGGGCAAGCCGGATGCGCTCGTGCAGTAGGGCAGACAGTAAGGGCAGATGAAGAGTGGTAGCGACGACGGATCAGGACGAGCAGACCGCCGGCGCTCCGGTTCCCCCGTCGCAGCCCCGCCCGCGCCTCATGAGCGGCAAAGTGGCCACCGCGGTGAGCCTTTTCGGTGAACTCCTCATCACGTCGGGCCTGGTGCTCGGTCTGTTCGTCGTGTATTCGCTCTGGTGGACGAATGTCGTCGCCGACCGCGAGGCGGACAAGCAGGGCGACGAGGTACGCGACCACTGGGCCGCCGCGAATTCCGGCCCGGGCGCCCTGGACACCAAGGACGGAATCGGCTTCCTGCATGTCCCGGCGATGGGGAACGGCGAGGTCCTGGTCAAGAAGGGCACGTCCTCGAAGGTCCTGAACGACGGCGTCGCCGGTTACTACCTGGACCCCGTCAAGTCGGCGCTCCCGCAGGCGAAGCAGGGCAATTTCACGCTGGCGGCGCATCGGGACGGCCACGGCGCCAAGTTCCACAACATCGACAAGCTGAGGAAGGGCGACCCGATCGTCTTCGAGACGAAGAACGACTGGTACGTCTACAAGGTCTACGACACCCTCCCGGAAACCTCGAAATACAACGTCCAGGTCCTTTCCGCGATCCCAAAGGAATCCGGCAAACGGAAACCCGGCCGCTACATCACCTTGACGACCTGCACACCGGTGTTCACCTCGGAATACCGGTACATCGTGTGGGGGGAACTGGTGCGGGTGGAGAGGGTGGACTCGAAGAGGACGGTTCCTGAGGAACTGCGCTGACGGAATCCGTTCCCGGGATCAACGCAGTGCCTTGAGGCGGGCCCCGGCGCTCCAGGCCTCCACCTCTTCACGGTTCACGGTGGCGACCCCGCTGAGATCGGCGATGGCCTGTGCTTCCGCGCTGAACTGGCAGGTGGCGACGAACAGGGCGATGTCGACGCGGTTGATCGCTCGTGCCGCACCGGCGAACTTCTGCATGTCCGCGCTCGGGACGGACTTGCGGCCGGACCGGTTCTTGCACTGGACGGCCACGGTCCGTCCGTCGGCGGTGAGGGCGGTGACGTCGATGCCCCGGTCGGTGCGGGCTTGCCGCACGACGACGTCCGTACAGCCGTCCCGGCGCAGCAGCTCGGCGACATGGTGTTCGAACGCCTGCCAGGTCATGGCCTGGATCGACGCCCTGACGCTGTCCGTGGGGGTTTCTCCTTCCAGGGCGTTGAGCCGCCGGTGGTGCCAGCACAGCTTCCGTTCGACGTTCTCGATGTCCTCGCGGAGCGCGATGAGTTCGCGTCGGTGTTCGCCCGAGGTGGCGATGAGCGCGTTGAACATCGGCAGGACGGTCTTGCCGAGGATGTGGGTGATGCGCTGGTCGATGTGGTCGTCGAGGGAGGGCACGTTGGATTGGACGAGGTTTTCCACAGGCTGGGAACGCGCCATGTACTCCATGTCGAGGAGGTACACGCGCACCTGACGTGCGACTTCGCTGTCGCGGAGGAGCATGGCGACGTTCAGAACGGCTCGCCGGGAGAAGAGGGCGAGGTGGCGAGTGTGGGACTGGATCCCACTTAGCTCCTTGAAGGAGCTTAGTTCTGGACCTGTCAAAACCAGGTAGCCGTTGGATTGCAGTTCCGCGTTGTGGTCGAGCACAAGAGAGCGGATGGCCTTGATGCCGACCTGAAAGTACGTCGCCACCATCGCCGTCGTCACATGCATCCCGTCCGGCAGCAGTGACAGCACCTTCACCCTGTCGAGCACGTCCGTGCGCTCCAGCGCGCTGTCGCGCAGAGTCTTCGACTCCAGTAGTGCCGTTTCGTTGATCACGTTCCGTTTCTCCTCAACTCGCGGGGTTTTCCTTACCCGCCCAACGAGTTCAGGTATATGAAGTTGCGGTCGAATTTCGTATGCGTGTCCGAGCGAGCACCGGCACCGTTTCAGGCAACCTGACTGAAGGCTGGGTTGGGATGGTGCTGTGGATAACTTCCATATCAGGAACTCAAGTTGAGTTCCTGATATTCATGCAGATCAGGGCCGCGAAGTGCCCGCAGATCGTTGGACTCCAGTTCCTGCCATGGCGATGCAACAGGTTGTTGCTCACTGAGCCTTTGCCAACCTGGCTGACAGCGGCGTGAGTTGGTGTGGGGGCCGCGTGCGGGAAGAGGTGATGAAGCTCCTGGTAGATGGGTTGTCGACCAAGAGCAACCTGTCCGCCCGGAGCTTCATGTGCTTGTCTACCCATCGGAGATCGATCTGTCCAGCTCGGCCCTTCGGTTCCTGTCCCGCCTGCTGGCTGCCCGTCGCCGTGAGCTCGGTACGCGTTGGGGTCGGCTTCCGGCGGACTGCCAGGCCCTGCTGGTCCTGGCACACCTGCGGTGCGGACACACCTACGCGCAGCTCGCGGCCGGTTTCGGCGTTGGGACCAGCACGGTCCACCGGTATGTGGCCGAGGCGGTCGAGGCCTTGGCCGCTCTCGCGCCCGACCTCGCCACGGCCGTCCGGACTGCAGAGCGCAAGGCGTTCGTGATCCTCGACGGAACACTGCTGCCGATCGACCGCATCGCCGCCGACCGCCCGTACTACTCCGGAAAACACAAGAAGCACGGGATGAACGTGCAGGTCATCGCCGATCCGTTCGGGCGTCTGCTGTGGGCCTCGGCCGCCCTGCCCGGCGCGGTCCACGACATCCGCGCCGCCCGCACCCACAGCATCATCGACACCCTGGCCCAGGCGGACATCCCCTGCTGGGCCGACAAGGCGTACCAGGGAGCCGGCGGTACGGTGCGGGTTCCCTACCGCGGCCACTGGGCGAAGCTGTCCGCAGGTCAGCAGGCCGTCAACAGCTCTCACGCCAAGATCGGCGCGCTCGGCGAACAGGCCATGGCCACCCTCAAGACCTGGCGGCTCCCGCGCAAACTCCGATGCAGCACCACCCGCATAACCGCACTCGTCCAAGCCGTCCTCACCCTCCACCTCAACGCCTCAAACTGAGGTTGGGAAAGGCTCACTGCCTCAGCGGCCTCGCGGGGTGAAGTATCGAGTGCTCACCAGCAGGTTCCTTGCTCGTGCCCGTAGTTGGCCGGTGCGGCGTACCGTGGAGTTACGACGCACACCACCTACGAGGCGGGTCCATGAGTGCACTTGGGGACAACGTCCGATAGCACCGTCGTCAGGCTGGACTGTCCCAGCTCGAACTGGCAGGTGCAGCCGATCTCTCTCCCTCGACCGTCGCGAAGGTCGAGGAGGGCAGTAGCTGCTCGATGGAGACACTGCACACCATCGCCCGCGCTCTGAACGTCAAGACTTCTCAGTTGCTGGCGGAAGATCTGCCGGAGCGCGAGAGACACAACCGGCCCGAGCCGCTGAACCTCCGGGATCTGCGTATCGCGTTGACCCCGCCCGTCGCGCTGGCCGCACCGACCACTGCTCTGGCGCCGACGGGTGATGAGCCGGACATCCACCGCCTGCGACGTGAGACCAGGGACGCTGCCCTCCTCTACCCTGCGGGCCGCTACGAGAGTCTCGCGGCGGCCCTCCCGGCTCTGGTGCGCGCCGCCGATGCGGCGGTTGCCTACCACGCCGACGGAGAAGAGCGGCGACAAGCACTGTTCGCCCGCGCGGAAGTACTTGGCCTGGTGGGGCGATACCTCAACCAGATCCCACAGTTCGACATCGCCCACGTAGCCGTGAGGGGGGCCATCGCGGACGCACGTGAGGCCGATGACGTGGTGACCGTGGCTGCTATGGCCCGCACCCTGTGCTTCGTATTGTTGCGGACCGGCCGGTTCGACGAGGCGGAGAGTGTGGCTATCGACGCCATGGATCTCGTTGAGCCGAGGATTACAGGGGCTGACCCCGACCGCTATGCGGTGTGGGGTTCTATGGCGATGGAAGCGGCGGCGGCCGCCATTCGCAACAACCGTCCGCAGGAGGCCAGGGACTACCGCCGGGCCGCTTCTGTTGCCGCAGCCGCTATCGGCCACGAGCACCAGTACGGACTTCCCGGCGCTGACGGGTTCGGTCCCCTTACAGCAGCCATGAAGTCACTCGAAGACGCGATGATCATCGGCGATGCGCAGGCCGTGGTGCGCAGAGTAGAAGAAGAGGAAGCCCTCACCTCAAGAGCATGGAAGCGGCTCGGCTCTCCAGCGAAGAACGACCGCAACCGGTTCGCTTTGGACGTGGCCTGTACCCACGTCCGTACCGGCGATCCAGCGCGCGCCGAAGAGGAGTTGGTACGGCTCTGCCGCGTGGCACCGACCTGGCTCGATCAGCAGAACATGGCCGCCTACACCTGGGAAGAAGTCGCGGCCAAGCGCAAGCGGACGCTGACACCTGAGATGCGCGAAGTCGGCCGCCACCTGGGAGTCATCGGCTGACGACCTGTCATCGGGATGGTTGCCCCGCATGCGCCGGAGGGCAGCCGCCCCTTGGTGCCGACCGTGTAACTACCACGCTGCGTGGTAGTTACACGGCCCATCTGCCCGAACTGTCGCGCATGCCCGTAGGGCCAGATTCTGGTCCCCTCATATGGTCGTTCCTACCCAACGACCGGAGGAGGGGCGCGAAGTGGCGCACGGAACGGACGAAGAGCGGCAACACCAGGCCATTTTTGATGAGACGTCAGCAGTTGTGCGCCTTTTGCCGTGGCCTTCACCGGAAGGCAAGCCCTGTTTCTTACGCAAGGACATCCACGGGGGTTATCTCTCCCGTCTCGCTGATGGCATGGAGGTCGTTCAACTCTCCATGGGTGAAGACGTACTTATGCACTCCCGGGAAGTGATCGAGGACTCCAAGGCGTCAGCTCTTGAGCTGCGGTACGTGGCGGCACAACTCGGCGCATGTCTGAGTGACGCACTCAGGGTCGCGGAGAGCCGGGGCATGCGCCTGCCCGCCCCGCCTGAAGAAGAGGAGGACGAAGCGGATGGGGGCGAGGTGGCCGCGAGGGGAACCACCGCGCTCCCTGTGCGCATGGAACGCCTTCGAAGGTCTTTGTAAGGGTGGGATCTAATGGGCCGTGTTTGCAAGCTCATTGGGTAAACATGGCATGCCTCAAACAATGTGATGGGTGTGTGTAAGACGTTCAGGACGGAGATGCCAGGCCTGTCCTCACGCGCTCTTCGTAGCTGGTGGTCAGCGAGCTGCTATTGCGGGGGATAGGCGCTGTCATAGACGGTTCCACTGATAGCATCGACCCATGCGGTGTCTGCCGGGGTGAAGCCAGCATCTCCCTCACTGGTAATGCCCGTGCTAACTAGCCATTCTGGCCGCCAGCCATTTTCCCGCTTATTGGCCTTGAGCGTGGTGGCGTGGGCGCTCAGTCCTCTGAGCTCGCGTCCGTTGTCAGAGGCCATTTTATTCGCCTGTCGGATAGCTGCTTGCTCGGCCTGCTTACCGCTGAGCTTGGCTGCGGGCAGATTGCTTAGGCGGATAGGACCTTGGATGACGTCGATTTGAGAGACCCGCCCGGCTCGGTTGATCTCGACGTCCAACATGCGGGGCATTAGGACGTTTTTTTGCCTGAAGCGCCAGCTTGTCATCCAGCCGAAAGAAGCGTTCTCGCCCACTGCATAGGTGTTGCGGATTGTGGCGTGTATCGCCCAGGGGTAGTGGTCGCGCATGTAGCGATCGGCGATACGAGCCGCATCGTCGGCGTTGTGTGGGGTGGTGGCACCGGAGACGGGGAAACTGCCAGGGCCAGGAGTGTCGCTCGGTTCCAGAAGGATGTTGAGGTGTCGGCGGGAGGGCCATTCGAGACTCGCGTAGCCCTCGTCAGCAATGTTGAACGTCAGGTTGGCGCAGCGGACGCCCGTGCAAGGCTGCAAGTGGACGCGGCCGATCGAGTAGTGGTCGCCGAAGGCTTGCTCGACAGCCTCACGGACGGCCTGTTCCTGTGTGCTGGTGGTGTCACTGAGGCTCGTGCCTTCGTAGTTGAGGGGGGTGATGGAGGTCTGAAAAGCAGCGAGACCTGCGACGAGGAGGGTCAGGGCGGTGATGATTGATGGTTTTGCCGAACCGCGCCACTGGAGTCCGCGTCGAGTGGCGAGGAGTATGCCTGCGGTAAGGAAGCCGAGAGTGCCGCCGATGATGTTCATCTCGGCGTCAGCGCTGTCGCAGTTGCGACTTATGCCGGGCACAAGAGCCTGAGTCAGTTCGATGACGCACGGCATGGCGACGACACCAATGAAGACAGGCAGGGGGCGACGTAGGGCGAGGAGTGCGAAGAAGCCAATCGGAAGGAACATGGCCAGATTCCAAATGCCCTGTGTGGTGTGGAAGGGTTCAGCGAGCTGATGGTTGATCACGCACCTGCCGCTCGCTTCGCCGGCTCCTCCGAAGGAAGTGACACCGAGGACCCCGGTGAGAGTGCCGACGAGGGCGAGCCACCAAATGCCGTGCGGGTTGTGCAGGCGGATGGCGATGCGCCAGGCAGCCAAGCCGGCCACGAGGGCGAGAGCGCTCAGGACAGCAAGGAATCCGTAGTGATCTTTGAAGATTGCGGTGAACACAGTGGATTGTCTTTCCACGGGCGGGGACGAGGCGCGCCCCGCCGGTGTGGGCGGGGCGCGAGGTGTGGTGCTTGGGGAGCGGGTCAGCAGTGAGTGACAGGGGTCTGGTAGCTGCCACCGGGGTACTTCAGGAGGCCAGTCGATGTGTCGCAGGACTTGTCCTCGTCCACCGTCCAGGTCTTCTTGACGGTGTCGCCAGAGCTGATGCTGAAGCTGGAGGAGTAGCGGTTGGTACCGCCCTTGTTGTACCCGAGCTGGACGCCGCTGACGGTACTGCCACCGGTCTTGCTGTAGGTGGTGTAGATGTTGGTACCGGGACCGATATAGCGCTTGACATGGTAAAGAATGCCGTTGGTGAGGGTGGTGCAGCGCTCCATCGGCTCCTGGGCGGCGGTGTAACCACTGGAGTCGCAGTAAGCGGCCTGGACGGTTTGCTCGGACGCCAGAGCCGTAGGGGCTGCTGCCATGGTGGTGATCATGGCAGCAGCAACAGCCGCGACGCGTGCTGCGGTACGCATTGAGTTCCCCTTCTCGATGAGTGCACGAAATGGCCACCGGTTGGCATGCGCATGCGCCAATGGCATCACCCATCTGATCACACCAATAGTTGGTTAATGAAGTGATTATGCAGTTGGTGATCAGTAGGGCGCGCCGGTTTGACCGGAGGTTCGTTTCGCTCTGCGGCAGCGTGGGCAGAAGTTACGCTCGATAGCCACCTGCGCAAAGCGCTCGGCTGGGATGTCCCAACCGAGCGCTTGTGTGAACTACCGGCCGCCTTCTCGACCCCCTATATGTTCCAATTACCTATGGCTTCTGCCGCTTTGCAACTTCGGGAGTCTTCGCGATGGGCCGCGGCGTCGCTTTGGTCAGCCGAAGGGGCCGCCGCCATTGTTGTTGTCGCCGCCCCCGCCGCCGTTGTTTCCGCCGCCGAAGTTGACGGTCTGGAGCGTGATCTGGGTGGCGCCGGGATTGTCGACCTCGGTGCCGATCGCCGGATCCTGGGCGATGACCAGTGCGCCGTCGCTCTGGTCGCTGCCTTGGGCGAACTGGATGTTGGTGAATCCGGCCGCCTGCAGAATGGCCCTGGCCTCGCCCACGCTCTTCTGGATGACGGGCGGGACCTGGACCTTCTGCTGGGTCTTCTTGCCGATCTGGATGGTCACCTTGGACCCCGGGTCGGCCTGTGTGTTGGCCGGCGGTGAGGTCGCGATGACCTTGCCGACCTGGTTGTCGTCCTGGGTCTCGATCTCCGTGCACTCGCCGACGAGGTTGTTGTCCGCCATCCGCTGCTTGGCGGTGTCACAGTCCTGGCCGGTGACGTCCGGGACCGTCGACTTCTCCACCGCCTTGGCGACGGTGAGGGTGATCGTCGTGCCCTTCTCCACCTCGTCGCCGACGTCCAGGGACTGCTCCAGGACCTTCCCCGGGTCTTCGGGAGACTCCTTGGTCACCGTCTTGACGTTCAACCCGTACTTGTCGCCCTCAAGCTTGTTCGTAGCCTCGTCGATGTCGTCGCCGAGCACGCTAGGTACGACCACCTTCGGTGCTCCGGTCGACACCACCAGCGCGATCGTGTCGCCCTTCTTGACGTCCGCGCCGGCCTTCGGGTCCTGCTCGCAGATGTTGCCCTTGGGTTCGTTCTCGCAGGGTTTGGGGGTGAACTCCAGCTTCAGCTCGACGACCCCCGCCGCCCTCTGCGCGTCGGCCTGGGTCCGGCTGACGAAGTTCGGGTTCTTGAAGGCGGCGTTGTTCACCGCCTGCCCGTCGAACACGTACTTGGCGATGAGGATGGCGCCCACCAGCACCAGCACGCCGGCCACGGCCAGCAGGATCGTCGAGGTGTTCGACTTCTTCTGCTGGCGGCGTCGAGGGCCCTGGTCGTAGCCGTAGCCGCCGTCGTCCGGGTTCATCGGGGGGAGCATGGTGGTCGCGCCGGCGTCGGAGCGCAGGGCGGTGGTGGCCTGGTCGTTGGGGTAGCCGTAGCCGCCGTAGCCGACCGGGTTCATGGCCGCCGCGGCGGCGACGGGCTGACCGTCGAGGCAGGCCTCGATGTCGATGCGCATCTCGTCGGCGGACTGGTAGCGGTAGTCCGGGTCCTTGACCAGGGCCTTGAGGACGATGGCGTCCATCTCGGGCGTGATCTCGGGGTCGAACACCGACGGGGGCTGCGGTTCCTCCCGTACGTGCTGGTAGGCCACCGCGACCGGGGAGTCGCCGATGAACGGCGGGCGGACCGTCAGGAGTTCGTAGAGCAGGCACCCGGACGAGTACAGGTCGGACCTGGCGTCCACCTGCTCGCCCTTCGCCTGCTCCGGTGACAGGTACTGGGCCGTTCCTATGACCGCCGACGTCTGCGTCATCGTCATGCCGGAGTCGCCCATCGCGCGGGCGATGCCGAAGTCCATGACCTTGACCTGGCCGTTGCGGGTGAGCATCACGTTGGCCGGCTTGATGTCGCGGTGGACGATGCCGCTTCTGTGGGAGTACTCCAACGCCTGGAGGATCCCGATGGTCATCTCCAGCGTCCGCTCGGGCAGCAGCTTGCGGCCCGAGTGGAGGAGCTCGCGGAGGGTGGAGCCGTCCACGTACTCCATCACGATGTACGGAATGGACGTCCCGTCGATGTAGTCCTCGCCGGTGTCGTACACGGCGACGATCGCGGGATGGTTGAGCGAGGCGGCCGACTGGGCCTCCCGGCGGAACCGGGCCTGGAAGGAAGGGTCGCGCGCGAGGTCGGCGCGCAACGTCTTCACTGCCACGGTGCGGCCCAGGCGGGTGTCATGTGCGAGGTAGACCTCTGCCATGCCACCACGGCCGAGCACGTGACCCAGCTCGTACCGGCCGCCGAGGCGACGCGGCTCTTCCATGCTTCCTACCAGCCCTCTCCGTCGGTCCCGACCGCACCTGTGTGTGGTCCGGCGGTGTGCCGTCCGGGCCTACGGTACCCGGGTTCATTTGTGTGACCTGGCCAAGCCCGTCAGCCGATACCGGACCGGTATCGCAACGTGCACCGATGTGAAGGGGACGTGACAGGGGTCACTGCTTGCTCTTGATGACCGCCTCCATCACGCTCTTGGCGATGGGCGCGGCCAGACCGCCGCCCGAGATGCTGTCGCGGGTCGCGTCCTCGTCCTGGACCACGACCGCCACGGCGACCGGTGAGCTGCCGTCGGGGAGCTTGGCGTAGGAGATGAACCAGGCGTACGGCTTCTCACTGTTGTCGACGCCGTGCTGGGCGGTACCCGTCTTGCCGCCGACGGTCACGCCGCTGATCTGCGCCTTCTTGCCGGTGCCGTCCTTGACGACCGTCTCCATCATCGACTGGAGGATCTGGGCGTTCTTGGAGGACAGCGGCTGGCTCATCTCCTCGGGCTCGGTCTGTTCGAGCACGTCGACGTTGGGGGCCTGGAGCTTGTCGACCATGTACGGCTTCATCAGCTTGCCGTCGTTGGCGATCGCGGAGGCGACCATGGCCATCTGCAGCGGCGTCGCCGCGGTCTCGAACTGGCCGATCGAGCTGAGCGCGGTCTGCGGCCTGTCCATCTTCTCGGGGAAGTTGGACGCGTTGGAGCGGACCGGGATGAACTGCTCCGAGTTGAAGCCGAACTTCTTGGCCTCCTCCAGCATCTTCTCCTTACCGACGTCGACGCCGATCTTGCCGAAGACGGTGTTGCAGGAGAACTGGAGGGCGACACGCATGGTCGCGTTCTTGCAGGGGATGGTCCCCTCGTTCTTCAGCGGGGTTGTGGTGTCCGGCAGGTTGTAGGGGAGCGGCGAGTCGGTCTTTTCGTCGGCGCTCGTGTACAGGCCGTTTTCGAGGGCCGCCGCCGCCGTCACGACCTTGAAGGTGGAGCCGGGCGGGTAGATGTCGCGCAGGGCCCGGTTGAGCATGGGCTCGTTGGGATCCTGGGCCTTCTGGACCTTCAGCCAGGCCTTCGTGTCCTTGTTCGAGTTCCCGGCGAATGCCGAGGGGTCGTACGAGGGGAAGGAGGCCAGGGCCAGGATGGCGCCGGTGGACGGGTCGATGGCGACCACCGCGCCCTTGCCGCGGCCCTTGAGGCCGTCGTACGCGGCCTTCTGGGCGGCGGCGTTGAGGGTGGTGATGACGTTGCCGCCCTGCTTCTTCTTCCCCGTGATCATGTCGAGGGTGTTGCGGAAGAAGAGCCGGTCGTCGTTGCCGGTGAGGATGCCGTCGTCGATGGACTCCAGCTGCGTCGCACCGAACGCCTGCGAGGCGAAGCCCGTGACGGGGGACCACATGGGGCCGTCTTTGTAGGTGCGCTTGTACTCGTAGTCGCTGCTGGCGGACTTGACGGAGCCGGTGATCGACTTGCCGTCGACGATGATGTCGCCGCGGGGCGTGGCGTAACGCTCGATGGCCACGCGGCGGTTGAGCTTGTCGTCCTTGAGTGCGGACGCCTGGACGTACTGGATCCAGTTGTCGCGGACGAGCAGGGCGAGCACGAGGAGCCCGCAGAAGATCGCGATCCGGCGCAGGGGCTTGTTCACGGTCGAACCACCTGGGTCATCTCGGCGTCGGGGCTGGGGGCCGGGGCGGGCGCCGGACGGCGCGCGGTGTCGCTGATTCTGAGCAGGATGGCGATGAGAGCCCAGTTGGCCATGACGGAGGAGCCACCGGAGGCGAGGAAGGGCATCGTCATACCGGTGAGCGGGATCAGGCCCATGACGCCGCCCGCGACGACGAAGACCTGGATGGCGAAGGCGCCGGACAGGCCGACGGCAAGGAGCTTGCCGAAGGGGTCGCGGGCGGCGAGGGCGGTGCGGATGCCGCGTTCCACGATCAGGCCGTAGATGAGCAGGATGGCCATGACGCCGGCCAGGCCGAGTTCCTCGCCGAAGGTGGCGAGGATGAAGTCGGAGTTGGCGGCGAAGCCGATGAGGTCGGAGTTGCCCTGGCCGAGGCCCGTACCGAGGGTGCCGCCGGAGCCGAAGGCCCACAGGGCCTGCATCGCCTGCTCGGAGTGGAGGATGCCGTCGTGGACCCCGGATTGGCTGAGCTTGTACTCGTGCAACGGGTTCAGCCAGGCCTGCACACGCGTCTGGATGTGCGACTCGAAGCTGGCCACGCCGACCGCGCCGACCGCCGACATCAGCAGACCGAAGACGATCCAGCTGGTCCGCTCGGTGGCGACGTACAGCATGATGATGAACATTCCGAAGAACAGCAGCGACGTACCGAGGTCGGTCTCGAAGACCAGGATCAGGATCGAGAGGATCCAGACGACGATGATCGGACCGAGGTCGCGGCCGCGGGGCAGGTACAGGCCCATGAAGCGGCGGCTGGCGAGGGCGAGCGCGTCGCGTTTCACCATCAGGTAGCCGGCGAAGAAGACCGCGAGAGCGATCTTGGCGAACTCGCCGGGCTGGAGGCTGCCCAGGCCGGGGATCCTGATCCAGATCTTGGCGCCGAAGTTGTCGAAGCCGAGGCCCGGGACCAGCGGCAGGATCAGCAGGACCACGGCTCCGGCCATGGAGATGTAGGTGTACCGCTGGAGGATGCGGTGGTCCTTGAGGAAGATCAGCACCGCGATGAACAGGGCGACGCCCAGTGCGGAGTTCAGCAGTTGGCGGGGTGCCGCTTCGACGTAGTTGGGAAGTAGCTGGAGCTTCTTGGACTGGTCCAGCCGCCAGATGACGACCAGGCCGACGCCGTTGAGCAGCGTGGCCAGGGGCAGCAGCAGTGGGTCGGCGTACGGGGCGAACTTGCGTACGACGAGATGGCCGATGGCGGCGATCACGCCGAGGCCGATGCCGTAGCTGAGGAGGCCCGCCGGGATCTTGTCGTTGATGGCCAGGCCCACGTTGACGTAGGCGAAGACCGGGATGACGACGGCGAACACCAGGAGTCCCAGTTCGGTGTTGCGCCGGCTCGGGGTGCCGATCGCGCCGATCGTGGACGTGTGGTGCTGCGAGCTGTTGGTTGTACTGCTCATCGTATGAAGTGGCCCCTCACGGCTTGCCTACTGCTTACCGCACAGCGAGACCAGCTTCTGCTCTTCCTCGGAGAGGCTGGGGCCGGGTGTGGGAGTGGGTGCGGTTGTGGACGGGGAAGACGGGGAAGAAGGTGACGCCGATTTGGGTGGCGTCGGGGTCGGCGTTGCCTTGGACGCGGCGGCGGTACGGGTGGTTCCCGTGGTGCCTCCGGCCTCGCCCTCGCCGGTCTTGGCGTTGTTCGCGTTGCCGGCCGCGCGCCGGGCTTCCTGCTTCCTGCACGCGGAGGCCTGGGTGGCCAGTTCGGAGATCTTCGACTGGGCGTCCTTGAGGCCGCCCTCGGTGATCGTGGCCCTGACCTGCTTCTGCTGGTAGGCGGGCAGGTACTTGAGTTCGATCTCGGGGTGGTCCTTCTCGACGTTCGAGAGCGAGACCCACATCAGGTCCTGGCTGATGCCCCGGTACAGCGCGACGTGTTCGTCGCTGGCGCCGACGTAGTACTGGGTCTGCGTCCAGCGGTAGCCGCCGTACAGGCCGCCGCCGATGACGGCGAGGGCGAGCGTGATGTAGAGGGTTCGCTTGATCCACCTGCGGCCGGCGCGGGGTTTGACGAAGTCGTCGTCGGTGTAGCCGCCGAAGCCGCCGTTCTGGACGTAGCCGGTGGTGTCGCCGGAGCCGGGCGGGCCGAACTCGCCGCCTCCGCCGCCGTGCGCGGGCCGTTGCCGGCCGAGCCCGGAGGCGCGTCCGGCGGGCGTCTGCATGGCGCCGCCGTCGTGCAGGTGATGCTGGTTGTGCTGGTTCTCGGCGACCGCGCCGACCACGACGGGTACGTCGGACAACTGCCCGGCGAGGGTGTCCCCGGTGTCGAGGTCGAGGACGTCGGCGACGATCACGGTGATGTTGTCGGGGCCGCCGCCGCGCAGCGCCAGCTCGATGAGCTGCTGCACGGTCTCCTGGGGGCCCTGGTAGCTGGCGAGGGTGTCCTCCATGGTCTGGTGGGACACGACGCCGCTGAGCCCGTCGGAGCAGATCAGGTACCGGTCGCCGGCCCGGACCTCGCGGATGGAGAGGTCGGGCTCGACGTGGTCGCCGCTGCCCAGTGCGCGCATGAGGAGCGAGCGCTGGGGGTGGGTGGTGGCCTCTTCCTCGGTGATGCGTCCCTCGTCGACGAGGCGCTGCACCCAGGTGTGGTCCTGCGTGATCTGGGTGAGGACGCCGTCGCGGAGGAGGTACGCACGTGAGTCGCCCACGTGTACGAGGCCGAGGCGCTGCCCGGTCCAGAGGAGGGCGGTGAGCGTGGTGCCCATGCCCTCCAGTTGGGGGTCCTCCTCGACCATCATCCGGAGCTGGTCGTTGGCCCGCTGCACGGCGGTGCCGAGCGAGGTGAGGATGTCGGATCCGGGGACGTCGTCGTCGAGGGCGACGATGGTGGAGATCACCTCTGAGGAGGCGACCTCACCGGCCGCCTGGCCGCCCATGCCGTCGGCGATCGCGAGGAGGCGGGGACCGGCGTAGCCGGAGTCCTCGTTGCCCTCGCGGATCATGCCTTTGTGCGATCCGGCGGCGAAGCGCAGTGACAGACTCATGCGCACCTCGCCCGTCGGCTCCGGGTACATCCGCACGGTGCCCACCCTCCGGTCGGGAGCGCGCCGGCGGCCTTCACATGGACCGCCGCTGCGTGCTCGCTCCGCTCGCGCCTATTCATGATGCAGCACTACTTCCGCAGCTCGATGACGGTCTTGCCGATGCGGATCGGCGCGCCCAGCGGAATCGGTGTGGGAGTCGTCAATCGGGTCCGGTCGAGATAGGTGCCGTTGGTGGACCCGAGATCCTCGACGATCCACTGGCCGTCCCGGTCCGGGTAGATCCTGGCGTGCCTGCTGGAGGCGTAGTCGTCGTCCAGCACGATGGTCGAGTCGTGGGCCCGGCCGAGCGTGACCGTCTGCCCCTGGAGCGCGACGGTGGTGCCCGTCAGTGTGCCCTCGGAGACGACGAGTTTGCTGGGGGCGCCCCGGCGCTGCCTGCCGCCGCCCGAAGGCTGCTGCTGGCGTTGCTGTGGAGGCGCGGCGGCCTGTCTTGCGGTCGCCTGCTGCTGGCGGCCGCTGTCACGCCTCGACCCGCGCTGGGTGACACGCGTACCGAACAGGTCGCTGCGGATGACCTGCACGGCCACGATCACGAACAGCCACAGTACGGCCAGAAAACCCAGCCGCATGACCGTGAGGGTCAGCTCTGACATTGCCCCCGCTTCACCCTTCGGCTTGCCGGTAAATGATGGTGGTGCTGCCCACGAGGATCCGCGAGCCGTCGCGGAGCGTAGCGCGGGTGGTGTGCGTTCCGTCCACCACGATGCCGTTGGTGGACCCGAGGTCCTGGACGGTCGGGGGCATTCCGGGACGGATCTCACAGTGCCGGCGCGAGACGCCGGGGTCGTCGATCCGTACGTCGGCCTCGGTGCTGCGGCCCAGCACCAGTGTGGGGCCGGAGATCTGGTGGCGTGCGCCGTTGATCTCGACCCACGCGCGCGTGCGGCCCGCGCCGCCGACCGGCGGGCCGGCCGGGGCGCCGCCCAGGCGTCCGCCGGGTGGCGGGCCGGGCGGCATCGGGGGCGCGC
>NZ_LIQQ01000241.1 GCF_001418565.1 Streptomyces graminilatus | reverse complement strand
CTTCACCCCCGCGTCGGCCTTGGCCACCGCCTGGAGCGCCTCGGCGACCCCGTCCGGGGTCCACCCCCGCATCTGCTGCCGCACCCGGTCGATCTTCCACGGCGGCATCCCCAGCTCCCGCGCGAGATCCGCCGGCCGCCCGCCCCGCGCGGAGGACAGCTTCCCGATCGCCCGCACTCCCTGCGCCAGCGCGCTGGTGATCATCACCGGCGCCACCCCGGTCGACAGCGACCACCGCAACGCCTCCAGCGCCTCCGCCGCCCGCCCCTCGACAGCGCGGTCCGCGACCTCGAAGCTCGACGCCTCGGCCCGCCCCGTGTAGTACCGCCCGACGACAGCCGCGTCGATCGTCCCCTCGACATCCGCGACGAGCTGGGTCACCGCGGACGCCAGCTCCCGCAGATCGCTCCCGATCGAGTCGACGAGCGCCTGGCACGCCTCGGGCGTGGCGGATCTCCCCGTCACCCGGAACTCGGACCGCACGAACGCCAGCCGGTCCGCCGGCTTCGTCATCTTGGGACACGCCACCTCGCGCGCCCCCGCCTTGCGCGCCGCGTCGAGCAGCGCCTTACCCTTGACTCCGCCCGCGTGCAGCAGCACGAGGGTGATCTCCTCGGCGGGCGCCCCGAGATACGCCTTCACATCCTTGACCGTGTCGGCCGACAGATCCTGCGCGTTGCGTACGACCACGACCTTGCGCTCCGCGAAGAGCGACGGACTGGTCAGCTCGGCCAGCGTGCCCGGCTGCAACTGGTCCGAGCTCAGGTCTCGTACGTCCGTGTCGGCGTCGGCGGCCCGGGCGGCGGCCACCACCTCCTGCACGGCACGGTCGAGCAGGAGGTCCTCCTGGCCCACGGCAAGCGTGACGGGGGCGAGAGGGTCGTCTTGTGCGGTCTTCTTGGCCATCCCCGAAAGCATCCCACGAGCCACTGACAACGCCGCCCGCGCGGAACACCCGCGACAGCGGGCCGACACGGTCAGGGCTCGCTCAGGGCTCGCTCAGGGCTCGGTCAGGGCTCCTCGCGCCACCCCTCCCACTCCCCCACGAACCCGTCCAGCTCCTCCGGATCCAGCCGCCCGGCCTCGTCCTCCAGCACCACGAGCCACTGGGCGTCCTCGGCGTCGTCCTCACCGGCGAGGGCGTCCCTCAGAAGCTGCGGCTCCTCGGCGAGACCGAACCGGTCACGCAGCGCCTCCACCACCTCCTCGGCTGCATCACGGTCGGGCAGCACCAGCACATGTCTCACGTCGCTCACGGAGACATTTTCCGCTACCCCGAACCCCGGTCCCGATCCGGTCGCCCTCCGCCGTCCTCAGCCGTCCTTATCGGTCCTCATCCGTCCTCAGCCGTCCTCAGCCGCGTTCAGTCCCCCTCGGATGCCCCGGAGGCATCGGACACGTCAGCCGCCCCACCCGGTGCGCGAACCGTCGGCACACCGGACAGCTCGACCCCGAACCGCTCCCGGTACACGGAGAGCACCTCACCGTCCGACTCCAGCTCCCGCACCTCCCGCTTCCCGTCCGGCGCCGTGACCGTGAGGCTCCGGCCGCTGAGCGTGATCCGCCCGCCGTCCTCCGTGACCCGCGAGCAGACCAGGTTCCGGGTGAAGTGCGACTCCGGTGAGGTGCTGTGCCACCAGGCCCCGGCCACGAAGTCGCCGAGCACACGCGGCCTCAGCTCCAGCCGGTACTGACGGCTGCCGTCCCGGACCACGTCCAGGTCACCCGAGTCCCCGCCCGCCCCGCCACCGCGTACTCCCGCCGCGTCCTCCTCCGCCTCGACGACCCGGAACACACCGCCCGGATCCTCCTGCCCGTGCCGCTGCCCGATCGCCAGCGGACGGTGACTGTGCGCCCCGAAGCCGACGTCGGCCAGCCAGTCACCGCCGTCCTGCGTCCGTACCCGCAGCGCGAGATGGTCGTAGGGGATCCCGAGCCGCTCCTCGTCGCCGTACACCCGCGCCGCGAGCAGCGTGACGCCGAAGCCCAGCGCCGTGAGCAACGCCCCGAAGGCACCGTTGAGTTCATAGCAGAACCCGCCCCGGCGGGCGCCCACCACCTTGTCGAACAGCCGGTCCTCCGCCAGGGCGATCTCCTCGCCGAGATGGATCGAGAGGTTCTCGAAGGGCACCGACACCAGATGCCGCAGTTGCAGCTCGCGCAGCGCGTCGGAGGTGGGCGACTCGGGGCGCCGGGCGCCCAGCCGGCGGAGGTAGGCATCAGCCTGTGCGGAGTTCATGTCCTCAGTTTCTCGCCACCCGCAGCTCCCGGCCCGCGCCGACGACCGCCAACGCCCCGTCCTGGTCCGTCCGCAGCACCACGGCACCCCCGTCCCTGAGCCCCGCCACCGTGCTGGGAGCGGGATGTCCATAGGTGTTCTCCGCGCCGCACGAAATGAGCGCCAGCCTCGGAGCCGCCGCCCGTATGAGGTCCGGGTCCTGATAGGCCGACCCGTGGTGGGCGACCTTGAGGACGTCCACGGCACGCACCCGCGCGGCTGCCGGTGAGTTCAGCAGCTCCCGCTGGGCCGGGGGTTCGAGGTCCCCGAGGAGCAGCAGGCGCAGCCCGGCCGACCGTACGAGCAGCGTGACACTGGCGTCGTTGGCGCCCTCGGGCTCGGGGGACGGGGCCGGCCTCGGCCACAGCACCTCCCAGTCGAGGTCACCGGTCCGCCGCCGCTCACCGGCGACGGCACGCGTCACCGGGATGCGCCGGGCCGCCGCCTCTCTCCGCACGAACCGGGCCTGGTCCTCGGGCTCCTCGAACCCCGTCGTCTCGATCGCGCCCACCGAACGCCCGCGCAGTACGCCGGGCAGCCCGGCGACGTGGTCGGCGTGGAAGTGGGTGAGGATCACGAGGGGCACCTTGGTGACGCCGAGTTCGCGCAGACAGTGGTCGACCAGTGCCGGGTCGGGTCCGGCGTCCACGACCACACCAGTGCCTTCCCCGGCCGCGAGCACGGTCGCGTCGCCCTGCCCCACGTCGCACATCGCGAACCGCCACCCGGGCGGCGGCCATCCCGTGATCACCCTGGTCAGCGGCGCCGGCCGCACCACCACCAGGAGCAACAGCACCCCGCAGAGCGCGCACCACCATGGATGCCTCAGCAGACGCGCGCCGACGAACACGACCACCGCCGTGCACAGCCCCAACAGCAGCGCGCCCGTCCAACTGCCCGGCCAGTCCACTCCCCCGCCGGGCAGCGCCGCTCCCGTACGGGCGATGTCCACGATCCACCCAGCGGGCCAACTCGCGCCCCAGGCCAGCATCCTGGCCACCGGCATCATCACCGGCGCCATGCCCAGTGCCGCGAAGCCCAGCACGGTGGCCGGGGCGACCGCGAACTCCGCGAGCAGGTTGCACGGCACCGCCACCAGGCTCACCCGCGCCGACAGCACGGCCACCACGGGCGCGCACACGGCCTGTGCGGCACCGGCCGCCGCGAGCGCCTCGGCCAGTCGAGGCGGCACCCCGCGCCCGCGCAACGCCTGGCTCCATCGGGGCGCGAGGGTGAGGAGCGCGCCGGTGGCGAGGACGGAGAGCAGAAAGCCGTAACTCCGCGCCAGCCAGGGGTCGTACAGCACCAGCAGCAGGACCGCTGTGGCCAGCGCCGGGATCAGTGACCGGCGGCGCCCGGTCGCGAGGGCGAGCAGCGCGACCGATCCGCAGGCCGCGGCCCGCAGCACACTCGGGTCGGGTCTGCACACGACGACGAACCCCAGGGTGAGCGCGCCGCCGAGCAGTGCCGTCGTCCGGAGGGAGATACCCAGACGAGGTGCGAGGCCTCGCCGTTCGACCCGCTGGGCGAGGGCGGGCGGGCCGATGAGCAGGGCGAGGAGGATCGTGAAATTCGCTCCGCTGACGGCCGTCAGGTGAGTGAGGTCGGTCTCCTTGAACGCCTCGTCCAGTTCGGGTGTGACGCGCGAGGTGTCCCCGACGACCAGTCCGGGCAGCAGCGCCCGCTCGTCCGCCGGCAGGTCGTCGGTGGCGTCCCGCAGCCCCGCGCGCAGCCGCCCCGCGAACCGCTGCGCCGCCGACGGCTCGCTCACCACCTCGGGCGCAGCCCGGTCCCGTACTCGCAGCACGGCCGCGACCCTGTCGCCGCCCCTCAACGGGGGCACGAGCCGTCCGGTCACCCTCAGCCGTGTGGACGGCAACAGCCGCAGCCAGGGCGACCGCTCCGGCCCACCCGCCGCCTCGGCGGCCTCCCCCGCCGCCGCCCGGCTGAACGGTTGTCCCGCCCTCTTCGGCCCGGCGTCCACGTCGACAGTCACGAGCACTGGCGTCCGAGTTTCCACCGCGCGCCCGTCCGTCTCCTCGACGCGTCGGATGTCGGCGTCGAGAAGTACGGCGGTCGGCAGGGCATGGGCGCCCTGGATCCGGGGCCGGGTGAGCCGCGGATCGGAGGTGACCTCCAGCTCGGCCGTCACCTGGGCGTACTGCCGCGCGAGCCCAGGCACCGGCCCGCGCCTCAGATCAGCCCCGTGCAGCCCGGCGGAGGCGGCAGCCGCGGCGACACAGAGGAGCACGGCAGCGGCGGAAACCCGCGACCAACTGCCCCAGCGGGACTTTCCTGTCGGCGGACCGGGTCCTTTGGAAGTGCGCCGGGTCAGCAGGAGCAGGCCCGCCACGGCCGAACAGGCGACCGCGACGCCCGTGACCGACCCGGGCGAGGCATCCAACGCCAGTGCCGCCGTCGCCCAGGCCGCCAGTGCGGGCGGCACCAACCGCAGGTCCGTCGGCCCTTCCTGCCGGGGATGGGCTTCCCCCAGCCGTTTCCCCGAGGCCGCGTGCACGGACCGGCGGGCGCGCGGCGCCCGGCGGGCGGGATCGGGCCGGTCGTCGAGCGGGCCGGGCTGGGACTCCTCGTGCGCGACACCGGCCGGCACATGCCCGGCCGGGCCTCCGGATTCCGCTTCCGACCTCGACCCCGACCCCGACGACGACGACGGCGACGGCGACGGCGACGGCGACGGCGACTCCTCAGCCTCCGAGGTGTGCGGTACCCGGTTCACGGCTGCACCAGGTCTCGCAGGTCGGCGAACCGACGGTCACCGATGCCGTTCACATCGCGCAGTTCGTCCACGGACCGGTATCCGCCGTGCTGGGTGCGGTAGTCGATGATGTGCTGCGCCAGCACCGGGCCCACCCCCGGCAAGGTGTCGAGCTGCTCGGTGGTGGCCGTGTTCAACGAGACAGGCGCCGTCGGCCCGGCCCCCGCCCCGCCCACCGAGCCGC
>NZ_LIQQ01000240.1 GCF_001418565.1 Streptomyces graminilatus | reverse complement strand
GGCCGGGCCGGCCCCCCGCCCCGAGCCCGACTCCGACGATGTCGTGGTCGTCGTCTCGCGCCGCGGGGCCCCTATGTGGCGGGTCGTCCAGGAGATCGAGTCTGTACTAACTCCCAGACCTGGGAGTTAGGGGTACGCAGTACCTTTACGGGTGACACTGAGTGCCATACCCTGTGGCCGTGCACGGCGGCACGGCTACCCGCGCACCTTCGGAGCCAGGCCGAGCGCAGGGAGATGACACCGTGTACCACTCACCAGTCGCCACTCGTCCGATGACCGTCGGTTCCACCACGGGCCTGCTCGACGCCCCGGCCGAACCGAACACCCTTGTCTTCCAGCGCTGCGGCTGGTGCGCCAGTGCCATGTACCACCGGCTGCTCTGCCCGGTCTGCGGGGGCAGCGACCTGCGTACGGAGCGCAGCGGGGGCACGGGCACGGTCCGGCACGCCACGGTGGTCAACCGGAACACTCCGGGCGCGCGCAATGTGTCCCTGGTCGAGCTGGCCGAGGGCTTCGTGGTACGCGGCCGGGTGATGGGTCCGGCCGCCGGCATCCACAGCGGGGACCGGGTCCGACTGGCCACCGCGAAGGACCCGGTGCGCGGCGAGCCGGTGTTCCAACTGCTCGACGAGCCGTACCGCGCCTGGATCTGACATCTCGTCAACTTCCTTTGGGGTAAAGGCAATCCCATTGGTCGTCCTCCACAGGCAACCCACAGGTCCATGATCCCGTCCTCACGGGGTGAGAGGGGTCTGCCGGGTTTCCGGGGCCCCTGGGCAAGGGCCATGAGGAGGAGACCGTTGCTACGTGCGCGGCGAATATGGGTCACGGCCGCGGCGGTACTCGCGGTGGTGGGGGGATCGCCCGGATGGGCACAGGCTCAGCAGCCGAACCGGGCGGTGACGGCAGCTGAACAACTGCCCTCGGGCTGGACGTTCACCGGTGACGGTGCGCAGCGGCAGCTCGTCTGGCGCTCCGGCAGGCCGGTGCCGACGGGTGACGCGCGCGTCGAGTTCTACGCCGGCGACCGGCTGCTCGGCCGGCCCCTGGCCGCCAACGACGGCCGGACGTTCCGGCTTCCGCTGGAGGAGGCCCTGAAGGCAGGCGGCCTCAAGGGCGCCAAGGCGCTCGGGGACCTCCAAGTGCGCGCCGGTGGACGCCGGTTGGACGCCGCCGGTCTCGCGGCGGTCCCGGACCGGCACCGCGCGCCGATCGTGCCGCCCGCCCTGGCGCCGGCCAACCCCGTCGACCCCGGCAAGCCGGGCTCGTACCGTACGGTCTCGGGCGAGTACACGCTCGACCCGGTGAAACTGCCCGGGATGCCCGTACGGGCGGAGATGAAGGCCGTGGTCGTCGCCCCGACCGGGGCCACCGGCAAGAGGCCGCTCGCGCTGTTCCTGCACGGACGCCACTCCACCTGCTACAAGCCCGGCGGCGACGACGTCGACCTCACCTGGCCCTGCCCGGCCGGCGAGAAGCCGATTCCGAGCTACCTGGGCTATCTGCGCGACCAGAAGCTCCTGGCGTCGCAGGGCTATGTGACGGTGTCGATCTCCGCCAACGCCATCAACGCCCAGGACGGGGACATCGAGGACGCCGGGGCCCAGGCCCGCTCCTCCCTCGTCCGGCAGCATCTCGCCCGCTGGGCGGGCTGGGCGGCGAACCGGTCGTCGGCACCGGCGATCGTACGGACCGCGCCGGCCGCCGACCTGTCGCGGGTGCTGCTGGTCGGCCACTCGCGGGGCGGCGAGGGCGTCAACCGCGCCGCGATGGACAGCCTGTACCGGCCGCCGGCCGACCAGGACGGGTACGGCGGGCCGGTGCGCTGGAACATCCGGGGCACCGTCCTCATCGGCCCGACGATCTTCGGGCAGAACCCGGTCGCCGATGTGCCGTCGGTTTCGATCCTGCCCGGCTGCGACGGTGACGTGTCGGATCTCCAGGGCGAGCTGGCCGTGGACGGCACGCGCGGGATCAGCCGTGGCGCGGCCCTGCACAGCGCGGTCTACGTGATCGGCGCCAACCACAACTTCTTCAACACCGAGTGGACGCCGGGGCAGGCGCAGGCTCCGGCGAACGACGACTTCTGGTCCACCCCGGACGAGCCGGACCGGGTGTGCGACCCGGGCACCAGGACCCGGCTGACCGCCGACCAGCAGCACCGGGCGGGCTCCTCCTACATCGCGACGGCGGCCCGGCTGTTCGTCGCGGGCGACGACCGGGTACGTCCGCTGCTCGACGGCACCGGTCTGCGGGCGCCGTCCGCCGACCCGGCGCGCGTCCTCACGCACGCCGTGGGCGGCAACCGTACGGGCGGCATCCTGCCGGACGACGCGGTGACCGTGCGGGGCGGCGGCGGACGGCTGTGCGCGGCCGTGGACGACCGTCCTTCGGTCAGCTGTCTCACCACGGACAGCGGCCAGTCCCCGCACTTCGCGGCCTGGGCGGCCCCGCGCGAGGAAGGCCGCCGCGCGATCGCCCTCAAGTGGTCGCGGCCCGGTACCCCGGTGCGGGTGATCCCCGGGCGGCCGGTGTCCCTCGGCGGCGCCAAGGACCTCGCCCTGCGTGTGTTCGTACCGCCGAACACCACCGGAACCCAGCTGGACGTGTCCGTCACCGACACCGCCGGAAAGCGCGCCAAGCTCGGCCGGGTCCGCGTGGACGGGCTGCCCGGAACGGCGCGTACGGCCTCGTACTGGGCGCGGGAGGTCCGCGTACCGCTGGCCGCCGCCGGCCGGGCCGGGGTCGACCTGCGCAAGGTGCGGAGCGTGGAACTGACTCCGCGCAGCCGTGCGGGGCAGGCCTGGCTGGTCGACACCTGGGGCTGGCGCCCCGGCACACCCGCGGTGCGCACTGCCGCGCTGCCGCGCGTCGACCTCGGACGGCTCACCGTCAAGGAGGGCGACTCCGGCACCCGTACCTACCGGGTACCGGTCCGGATCTCCGGGCAGGGCAGTGGCACGGTCCGGCTGTACATCCAGCAGCCGGGGACGGACACGCTGACGAGCCGGGTGGTCACCGTGCGCCCCGGCCAGCAGAGCATCGTCGTGCCGGTGACGGTGAAGGGCGACACGCTGTACAGCTACGACGTCTGGCGCAGCATGGCCGTGAAGGCTGTGCGCGGGGCTGTCATCGGCATGTACAGCGGCGGGGTGACCGTCAAGAACGACGATCCTCAGCCCACGGTCACCATCACCCCGGTCGCGGACCGGGTCACCGAAGGACAGCCGCTGATCTGGCGCGCGACCCTGTCGGCGCCCGCCGCCGTCGAGATGTACGCGAGCCTGGACGTGCTGCCCTTCACCGGCGGCCCGGAACTGTCCACCACGGACGTCGACCCGACCTGGCTGGGGAACGTCTCCGGTCAGTTGCCGCTGCCGGAGCGGCCGCTGTCCGGCATCGACGGGCTCTCCCTCTTCACGACCGTCCCGCCGGGCCGGACGACCGCCGACCTGACCCTGCCGACGGTCGCCGACACGGTGGCCGAGCCGGAGGAGTCGGTGCGGCTGCGGGTGACCAACTACGACGAGGTGACCGGGGAGCCGATCCCCGGGCCGGAGTTCACGGGTACCGTGCGCGACGCGTCGTAGAAGTACGCCGGTGACCGAAGGCGGGACCGCTGCCCAGAGGGGCGCGGTCCCGCCTTCGGCCGTTCCCGGTCCCGGTCCCGTTCCCGTTCCCGGTCGCTGTCGCTGTCGCTGTCGCCGTCGCTGATTCTCAGTTGTCCACGAGGGTGATCCGGATGCCGACCGTGCCCTCCCTGCCACGCCGGAGCCGGCTGCCGAGCAGGGTGAGGCGGCCCAGTACGCCGTACTTGCGGGCGAGGAGCTGCCGGTAGGCGTCGGTCGCGGGCTGGTCGAGGATCTCGGCGGTGGCGGGTACCGGTTCGCCGGTCGGGTTGCCCCGGGCGTCGCAGGGGCCGACGAGGACATCGGCCCGGCCGCGGATCCGCTTCACCTTCCAGGAGTCCGCCGCCGACCAGGCGCCGAGCGCGTCCCCGTCCCGCACCACCCAGACCGGGGTGGCGACGGACGTGCCGTTCCGGCGGTAGCTGGTGATCAGCAGGTATTTGCCCGCGCCGAGCCGGTCAAGAGTGCTGATGTCGTCCATGTGTACGAGTTTAGGCGCCGGGGAAGGCTTTGCGAATCCGTTCACAATTCGTTCGTCAAGACCCTCGCAAACATCAACAACCTTGTCTAGATTACCGGTTGACACTCTTCACAGGTGCCTTGGAGCTGCCCCCGTGCCCGAGAACTCCCCGGCCGCGTCGCTGCACGCGCGGATCAATTCGCGCCAGCCGCACACGGCCCGGATCTGGAACTACTGGCTCGGCGGCCGGGACCACTACGAGGTCGACCGCGCGGCCGGTGACCGGATCCGTGAACTGCACCCCGGCATCGGCGAGTACGCCCTCGCGGACCGTCTCTTCCTGGGGCGCGCCGTGCGCCATCTGGTCACGGAGTGCGGGATCCGGCAGTTCCTCGACATCGGGACAGGGCTGCCGACCGCCGACAACACGCACGAGGTGGCCCAGCGGATCGCGCCGGACACCCGGGTCGTGTACGTGGACAACGACCCGCTCGTCATGGTGCACGCCCGCGCCCTCCTCACCAGCACCCCCGAGGGACGCACCGACCATGTCGACGAGGATCTGCGCAACGTCGACGCGATCCTCGAACAGGCCGCGCGCACCCTGGATCTCACCCGGCCCGTGGCCCTGATGCTGCTCGGGGTGGTCATCTTCCTCGGCGACGAGGACAACCCGCACGGTGTCGTACGACGCCTGCTGGACGCCCTTCCCCCGGGCAGCCATCTCGCGCTCTCGCACACCATCACCGGCCCGGCGCTGGCCGAGGTGGACTCGGCGGTCCGGTACTGGAACGCGCACGGCACCCCTCATCTGACCCAGCGCAGCCCCGCCGAGGTGGCGCGTTTCTTCGACGGTCTGGAACTGCTGGAGCCGGGCGTCGTGTCCTGTTCGCGCTGGCGCCCGGACAGGCCCCCCACCGGCGGGTGCGAGCCGGCGGAGGTCGCCATGTACTGCGGAGTGGCCCGCAAGGCCTGATCGGGTCCGCCCCTGGCAGACGGACCGGAACGGGATCTTGGAGTCGGTGAACACGAACACCGCTCGCCACGTATGAAAGTGAGGGTCTCTCAACGACCGGAGGGCCCCCGCGGTGTCGACACCGCGCATTCGGGGTTCGGGAGCCATTTGATGAGGCACGCACGACGACGGATCGTCCGGCGAGCGACACGGCTGGCGGCCGTCGGCGGAGTCATCCTCGGCGGGGTGATGGTCACCCAGGCCGTGGCGTCCGAACCTCCACCGGCCAATCTGCCGTTCAGCTCCGCCCAGGCGGCGGGCACCACCGGCAACGAGCTGGTCACCGAACTCGGTACCGACCGGACGGCGGGAAGCTGGATCGCGGCCGACGGGAAGCCGGTCGTCGCGGTGACCGACGCCGACGCGGCGGCGACGGTCGAGAAGGCGGGCGCCCGCGCCAAGGTCGTGGACCACAGCATGAACGACCTCAAGTCGGCGACGCAGGTACTGCGTTCGGCGCCGCGTGTGGCGGGCACGGCGTGGTCGGTCGACTACACGAAGAACGAGGTCGTCGTCCAGGCCGACAGCACCGTGTCGGCCGCCGACTGGGCCAAGCTGTCCGCGGTCGCCAAGAGCATCGGCGCCTCCGTACGCATGGAGCGGAGCCGGGGCACCTTCACCACCCGTATCAACGCGGCGCAGCCGATCCTGTCGACCGGCGGGCGCTGTTCGGCGGGCTTCAACGTGACCAACGGGTCGGGCGACTTCATCCTCACGGCCGGTCACTGCGGGCCGGGCGGCTCGGTGTGGTTCTCGGACACCGGGGCGTCGAACGAGATCGGCAAGACGGTCATCAGCAGCTTCCCGATCAACGACTACTCACTGGTGCAGTACAACGGCGGCTCGGCCGGTGACGGCGCCGATGTCGTCGCCATCGGCAACGGCCGGGGCGTGCGCATCACGGGTGTGGCCGATCCGACCGTCGGCCAGAAGGTGTTCCGCAGCGGCAGCACCACCGGGCTGCGCAACGGGAAGGTGACCGGGCTCAACGCCACCGTCAACTACCCGGAGGGCACGGTGTCGGGCCTGATCGAGACCACCGTGTGCGCCGAGGCGGGCGACAGCGGCGGCCCGTTGTTCTCCGAGGGCATCGCGCTCGGCATCACCTCGGGCGGCAACGGCGACTGCAAGACCGGCGGTACGACGTTCTTCCAGCCGGTGACCAAGGCGATGACCGCGCTCAATGTCCGGCTGATCGGCCAGGGGGGTCAGGCCGCCGCCGCGCCGCCCGGGGCGTCGGCCACCCAGAGCGCCGCCGCTCCCGGGGAGGCCCAGCCGGGCTCGGTGGCCCCGGTGACCGGCGGCTCCGCCGGGGAGGCACTGCTGGACAGGCTCTCGGACCCGAAGAACGTGGGCCCCGGGCTGCTGATCGTGGGCGGCAGCCTGGTCGCCCTGATCGCCACCCGGTGGTTCCGGGTGGAACAGGACCGCAGGGACTACCGCAGGTCGTACGCGGCGACCTGGAGATGACCACTGGCCCCCACCGGCCCGGCGGCTGCTCGTTTCGGCCCGCCGGCCGGTGGGGGCGCGCGGGGGCCGGTCGTTCCCCTGCGCGGCGTCGCTGCGGCAAACGCACGAAAGGCCGGGGCTTACGCGCTTCACGCGGCCCCGGCCCTGCTGTTTGGATGTCGAACGAAAGTGTTACTCGCCGCGCCCGGGGTGCGGGGAGACCGCGGCCCACTCGGCGACGAGCTGCTGATAGGTCAGCCGCTGCTCGCTGTTGAGAATCCCGCCCGACCGGCGCCACAGGGCCCGGATCTCTTCGTTGACGTCTGCTGCCGAGCGATCAGGGGCGGATTGAAGAGTGGTGGACATGCTGTGAAGCATATGCCGCCCTGCGTGAAGACCAACTGGATTAATACGGGCCTCTCCGGCATTGCTGACCGTGTTACTGATCACGTCCGCCCGTCCGTTCACCGACAGAGAAGGCGGAGAAGGCACGGAAAGGAGTTCGCGCCTTCTCCGCCCGGGTGTCTCAGGTGCCCGGCTTGCGGCCGTACACGAAGACGTCGTCGCCGACCTTCAGCAGCGACCAGTACTTCTTGGCGTCCTTCGGTGTCATGTTGGTGCAGCCGTGCGAGCCCGGCGGGTTCCACATGCTGAGCTTGACCGAGTGGAAGGCCTGGCCGCCGTCGAAGAACTGGCTGTACGGCATGGGCACGTTGTAGATGTCCGAGACGTGGTCGATGTCCCGCCAGTAGATCTTCTTCAGTCCGGTACGGGTCTCGAAGCCGTCACGGCCGGTGCGGACCGGTACCGGGCCGTAGACGAGGCGGTCGCCGTCCTGGATCCAGCTCAACTGGAGCGTGAGGTTGACGCAGGCGATACGGCCCTTGTTGACCGGGCAGTCGCCGTTCTTGTTGGGGTTGTTCCCCACGGCCCGCTGCTTCAGCATCAGGTCCATCACACCCCAGGTGACGGAACCCGCGTAGCCAACGCTGGGGGTGATGCCGTGCTTCTCCTGGAAGCCCTGGATGGCCTTGCAGTCACCGGCGGACTGCACGCCGTCGACGGGCCGCCCCAGGAACTTCTCGACCTTCTTCTGGTACGGGCCGGTCTGCGTCGTACAGCTCGCGGCCTGCGCCGGGGCGGTGCCGAGCACGATCGTGAGCGGCGCCACCAGCCCCGCGATCCCGAGTGCGACGACTCCCCTTCGGCGTGCGTCCCCCATGATGTTCCCTCTCCCCATGTGTACTGCGCCCAAGTTGTCATGAACTTTCTCTGCCCTACAAGACCAGCGAACCGGGTCATCGGTTGTGGTTCTGCCCAGTCCGGGACGAAACGGTGACCCCGTCGTGGCCTGCCGGTGTCCCCGGATACCGTGCGGGCATGTCCGTGTTCATACAGCAACTGCCCGCACTCCTGGGTGTCGTCATCGGCGCTCTCGGCTCCTACTGGGCCGTCGCACGAGGGGAGCGCGTCCGTGACCGGCGTGAGCGCGAGACACGGTGGGAGGAGCGGCGGCTCGCGGTGTACACGGACTACGCGCGGGTGCTCAAGAAATCGGTCACGCTGGCCTACCGGGTCGCGGCGAGCCTGGGCAACGACCCGCATACGCACCCGCTGACGCCCGAGGAGGCTGCACCGCTCATCGCCGAGGCGACCCTCGCCCAGGACCCGTACGCGGAGGCCCTGCTTCTGCTGGGCAACCCGGAGGTGGTGGCGAAGGCCCGGGAGTGGGTCATCACGGTGCTGGAGATGGAGGCGTTCCTGCGCGAGCGGACCCAGGATCCACAGGCCTGGCAGGCGTTGCTAGCACAACAGCGGGCCGGCGGACACGGCCGGATACCGCTAGGGGGCCGGGGAGGAGGCGTCGCCGGGTACCGGCAGGAGCGGCCGGCTCGCGGAGTGGCCCGGTGGCAGGGCCAGGTCCCTGCGTACGGCCGCGTAGTAGCCCTCGCGGCCGGCCCGCTGTTGTGCTAG
>NZ_LIQQ01000024.1 GCF_001418565.1 Streptomyces graminilatus | reverse complement strand
CGCAACCCGTCCCGGCCTATGCCGGACACGCGCCCCCGCTCACCGCCCGTGTCGTCAGCGGCTCGCCGGGCTGGTGGTCCGGGTGGCCAGGACCGCCTGGCGGAACTGTTGGGCCACGGCGGCGATCTCGGCGTCGGAGGAGGCCGGGTGTACCCCGAAGCCGGCTCCCAGGTAGCCGTCGGACACGCCCGTGGCCAGTGCTACGGAGCGACCGAGGATGTCGTCGGTGCGTGGCAGCGCGCCCCGCTCGTAGGTGCGCGGCCATCGTGCGGGGCCGGGGGCGCGGGACGGTACGGGGCGACCCTCGCCGCGGCCGAACGCGGCGACCGCGGGCAGGGTGCCGTAGTAGTGGGTCGGGGAGTCGAGCAAGGTCTTGGCGCCGATGCGCGCCGCGACGTCCTCGGCGTGCTCGGCGTGGTCGAAGACGTAGACGGCGACGGTGCCGCACTCCCCCGCCGGGTCGTGCAGCCGTCTGCGGCTCACGTCGGGAAGGTCACCCACGCGCTCGACGAGCTGTCGCTTCACCGCCCTGACCCGCGCCAGGATCCGGTCGAGTTTGCCCAACTGGGCCAGGGCCACCGCGGCGTGCAGCTCACCGAGGCCGAGGTTCATGCCGACCAGCAGGTCACCCTCGCCCTCGTCCTCGCGGTACGGGAACCAGCCCTGGTCGTGGAAGGAGTAGGCCCGCTGGAAGACCAGCGGGTCGTCGGTGACGAGGAATCCCCCCTGGAGCGAGGTGATGACCTTGAAGTGGTTGAGGGAGAACGTCCCGGCCCGGCCGATGGTGCCCAGCGGGCGGCCCTGATGACTGGCCCCGGCTGCCTGCGCGCAGTCCTCCAGGAGGTGCACCCCGTGTGCGTCGGCGATCTCGCGCAGGGCAGTCATGTCGGCGCCCGCACCGAGCATGTGCACCGGCATGATCGCCTTGGTGCGAGGGGTGATCTTCGACCGTACGTCGTCCGGGTCGAGGGTGAGGGACTCGTCGATCTCGGCGAGCACGACGTCCGCGCCGCAGTGCAGGACCGACGCGATCGACGCGACGAACATGTAGCCGGGCACGATCACCTCGTCGCCCGGTCCGATGCCGAGCCCGACGAGGGCGGCGATCAGCGCCGAGGTGCCGCTGTTGACGCCGAGGCAGTGGGCGGCGCCGAACCGGTCGGCCGCCGCCCGTTCGAAGCGGCGGACCATGTCCGCCTCACCGGGGTCGTCGAAGGCCTCGCGGTCTGCGCTCCAACGGTCGAGCACGGCGAGTACGTTGGCCCGCTCCTCGTCACCGACGAAGCGGTATCCCGGTCCCGGCACTGTTCCTCCCTGGATGTCGCACGGACTGATGGTGATAGCCGTGAAGGTGGTGATAGTGGTGGTGCTGGTCGTGGAGTTGTCGGCGGGCCGCCGTGTCACTCCGCGCCCGCGAGGATCGCGGCGAGCCTGCGGGAGAGCGCGAGGGTCGTCAGCGACGGGTTGGCGGCGCCCAGTCGCGGGAAGACCACGGGCCCGGCGGCGTACAGGCCGGGCAGGTCGGTGAATTCCTGACGAGATGTCAGGACCTGTCCCAGCGGCAGGCTGCCGCCCTCGTGGTCCTCGGTGCCCAGCAGACTGGTCCAGGTCTCCGGCACCCCCACCGCCTGGGACCGGGTGCGGCTGGGCAGCACCTGGGTGTTGTCCCGGGACGGGTCGCCGTACGCGGTGAACTCCATGGGGGTAAAAGGCAGTTCGAGTTCTTCGGCGAGCCGCCGCCAGAAGCCTCGCAGCATCTCCCGTTGGGCGGCAACGAGTTCATGGTCCTGCGGCAACAGCGCGGCCCGGATCCGCGTCCGCCAGGGCAACTCGGTCGCGGGCACGCACTCAACGGCGCTGTCGACGTTGGGGAGTTGCTCTCCGGTGACCCGTACGTCCAGCAGGAGTTCGCCGGGCTCCGTCTCCCGTACGTCCAGCCGGAGGTAGGAGCGGGAGACCGGGTCGGCCGGCACGTAGTAGGAGCCCGGCCCGGGAACGCGCCCGGCGGCGGTGGCCCTGGCCGGCAGGCGGACCACGAAGCCCTGCACGATGTGGTCGGCGAGCCCGCCGAGCCTCGGTTCCGGGAGGGCGCCGTGTCCGCTGAGGGCCTGGACGGCCAGGCGGGTGCTCTCCACGGTGCCGGCGCTCAGCACCACGGCGTCGGCGGTCACCAGGGCCCGCGCGCCGCCGGAGTCCCGTACGAGCACCCCGCGCGCGGCACCGTCGCGTACGTGCACGCCCAGGACCTCCGTATCGCACCGGACACGTACGCCGACGGGCGGCCGGGGAACTTCGTCGGCGCGGGGCCAACGGGCGAGGGGGGTGTACGCCTCCCAGCGGCCGTCGGACAGGTAGCGGCAGGCGCGCGGCAGCGGCCGGAAGTCGTGTCCGCCGAAGGCGCCGGCCCGCTCCGGGGAACCGGGGGCCGGCGAACTCCACTTCCGCAGGTCGTCGCCGACGCTCTCGTAGAGCGAAGGGCCGCCCCGCCAGCTCTTGGTGAGGTCGGCGACCACGTCGGAGGGCCACCAGGGGGCGCTCAACGCCCAGTCCTCCAGCGGCAGAACCACCCCGTGCCAGTACAGGGACCGGCCGCCGAGTCTGCGGCGCAGTCCGGAAATACCCGTGTAGTGCGCCGAGTCGGACTCCCAGGGGCGATGGAACCAGGGGTCGTTCTCGGGGGCGAACACCGCTTCCGTGGCACGGTCCTGAGGGAGGCTCCGGTGAATGTGTACGAGGTCGTCGCCCGGGCCGGACTCCAGCAGGAGGACGTCCCGCGCACCGTTCTCGGCGAGCGCGGTCGCGAGCTCCAGGCCCGCGAGGCCGCCTCCCACGACCACGGTCGCGGCATGTGCCGGGAGTTCACCGGCCGCCGACGCGCCGGACGCCCGGCGACGGCCGTTCTTCGAAAGGGGATTGACGGGATTGACGGGCATCCATGGCTCCTCGCGGGAGGTTTCCCACCGTTGTTCTTTCGGCCGCCGGTCATGAGGGCACGGCACGGGCATGTCCCTCACCGTTCGACCGCCGAAGCGTACCCAGCCGTTCGAGTGCGCGACTTCCTCACTCGAACGCGCGGCGCCGAATCGGGAAACCGGACGTTGTGGCGTACGTCTGCGGGGGTGCGTAAATTCCAGGGACTTCCGTCGCACCTCCGAAGAGCGAGGACAACCATGGGAAATTCTCTGGCAATCTCCGGCGGGCCTCGGCTGACCGACCGCGAGTGGCCGCGCTGGCCGCAACCCGGAGACCGGGCGCTGAAAAGCCTCGAAGACGTTCTGACGAGCGGTCGGTGGACCATCAGTTGCGCCTATCAGGGACGGCAGTCCTATGAGCGCCAATTCGCCGAGTCATTCGCGGAGTACTGCAATTCCACCCTGTGCGTGCCGGTGGCGACGGGAACGGCCGCGCTGGCCATCGCCCTTGAGGCCTGCGGGGTCGGCGCCGGGGACGAGGTGCTGGTTCCGGGGCTGAGCTGGGTGGCCTCCGCCTCGGCGGTCCTGGGGATCAACGCCGTGCCGGTCCTGGTCGACGTCGATCCGTCGACGTACTGCCTGGATCCGGCGGCGGTGGAGGCGGCCATCACCGACCGGACCAGGGCCATCACCGTCGTCCACGCCTATTCGGCCGTGGCGGACCTGGACACGCTGCTGAGCATCGCGGAGCGCTACGGTCTGCCGCTGATCGAGGACTGCGCCCATGCGCACGGCGCGCGGTACGGCAACTGGCCGGTGGGCGCCTTCGGCGCGGCCGGGGCCTTCAGTATGCAGGGCAGCAAGCTGCTGACCTGCGGCGAGGGCGGCGCCGTGATCACGGACGACCCCGAGATCGCGATCCGGGCGGAGCATCTGCGCGCGGACGGCCGGGTGCTGCGGCGCGACGGGGTGGACGTGGGTGAGATGGAACTGCTGGAGACGGGCCGGCTGATGGGCAGCAACTCCTGTCTGTCCGAGTTCCACGCGGCGGTCCTGGTGGACCAGCTCGATCTCCTCGACGAGCAGAACGCGCGCCGCAGCCGCTCGGCCGACCATCTGACCGCGCGGCTGGCCGCATTGGGCCTGACCCCGCAGGCCACCTCCCCCGAGACGACGGAACGGTCCTACTACCGCTACGCGGTACGGCTTCCGGACGAGGTGCTCGCCGTCGCTCCCGTGGACCGTGTCGCCCGTGCGCTGACCGCCGAACTGGGCTTCGCAGTCATGCAGACCCACCGGCCGCTGAACGACAATCCGCTCAACCGTCCCAGTACCCGGCGCAGGTTCGCCATCGACCGGGAGTACGCGGCGCGGGTGAACCCGGCCCGCTTCGATCTTCCGGTCGCCAAGCGCGTCCACGAGAGCGTGGTCAGCTTCGGCCATGAGGTGCTGCTGGCCCCGCTCGACGCGATCGACGACATAGCGGTGGCGTTCGAGAAGGTTCTCGCCCATGTCGGAGAGCTGACCGGCTGACAGCCGTCACAGTCGGCCCACCGTCACAGCGCGCCGGCCGTCACAACGCGCCGGCCGTCACAGCGCACTGGCCGTCACGGCGCACCGGCCTTCACAACACGCCGGTCGGCTCGGCTCGGCCATGGACGAGCGCCCCGAGCCGATCGGCGAGCACGTCCGGCGTGGAGACGTGCAGCACACGCATCCCGAGAGACGCACCCGCCCGCAGCACCGGGAGACGGTCGTCCACGAGCAGCGTCTCGCCGGCGCTCGCCCGGCACAGGCTCAGGGCCGCCGCGAAGAACGCCGGGGCGGGCTTCACCCGGTGGACCCGCCAGGACGAGCAGAGCACGTCGAACATGTCCAGGTGCCCGTACTCCTCGTCCTTGAGCCGGTCCCAGTGCTCGGCCTCGTTGTTCGTCAGCACCATCGTCAGATCCGGGCGTTCTTCCCGGAGTTCGCGCAGCACCCGGGCATTGTCGTCGTAGGCGCGCACGCAGTCCATATAGGTCCGGTCGAGCCATCGCGGGTCGAGAATTCCCCGCCCCGTCCAGGAACGTCCGCCGAGAATCCGGCGAAAGACCTGGTGCACATGCTGCCGGCCGCTTTCATAGACCCGGGCCGCCTCCATGGCCCGCCAGGTCAGCTCCGCCCTGTCCACACCGTGGTGTTCGGCGACACGGGCGAGGAATTCCGTTTCCTCGTTGATGTTGTTGAAAAGCACGCCACCGGCGTCCACGAAGAGCGTCCGGATCATTCCGCCACCTTTCTCGGCCCGACTCCGGGGTAACCATACTCCGGGGGCCGCGTTCGGGTGGTTTCTCAATTCACGCTTCCAGGAAAGGAATTCGCCGGCCGCCGACAGCGGGTGCCATACAGGTCTCATACGGATTTCAGGGCGAGCACCGTGTTGTGGCCCCCGAAGCCGAGGGAATGGCTGAGGGCGAGGCCGAGCCGTTGTCGCTCGCGAGGGGCGCCCGCGACGACGTCGATACCGGCGGTGGTGTCGTCGGGTTCGTCGAAGTTGGCGGTCGGTGGGATGGTTCCCCGGGCGATCGTCAGCACGGTGAGGGCCGCCTCGATGGCGCCCGCCGCGCCCATGGTGTGGCCGAGGACTCCCTTGGCCGAGGTGACCGGCGGGTGCCGGGCGGCGAACAGGTCGCGGACTACGGCGGCTTCGGCCCTGTCGTTGAGCGGGGTGCTCGTGCCGTGGGCGTTGATGTGGTCCACGTCGTCGGTGTGCGCCCCGGCATCGGCGAGGGCGGCCCCGATCGCGGCGCGCAGCCCGGTCCCCTCGGGGTGCGGTGCCGTGGGGTGGTGGGCGTCGCTGGTGCTGCCGTGACCGGCGAGGATGGCCAGGGGCCTGGCGCCCCGTGCCTCGGCGTGCCCTCGGCGTTCGAGGACCAGCAGGGCGCTGCCCTCGCCGAGGACGAACCCGTCCCGCCCCTTGTCGAACGGCCGTGAGGCGCGGCCGGGATCGTGCTCGCGCCGGGAGAGCGCCCCCATCTTGGCGAAGGCGGCGGCGCACAGCGGAGTGGCCATCGCGTCGGTCCCGCCCGCGACGGCGATGTCACAGGCCCCGGCGCGCAGGAGCAGCAGGGCCGTGATGAGGGCCGTGGCCCCGGAGGCGCAGGCCGTGGAGGTCTGCAAGGAGGGGCCCCTGACGCCGAGTTCGAGTGCGAGGTGGCCCGCCGCCATGTTCGGCAGGAAGGCGGGCAGGGTCATCGGGGACACGGTGGTGTGCCCCGCGGTGAGCAGTTTGCGGTGCTGGGTCTCCAGGGTGGCGATGCCGCCCGCCGCCGTGCCGACGACCACGGCGACCCGTGCGGGGTCCCAGTCCTTCCCCGCGAGCCCCGCCGAGGCGAGGGCCTCCTCGGCCGCCAGGAAGAGGAAGCGGGTGCTCCGGTCGTGGCGCCAGGGCGAGCCCGGGTGTTTCCCGGTCACAGGAGGTACTCGACAGGAGAGGGTCACGGGCAGTCCCCGCAGGTCGGGGTCGGTGCGCGCCATGGAGCGTCCGGCGCACACCGCTTTCCAGGTCGCGTCGGTGCCGATCCCGCCCGGTGTGACCAGACCGATGCCGGTCACGGCGATCCGCTCCCCGCGCATCACACCGCTCCGCGGTCGGTGTCCCCGAGGAGTTCGGCCACCGCGCTGGTCACGTCCGCGAGGGTGAGGTCGCCGGAGGCCGTGGAGTCGTCGAGGGGCACCTGCCACTCCTCGGCCAGGGTCACGTACAGCTCCACCACGGCCAGTGAGTCCAGCTCCAGTTCGTCGAGGGTGGCGGATTCGGTGATCCGGTCGGTGGGGACCTCGAACTTGTCGCTGAGCAGGGTCACGAGGCGGGCGTGGACGTCGGCGTGGACGCCGGTGCGGTCGTGGTCCATGGGTGGCTCCTTGTCAGGTCGGCGGTGCGCAGGGGTGCGGTGTCGGGGCCGGCGGGCGGCGCCTGCGAACAGGGCGCGGAGTCGGGCCAGTTGAGGGCGACGGACGCCCAGGTGAGGCCGCCGCCGAAGGCCGTGAGCAGCGTCCGCTCGCCGGGCCGCACGGCCGCGTGGACGGTACTGTCGGCCATGACGAGGGGGATCGACGCGGCAGCGGTGTTGCCGGTGTGGTGGATGGTGCCGAACCGGCGTTCCGGGGCGACCCCCAGGCGTTCGGCGACGGCGTCGAGGATGCGCTGGTTGGCCTGGTGGCCGATGAACGCCCCGAGGGTGTCCGGCGGCCAACCGGTCCGCTCCAGCACGGTCCGGGAGGACTGCGTCATACGGCGTACGGCATGGGCGTAGACCTCGCGTCCCCGCATCCGGAAGTGGTGCGACCCGGGGTCGGGCGGCGGCAGCCCGTGCGGATGCCGGGAGCCGCCGCCGGGCACGGTGATGAGGTCGCTGCCGCTGCCGTCGGCCCCGAGGTCGGCGGTGAGGACCGCTCCGGGTGCGTCGCGGCCACCGGGCCGGAGCAGGACGGCGGCGGCGCCGTCCCCGAAGATCGGCGCTGTCTCCCGGTCCCGTGGGTCGACGATCGTCGTGTAGGTGTCGGCGCCGATCACCAGCGGGGCCGAGCAGGTTCCGGCGCGGACCAGGGCGGTCGCGGTGACGAGTGCGTACAGGAATCCCGAGCAGACCGCCGCGAGGTCGAACGCGGGGATCGTGCCGAGGCCCAGCCGGTGGGCCACGGCGGGTGCGGTCGCGGGGCAGGGGTGGTCGGGGGTGCTGGTGGCCAGGATGAGCAGGTCGGGCCGGTGGTCCCCGGCGGAGTCGAGGGCCGCCCGGCCGGCGCCTACGGCGAGGTCACCGGTGCTCGTGCCCTGCTCGGCGTGGCGGCGGCGCGCGATGCCCGTCCTGGTCCGGATCCAGGTGTCGTCGGTGCGCAGGGCACCGCGCGCGATGACCGTGTCGTTGTCGACGACGAGCTCCGGCAGACAGGCGCCGATTCCCGCGATGACGGCGGTGAGTTCGGCCGGGTCAACAGGGCCGGCAGGGTCGGCGGGGTCAACAGGGCCGGCGGGGTGCACGGCGTTCGCCGTGGCATGCGCGGAGGACAGCGCGGGCATCACCCCCGGCTCCTCAGGCCACGGCGAACGGGGAGGCGGGCTTCGGATAGCCCGCGAGCCCCCCGTCCGGTACGGCGAGTCCGCCGTCGACGACCAGGGCGTGCCCGGTGACGAACGACGAGGCGGGTGCGGCGAGGAAGAGCGTGGCGCCGACCACCTCGTCCGGGGTGGCCCAGCGGCCGAGCGGGACATGGCTGGTGAGCCAGTCGGACAGGGGTTCGGTGTCGGCTGCGAACGCGGTCATGTCGGTACGGGTCCAGCCGGGGCACAGGGCGTTGACCCGGATGCCCTGGCGTGCCCAGCCGACGGCGAGCGAGCGGGCCAGGGAGAGCTGGGCGGCCTTGGTGGCCGCGTACGCCTCCATCATGGGCGTGCCGACGAGTCCGGCGACGGACGACATCAGGATCAGACTGGCCCGCCCGGAGCCGGCCAGGTGCGGGTGGGCGGCGCGGCACAGGGCCGCCGTGGCGTTCAGGTTGACGGTGACGACGGTCTCCCAGTCCTCCTGCCGGGCGTGCTGGAGGGGCACCAGGAGCGGTGCCCCGTCCTCGGTGGTGGGCAGGGTGCCCGCGTTGTGGACGACCACGTCGAGGCCGCCCAGCGCGGCGGCGGCCCGGTCGACGAGGTCGGCGGCGGCACCGGGTTCCGCCAGGTCCGCGTCGAGGGCGACGGCCTTGCGCCCGCGCTCCTGGACCGCCCGCACGGTGTCGTCGAGTGCGGCCTGGGTACGGGCCGTCACCGCCAGGTCGCAGCCGGCGTCGGCCAGCCCCAGGGCGACGGCTTTGCCGATGCCCCGCGAGGCACCGGTCACCAGGGCACGGGCGCCGTCCAGGCGGAAGAGGTCAACAGCGTTCATCGGGGGGCTCCTTCTGTCTCGTGGAGTTCGGGCGAAGAGGGCGGAGATGGCCGGGTCGGCGGGGTGCGGGCCTGGGCTCCGCTCCAGGTGAGCAGCCCGCTGCCCCAGGTCATGCCGGCGCCGAACACGGCGAGCAGGACCCGGTCGCCGACGCGCAGTCCACCGCGTGCGGCGGCGGCCAGGGCGTACGGCGTGCTGGCGGCGCCGATGTTGCCCACTTCGTCGCCGACGACGACCAACCGGCCCTCGGGGATGCCCAGTTCGGCTCCGATACGGCGGAGCAGCACGGGGTTGGGCTGGTGGGCGACGACGCGGTCGATGTCCTGGAGGGTGAGGCCGGCGCGGTCGAGGGTGCCGGAGATCAGCCGTGGGAAGACAGCGGAGGCGAAACGGCTGATGGTCCGCCCGTCCATGCGGATGCGGTGGTCGCCCCGCGCGACGGTGCCCGCGTCGGCGGGCAGGCGGCTGCCGCCCGCCGGGATGAGGACCCGGTCGGCGAGGGTGCCGTCGGAGCCGAACGCGAAGTGGGCGAAGCCCTGTTCGGCGGCGACCGGGGAGAGGATCGAGGCGGCGGCGCCGTCGGCGAACAGCACCGCCGTGCCCCGGTCGGCGGGATCGACGAACTTCGAGTACGCCTCGACGCCCACGACGGCCGCGTACCGGATCTCCGGGGAGGCGAGCAGCCAGTCGTGCGCCACCTTCGCCGCGAAGAGCCAGCCGGAGCAGGCCGCGCCGACATCGAGGGCGACGGCCCGGGAGGCGCCCAGCAGGGCCTGGATCCGGCAGGCGGTCGACGGGCCGAGTTCGTCGGGCGTGGAGGTCGCGCAGATCAGCAGCCCGATGTCGCGTACGTCGATCCCGGCGGCGTCGGCGGCGGCACGCACCGCGTGGGCGGCCAGGTCGGAGGCGGCCTCGTCGGCGGCGGCGACATGGCGTTTCCGTACGCCGGTGCGCTCGCTGATCCACTCGGGGCTCACCCCGGCGTCCCGGGCCACATCTGCGTTGGAACGCACCTGGGCCGGCAGGTACGTGCCCATGCCGACGACACCGATGTGCCGGCGGCCGGCCGCCTCCGTCACCGTCATGCCGTACCGCCGAGTGTCCACGTCAGCCCGGCGTCCGTCGCCGCGTTGACGTCCGGGGCGGCGAGCGGGGCGGTCGCGATGTCGTCGGGGAAAGCGAACGCCTCGGTCAGCAGCGGGAGTTGGGGCAGGATCGCGTCGCACAGCCGGTCGGCGGCGTCGGTGAGTGCGTCGATGCCGGACGGCCGCAGCGTGCCACGGGCGAGCAGTGATCCCGCCCAGCGGCGGGCCGTGGTGACGCCGTGGAGTGCGGCGAGGGGTGCGAGGGCCCGGGTGAGTCCGGGGTCCGTCGTCCGCGCGAGGGCGTCCGCCACGTCGTCCGCCATGAGCCGGGTCGCGTGCAGCTCGCCGAGCAGACCGGCGTCCTCCAGGAGGGGGTTCCAGAGGTCGAAGGGATCGACGGGGTCGACAGTCCCTGGCACCCCCTCCTGGGCTCGGAGGTCGAGCCGCTGTCGCAGGTGCGCGGTCAGCAGGTGCTCGTGGCGCCGGGCGAGCGCCGGCCACCACAGGGGCGAGGTGATGGACTCGGCGTCGGGCGCGTCGGGCGCGTCGGGTTCCGGGGCCGGTACGTACTGCTCGATCAGCGTACGGCCGACGTCGTACAGGATGAGCTGGCTGTCGCCGCCCGCGGTGTCGAAGGCGTGGTGGAAGCCGTGGTATCCGGCAAGTCCGTTGACATCCAGATGGCCGGAGAAGCCGCACCGGCGCCGGCAGTCGTCGACGACCCGGGCCGCCGTACGCACCGCGAGGGCCTTGTAGGCGGCCAGCGGGGCACTGACGGCGGCCCAGGGCGAGAACCCCATGGCGGCGTCGGCCTGTTGAGCACCCGAGGCCGTGTCCGAGGCCGTGTCCGGTGCTGTGTCTGGAGCTGTGTCTGGAGCTGTGTCCGGGGCCGCGAGGGAGTCGGCCCACATGCCGCTCGCCCGGTGGGCGGCGCAGGTCAGGGCGAAGGCGTCGGCGAGGGCGCCCAGCACGGCGCGCTGCTGGCTGCGGTAGCCGAGCAGCGGTGCGCCGGGGGCGAGCCGTCCCTGAGTACGCCGCTGACGTGCGTAGTTGACGGCCTGTACGGCGGACTGCCGACAGGTCGCGGCGGCCACCGCGGGCATCGTCGCCCACAGCCCCTGGCCCACCCGCAGGGTTCGCTGGAGCCGCAGGCCGGGCGAGCCGGCCCGGTCGTGGAAGGTGCCGTCGCCGTCGATGCGGGCGCCGTCGGCCAGCCAGTGGGCGAACGGCAGCCGGACGGAGTGGAAGCGGATGTGGACGTAGTCCAGCGGCAGGACGCTCACTTCGAGCGGCGAGGACATCTCGATGCCGGGCAGGGGCCCGTGCTCGTCGGTGATGTCGGCCACGAACGCGAAGACACCCCGGTCGACGCCACCGACGTACAGCCGCGCGAGGACAACTCCCGTCTGCGGGACGGTACGTGATCCGGCGCCGCAGAACTTGGCCGCTCCGGGGTCCGGGGTGTGCAGGACGAACTCGCCGCGCTCCGGGTCGAATTCGGCGCGGGTGGCCGTGGCGAGGTGGCTGTTCGCCTGACCCACCTCGGTGATCAGGTACACACCCTTGGCGCGTCCGGCCTCCAGGGCCGCCATGCGTGACTCCAACGCGGCCGGTTGGTCGGACAGTTGGGCCATGGACCCGAGGCAGAGCAGGTAGTGGACCAGCGCCGTCATGCACAGGGCGGGATCCGCCACCGCCGTCCAGGCGTGCAGCGCGGCCAGTCCGGCCGGATCCTCGAACAGACGGCGGGCGGGCGGCAGTTCCTCGCCGAACGCCCTCAGCTGACGCAGCAGACGCTCACCGCGGACACCGTCCGTCCCCGGGTCGGCGGCCAGCGCCTTGTGGAGGGCGGAGAGGAAGGAGGGGTCGCAGGGGCCGTCGACGAACTGACGTAACGCCTCGTGCGCGGCCGGATGAGGAGGTACGGAGGACATCAGGGACTCCAGGGCGATCGGCTGCGAGGGACATCCACAGGTCGAAGGACAGCTGCGAGGTCATCGGGAAGGCCGTTGGGAGAGTGCGCCGGGTTCGGCGAGTGGGGCGCGTACGAGCGTGGGGTGCCGGGACAGGACCGCGCGGGCGCTGGACGCCAGGGCGCTGCCGGTGCCGGCCTCGAAGACGGCGTCCGGTTCACACAGGGCCACCTGGCGCAGCACCTCGGGCACCCTGGCGGGCCGGACCAGGCAGTCGGCCAGCCGCCGGGGGAGGTCGTCGGCGGCGGTGTAGGCGCGGCCGGCCACGGCCGAGTGGACGGGAAAGCGTGCCTCGGCACGGTGATAGGCCCGCACCGCCTCGGCGAACTCCTCCGACTCGGCCTGGAGCGCGGGGTGGTGGGAGGTGAACGGCAGGCGAAGGCGCACAGCGGCCACCCCCGCCTCCGCCGCCGCCTTCTCGACACGGGCGAGTCCGACGACGGACCCGGCGACCACCACGGACCGGTCGTCGTTGACCACGGCCACCACCACGCCCATCGGATCCACCGGATCCACCGGATCCGGGGCGCCCGCGGCGTCGATCAGCTCCCGCGCGGTCCGTTCCGGACAGGACAGGAGGGTCAGTCCGCCGGAACAGGCGGAAAGGACGCGAGCGAGGTCGTGTGCGGCACGCGCGCCGTCGTCCAGGGTGAGGACACCGGCGGCGGTGAGCGCCGCGATCTCCCCGAAACTCACCCCGACGACGGCCAACGGCAACCCGTGGGCCCCGCACAGTGCTTGATGCACCGTCATGGAGGCTCCGAACAAGGCGAGTTGTGCGGTTCCGACGGCCTCACCGGCCAGCTCGCGGGCGGTCGGCGGTGTCGGGCCGAGCAACCAGGGCCCCAGCGGCCGAAGTCCACGCTCCCGCGCGACCCCGTCGATCGCCTCGAAGACCTGCTCGGCGGCCGTGCGTATCGACGGGTCGGCGTGTACGGCGCGCACCAGGGCGCCGACGGAGAAGTCGCCCTGCCCGGGAAACAGGTGCACTGTTCTCCACCGGCCGACCGGACGCCCGGGCATCCCCGACGCCCTCGTGTCCCTCTCCATCCTTCGCTCTCCACCCTTCACACCAGGTCTGTGTGTCACCGCATGCGGGGCGCACGGCTGCGACGGACGCGCCGTTCCTGCGCACTGCGCACCGCCCGCGACCGCGCCGCACACTGACCCTGCTCGCACACAAGCGCCTCCATCGCGAACGCGGGCGACCAGGACGTTGAACCTGCGCGGACGTTGAACGTCCGCATACAGCGGGGGCCGTCACAAAGGCGCGTCACAAAGGCACGTCACGAGGGCACTTCATGAAGGCGAAGGCGAGGGAGGGGTCGTGCGATCTGCCCGTACACCGAACCCGGACTTACGAGGCCTCCTGGGCGAGGCGGGATGGAGTGGCGCCCGGCTGGCCCGGGAGGTGAACTCGCTCGGCACCGAGCAGGGCACGGCGCTGCGCTACGACCGCACCTCGGTGGCCCACTGGCTGGCCGGCAGCCGGCCCCGGCCGCCCGTCCCCGCGCTCGTCGCCGAGGCCCTCTCACGCCATCTGGGCAGGCCCGTCCGGCCGCAGGACACTGGGCTGACCGTACGCGGACAGGCCCCGGACGACCTGCCAGGCGCCCCGCCCGGCGAAGGGAGCGGAGTGGACAGTCTCGATCACCTGCTGCGTCTCACCGACCGACGGACCGCCTCCCTGCTGGGCGCCTATTCGCTCGGGGCGCTGACCGTCCCGCACTGGCCGTCCACCTCGGGACGGGGGTCCGTCCCCCGGACCGGCGCGGGATCGGGGGCCATCGGCATGGCGCACGTCGAGTCGGCGCATGAGCTGCTCGACGTACTCGCGCAGGGCGACGCCGTCTTCGGCGCCGGCCGGATACGGCAGCCACTGCGCCGGTATCTGGCCACCGCGGTGCTGCCCTGGCTCAAGGCGGACCTCAAACCCGTGGTGCGCGGGGAGCTGTTCGGTGTGGCCGCCCGGCTCACCTACCTGTGCGCGTTCGCCCACTTCGACACCAACCACCAGGCCGCCGCCCAGCACTTCTATCTCACCAGCGCCGAACTGGCCCGCGAGGCCGGGGACCGCGTCGGCTACGCCCTGGCCCTGCGGGGGCTGAGCGTCCAGGCCAACGCGCTCGACCACCGGGCCGCCGCCCACCGTCTCGCCGAACAGGCCGTACTGGTCGGCATCCGGCACACTCCCCCACACCAACAGGCCTTTCTTCTCGGTCAGTTGGCGGTCACCGGGGCGGCCCTGGGCGACCGCGGCCATGTCCGCCATCTCGTGCGGGCCGAGAAGTGCCTGGAAAGCGCGTCGGGCGCTGCCGGTTCACCGGTCGGCTCCTTCCATCCGGGCTCGCTCGCGCTCCAGCACGCGGCGGCGGCCCGCAGCCAGGGGCGCCACCGGACCGCCGTGGAGGCGCTCGGCCGCGCCCTGCGCCACCGCCCCGCCGACGAGCGGCGCTCCCAGGCCATCTGCCTCGCCGAACTGGCCGAGACCCAACTGACGATCGGCCACCTCGACCAGGCGTGCCACACCTGGCACGCCTTCCTCGACCTCTACCCCCATGTCTCCAGCGCCCGCGCCGACGACCGCCTCCGTGGCCTGACCGCACGGCTCCGCCCCCACGCCGTCAACCCGTCGGCCGCGCATCTGCTCGCCCGGGCCCGCGAGGCACGGCGAAAGCCGAGGCCGGCGGGATCCCCCGGTAGCGATCACTGACCCATTGGGGTGGTGCGCCCCGGCAGGAACGGCACCGGGGCCGGCCGGCGGACTTGGATGGCGCTGTCACGTGTCTCCACGACCGCCCGCGACCGCCCCCGACATCCCCTCCAGGAACGATGAACCGAAGCGTGCTCTCCGAAGTGTTCGGCGCTACCGCGCCACTCCTCGCACCGGGAACACTGGAGGTGGCCACATCATGGACACACCCGGTGCGCGGCCCGATCGGCTGCCCCGCCCACCACCTGCTGACGGCACACGCACGACGAGCCGGATACGAGGCCCACTCCCAGGCCCTGCGCGAGCCGGTCGCCGCCCACTCCGACGGCGCGACGCCGACGACCGTCTTCGCCGTCTCCTACGAGAACCCGGACGGCGGCCACAGCGGACTGGCCGTCGCCGCCCCCGGTTCGGACACCGCCACGGCCGCCTTCGCCCGCGACCAGATCGCGTCCTGGTCCACCGCGCTCCGCACCCGCCGCCTGCTGTACGTACACCTCGACGCATCGCGGAAGCACGCGAACAGCACGGACCCGACAGGTCGGACGGACACGTCGACGACATGGGTACCGAGGCAGCATCCGGGCCACTCCCCCACCCCGTGGCAGGCCTGCGGATGTCCCGCCGCGACCGCGTGCGACGCCGCGGAGAACGCCACCCGTTCGCTGCGCCGCTTCCTGGACCGGGGCGACGACGTACTCGTCGTGGGCGTACCGGACGCCCCCGGCCCCCGAGCGTGGCGGGCCGGAGACCTCCATGCCCGGGGACGCCCTGTCATGACACCCGACCAGGCGGAATCCCTCACGGTCCCGGATCCGGACCGCCTCGCCTACGTGGTCGCCCCGGGCACCGTCGTGACCGAGGCGGCACGCGTGCTGGGCGTGCTGCGCCGCCGTTTCCCGCGTCTGAAGGGCCAGCATCCGCGCGAGTGGTGCTACACGATGGACGACCTGTACACCGCCGTCGGCTCGGTGCTGGCCCAGTCCGACGTGCTTCTCGTGACCGGCCGGGGCGACAGCCCCGTCGTCAGAACGGCACTGCCCCAGGCGGCCCGCATGCGGGTGTACGTGCGTCACGTGCCGGCCCTCGACCATCTGCGCCCCCAGGACACCGACGCGGCCACCATCGCCGTACTGGACGCCTCCGCCGACGAACGGGTCCACCGGCAGGTGACACAGGCCCTCGACGGCCTCGGACCGTCGAGCCACGTCCGCAGGCAGGTGCGCACGACTGCGCAGGGGGCCGTCACACAGGGGCCCGCCGCGCGGGATCCCGCCGCGTCGTTGGCGGGCCCGACCGTCTGAGCGGCGGAGGCCACCTCGTCGGGCCGGCCGCGAAAGACAGCCCAACTCCCGGGAACCCGGGCGGACTTCGTACCGACTACTGGAGCGAAGTCCGCCCCTGTCTACCCCTGGGAGCCCGCATGCTGACGACACGGCCCGTGGCCGCGGTTGTGGCCGGAGCACTCTGCCTGGTCACCGCGGCCTGCGGAACCTCGCCCGCCCCGGTGGCCGAAGCCGCCGCCAGGGCGAACAGCCCCGGCTACCCGGTGCGTGTCGAGAACTGCGGGCGGACCACCACGTACACCGAGGCGCCCAGCCGGGTGGTCGTCATGAACGGTGCCTCCGTCGCCGAGGTCTCCTCGCTGCTGGCGCTCGGCCTCGGGGACCGTGTCGTCGCCAACGGGCAGTCGTACGGGATGTCGGAGGTCCCCGGCCGCGCCAAGGCCATCGAGGCGCTGCCCACCGGGGACATCCAGGTCAACGACGCCTACGACATCCCGCGCGAGGCGATGCTGGGCCTGAGCCCCGATCTCGTCCTGTCCACCACCTCGTACGGCTTCGACGCGAAGAACGGATTCGCGACCCGGGACGACCTCGGGGCGGTCGGCGCCAACAGCTACATCTCCCCTCAGGGCTGCGACCAGGACCCCTCCCGCACGACCCTCGCCGACAGCTACCGGCTGCTGCGCGACCTGGGAAGGATCTTCCAGGTCGGCGACCGCGCCGAGAAGCTCGTCGCGGCCTCCAAGAAGAAGATCAGCGAGGTGTCGGCCAGGGTCGAGGGCGAGAAGGCGCCCAACGTCATGGTGGTGTTCTCCAACATGTCGATGGGCGCCAACGACTTCAGCTCCATCGCGGCCAACGGCATCTGGAACGACATCCTGGCCAGGGCCGGCGGCGGCAACGCCTTCGCCTCCGCCACCACTGCCGCCTTCGCCGACCTCAGCAAGGAGCGGGTGGCCGCCGAGCCCGTCGACGCCCTCGTTGTCATCGGCTACAACGACCCAGATCCCGCGGAGTACGCCCGCGAACTGCTCAAGGAGTTCCCCCAGTGGCCGGCCGCGAAGAACAGGCGTTACACCGTGCTGTCCGACTCGATCTACCTCGGTCCCAGCAACGACCTGGCCGTGGACAGGATCGCCAGGATGCTGCACCCGGACGTGTTCTGAACCACCCGAGCCACCCGCGCCACCCGAAACGGCCGAAACGCCCGGAGCGGCCGGCACGTTCGGCACGGGTGAATCCGTCGCTGGTGCTGGTGGCGCTGTTCGTCGTGCTCGCCGTCGTCATGACGGTGGCGATCAGCGTCGGCTCCGTCAACGTGCCCCTGGGGGACGTGTGGCGGATCGTGTTCCGTCATCTGGGGGGCGGCGGGGCGGCCGGTGATCCCGCGCTGGACCAGATCGTCTGGAGCTTCCGGACCCCGCGCGTCGTCCTGGCCGCGCTGGCCGGCGCCGGCCTGGCGGTCTCCGGGGTGGTCCTCCAGTCCGTCGTGGCGAATCCGCTCGCCGACCCGTACGTACTGGGTGTCTCCTCCGGCGCGTCCCTCGGCGCCGTCCTCGTCATCACCCTCACCAGCGGCGCCCTCGGCGGGCTCGGAGTGTCCTCGGCCGCGTTCGCCGGTGCCGTCGGCGCGGTGGTCCTCGTCTTCCTCCTCGGCCGGCGCGGCGGGCGACTCGCGCCGACCCGGCTCGTCCTCTCGGGCGTCGCCGTGGGCTACCTCTTCCTCGCGGCGACCAGCTTTCTCCAACTGCGGGCCACGCCCACCGAACTGCGTACCGTGATGTTCTGGATGCTCGGCAGCGTCGCCGGAGCGCAGTGGGGGCAGTTGACCACCGTCAGCGTCGTCGTCCTCACCACGACAGTGGCCCTGTCGCTGTTCGGCCGCCCGCTGAACGCGCTGCTCGCCGGTGACGAGTCCGCCACCGCTCTCGGTGTCGATGTGCACCGGCTGCGGGCCCTGCTGCTGGTGCTGACCTCGCTGCTCACCGGCACGGTCATCGCCGTCGCGGGCGGTATCGGCTTCGTCGGCCTGATGATCCCCCACCTGGTCCGCCTCACCACCGGCGCCGACCACCGCCGGCTGCTTCCCCGGTCCGTCCTGGTCGGCGCCATCTATCTGGTCGTCGTAGACCTGCTCTCGCGGACCGTGGACCGGCCCAACGAACTGCCCCTCGGCATCCTCACCGCCCTGTTCGGCGCGCCGTTCTTCCTGTGGCTGCTCCGCCGCGACAAGAGCCTGGACAGCGTATGAAACTCACCGTGGAACAGCTCCACATCACCCTCGACCGGCGCCCGATCCTCCGGGACGTGGCCCTGGAGGCCCGGCCGGGGGACATCGTGGGCCTCGTCGGACCCAACGGCAGCGGCAAGTCCACGCTGCTGCGGACCGTCTACCGCTCGCTGCGCCCGGAGCGGGGGGTGGTGCGCCTGGACGGCGACGACGTATGGGCCCTGTCGCCCCGGGCCGCCGCCCGCCGGACCGCCGCCGTCCTCCAGGAGTCGGGCGGCGGTCCGGGCGGCCTGCGCGTCGCCGAAATCGTCGCTCTCGGCCGCACCCCGCACCACGGCCTCCTCGGCCGCGACGGCGCCGACGACCACGAGGCCGTCGAGGAGGCCCTCGACCGGTGCGGTGCCCGCCCGCTGGCCGACCGCGACTTCGGCTCCCTGTCCGGCGGCGAACGCCAGCGCGTGCTGCTGGCCCGCGCCCTCGCCCAGCGGCCCCGGCTCCTCGTCCTCGCCCAGCGGCCCCGGCTCCTCGTCCTCGACGAGCTGACCAACCACCTCGACATCCGTGCCCGCTTCGAACTGCTCGAACTGATCCGCTCCACCGGCATCACCACCCTCGCGGTCCTCCACGACCTCGATCTGGCGGCCCGCCTGTGCGATCACCTCGTCGCGCTCCACCACGGCGAGGTGATCACGGCGGGCCCCGTCCTGGACGTCCTGACGCCCGGCCTGCTCCGCGATGTCTTCGGCGTGACCGCCACGGCCGACCGCCATCCCGACGGTGTCGTACGCGTCACGTACGGGGCCGAGCCCCTCGCCCTGGACCTGCTGACGGGCCCGACGAGCCGGTCGTATCCCCTGCGGCACCCGGTCACACGGTTGTAGCGTGACCGGGTGCCGCAGAACGACGCAAAAGACCCGAAGAACCCTGTGCGCCCGACGCGCCCGAAGAACCCGGCGAGCCCCACGAACGCGATGAGCCCGACGAACGCTACGAACCCGATCGGCTCGGCGACCGCGACGAATTCCGGGGACCCGTCCGCCGCCCACCGCTACCGCGACCTGGGTGAGGCCGCCTGGTCGTGGGTGCTGGACCAGGTCCGCGAGGACGACGGCCCATGGCTGCCGGAGACGGTGTCCGAGAACGGGGCCAAGGGCTCTTCGGACACGGTCCCCGCGAAGGACCGCGACTGCCTCTACGCGGGGATCGCCGGTCTGGCCCCCGTGCTGGCCGAGATCGCCCGCCAACGCGAACTCACCGCCCGGGAGCGGTCGTTGGCGGCCGGGATCGTGACGAGACTGTCGGCGGCGGCGAAGGACCGGACGGAACCCTCGCTGTACGACGGCCTGGCCGGTGACGCGACGGCACTGAGGCTGCTCGCACCGGGCACGGAGTCGGTGGCGCTGCGGCGGCTGGCCGAGCTGGCGGCCCCGGGCGGCTGGCGGACCACCCTCTGCTTCGAAGCCGGATCGGACGCGCCCCTCAACGACATCATCATGGGCACCGCGGGTGTGGTGCTCACCGCCGTCTGGGCGGGCGGCGAGTACGCCGAGGCGATCGCGACGACGGGCTGCGAGGCGCTGCTGCGGGTGGCGGACCGTACGGACGCGGGCCTGGACTGGGGCATCGGGGCGACCACGGAGTCCCGGGCACCGAACTACTCCCACGGCACCGCCGGAGTGGCCTCGGCGCTGGCGGTGGCGGGCGCGGCCCTGGGCCGGGAGGACTTCGTCGAGGCGGCGGTCCTCGGGGCCCGACACGTCCTGTCCGTCGGCCGGTTGGACGATGACGGCTTCGTCGTCCCGCATACGATCCCGCCGTCGAGGCGCGAGGTCGAGCCGGTGACGTACACCTGGTGCCACGGTCCGACGGGCACCTCGCACCTCTTCTCGGCGCTGGCCCACGCGGGCGTGGCGAAGGTGTCGGGGTTCTGCGTCGGCGAGCTGCGGCGGCGCTGTCTGGCCTCGGTCCTCACCTCGGGCGTCCCACGGCGGCTGCGCCCCGGCTTCTGGGACAACGACGGCCGCTGCTGCGGCACGGCGGGCGTGGGCGACGTACTCCTGGACGCGGCGCAGGACTGCGCGGACTTCGCGGACGCGGAGAGCGGGCAGATGTACGTGAGGGCGGCCCGCGTGATGGGCGACGCGCTGGTGGAGCGGGCGATCAGGGACGGGGCGGGCGCCCGCTGGCGCTTCCTCGAACACCGTCAGGAGCATCCGCTGCTGCCCCCGAACACCTCGTGGATGCAGGGCGCGGCGGGCATCGCGGGGTATCTCTTCCGGCTCGCCCGGTTCGCCGGGACCGGGCCGGAGGCCGCGGTGGTGGACCGGCCGGACCAGTGGTGGGCGGTGCCGGAGCGGCTGCGCGTCGCGGGCGGTACGGCCGTCTCCTGAGCGGCGGGCCGAGCGGGCTCAGTGGGTTCCGTGGGCCTGGTTGGTTCCATAGGTCCGGTTGGTTTCGTGGGCCTGGTGGGCTCCGTGGGCCCAGTCGCTCCGGACATGGCCCAGATGTCGGGTCATCACGGTCCGTACGCGGTCCGCGTCCCGGGCGAGGAGCGCGTCGAGGATCTCGAAGTGCTCCTCGGCGGTCGACTTCAGCAGGCCCCGCTCGGCCAGCGCGGTCAGCCCGTACAGCCGGGACCGGTTGCGCAGGTCGCCGACGACCTCGACCAGATGCTCGTTGCCGGCCAGGGCGAGCAGACCGAGGTGGAAGCGGCGGTCGGCCTCGACATGGGCGATGAGATCACCGCTCTCCGCCGCGGCCACGCTTTCCTCCGCGTGCGCGCGCAGCGCCTCCAGCGCGGCCGGGTCGGCACTCGCGGCGAGGCCCACGGTGGTCGGGATCTCGATCAGCGACCGGATGTGGGTGTACTCGTCGAGCTGCCGCTCGGAGACCGTGGTGACGCGGAAACCCTTGTTGGGTACGGGATCGACCATGCCCTCCTTCACCAGGTCGAGCATGGCCTCGCGCACCGGGGTCGCCGAGACGCCGAAGCGGGCGGCGAGCGAGGGCGCCGAGTAGACCTCGCCGGGCCGCAGCTCACCGGCGACGAGCGCGGCCCGCAGCGCGTCGGCGACGCTCGCCCGGTAACTGGGCCGCGGCCCGCCGCCGATGCTGGGCAGGGCGGGGCCGGTGCGCTGAGCGGCCATGGTGGTTCTCCTGGAGCTGGTTAGCTGGTGGTGTCAGAGTACGAAGCCGGCCGGGAACGGGTCGTCCGGGTCCAGCAGATACTGGGCGGTGCCCGTGATCCAGGCGCGCCCGGTGATCGTGGGCACCACGGCGGGGAGTCCGGCGACCTCCGTGCTCTCGACGAGCCGCCCGGTGAACGACGTACCGATGAACGACTCGTTCAAGAAGTCCTGGTGCAGCGGGAGTTCACCGCGCGCGTGCAGCTGGGCCATCCGGGCGGAGGTGCCCGTGCCGCACGGGGAGCGGTCGAACCAGCCGGGGTGGATGGCCATCGCGTGCCGTGAGCGGGTGGCGTTCGAGCCGGGAGCCGCGAGGTAGACATGATGGACGCCGTTGATGGTGGGGTTCTCCGGGTGTACGGGCGGGCTGTCGGCGTTGATCGCGTCCATCAGGGCGAGCCCGGCGGCGATGATGTCGTCCTTGCGCTCGCGCTCGAAGGGCAGGCCGAACTCGTCGAGGGGCAGGATGGCGTAGAAGTTGCCGCCGAAGGCGAGGTCGTAGGTCACCGTGCGCCCGTCGGCGAGGGTCGCTTTCCGCTCCAACTCCACGGCGAACGAAGGTACGTTGCGGATGGTGACCGCCTTGGCCGCGCCGCCCTCCACGGCCACCTCGGCGATCACGAGTCCGGCCGGGGTGTCGAGGCGGATGGTGGTGACCGGCTCGACGACCGGGACCATACCGGTCTCGACGAGCACGGTCGCCACCCCGATGGTGCCGTGGCCGCACATCGGCAGATAGCCGGAGACCTCGATGTAGACCACGCCGTAGTCGCAGTCGGGCCGGGTCGGCGGCTGGAGGATCGCCCCGCTCATCGCGGGGTGCCCGCGCGGCTCGTTCATCAGGAAGTTCCGTACGTCGTCCCGGTGTTCGCGGAACCACAGCCGGCGTTCGTTCATCGTGTCGCCGGGGATGGTGCCGATCCCGCCGGTGACGACCCGGGTCGGCATGCCCTCGGTGTGCGAGTCGACGGCGTGCAGGACGAGCTTGCTGCGCATGATCACGATCCTCTCAGGTCAACCCGGGACATCGGGGCACGGTTCAGGTCGGTCGTGCTGTCGGCTCAGGCGAGGCCGAGCGCGACGGCCTTCTCGGTGGCCTCGCGAACCGCCTTCTCCTGCTCCGGCAGCAGCGGCATGCGCGGCGGGCGGACCGGACCGCCGTGTCGCCCGACGATGTCCATCGACAGCTTGATCGCCTGCACGAACTCGACCTTGGAGTCCCAGCGGTGGAGTGCGTGCAGTTGGCGGTAGAGCGGCAGGGCGGTGGCCAGGTCACCTGCCACGGCGGCCCGGTACAGCTCGACGGTGGCCCGGGGCAGGGCGTTGGGGTAACCGGCGACCCAGCCCACCGCCCCGGCCGTGGCCAGCTCCAGCAGGACGTCGTCGGCGCCGATCAGTACATCGAGTTCCGGGGCGAGTTCCTGGATCTGGTAGATGCGCCGGGTGTCCCCGGAGAACTCCTTGACACCCTTGATGTGTCCGGCCGCGTGCAGTTGGGCGAGCAGTTCGGGCGTGAGGTCGATCTTGGTGTCGATCGGGTTGTTGTAGGCCACGATGTCGATACCGGCCTCGGCGACGGCCGCGTAGTGCGCGAGCACCGAACGCTCGTCGCCCCGATAGGCGTTGGGCGGCAGCAGCATGACGGCGGAGCAGCCGGCGTCCCTGGCCTGCGCGGCCCACCGGGCGGACTCGGCGGAGCCGTAGGCGGCCACGCCGGGCATGACCCGGTCCCCGCCGATCGCGGCGACCGCGGTCTCGACGACCTTGACCCGCTCCTCGTCGGTGAGCACCTGGTACTCACCGAGCGACCCGTTCGGTACGACACCGTCGCACCCGTTCTCGACAAGCCACCGGCAATGGTCGGCGTAGGCCTCGTAATTGACGCTCAGATCGTCGTCGAGCGGCAACGCTGTGGCGACAAGAACACCGCGCCAGACGGGAGAGGGGACACTCATAGGAACCTCCACTTTTCGACATACAGAGGTGAACGCCCCTTTTAGGGGCGCGGGGCTGTATCAATTTGCGGCTCCGCCGCGTGGGCGCGACAAGTCACAACGAACCCGCAGCCAAAACACGACCATCACCCCCCGGGCTCTTCCGCCAACACACCCAACGGCACAGGCCGAGCAAACGGCCGCTTGCCCAAACCCACGGGACACCCCGCAACCCCGGCGACCCCGGACGCACAAACCCGCCCCTGGCACCACCCCATCCCGGCCCGGGTGAGCAACTTGACGGTACGCAAATCAGTCGCCCCCAACTCCTCGACGGCCTCCTGGACTTCCGCCGCCGTCACCTCCTCGCAACGGCAGACGACCGTGTCGTCACTGACCTGCTCCGCCCAATACGCCGGCAAGGCGTAGGCACTGTCGACAGCGGCGAAGAACGTCCGCAGCCGGGTACGGGCCCGGGCTGCCCTCGCCCAGTCGGCGGGCCGGGGATCAACTCCCGTGAGCCGCGCGGCGATCGAGCACCCGGCGATCTCCCCCTCGGCGAGCGCCAGCACCGCTCCCCCGATGCCGGTGGCCTCACCCGCCGCCCAGACACCGGGGACGTCGGTGCGCTGCTCGGCGTCGGTGACGACGAAGGCGTCCCCGGTGGCGTCGATCGCGCATCCCAGGGTCTCGGCGAGGTCGGTGTGCGCGAGCATGCCGTGCCCGACGGCCAGGGTGTCGCAGGCGATCCGGCGCCGGGTGGCCGACCGTACCCGGCCGTGGGCGTCCAGGGCGGCGACGGTGACGGCCTCGACGCGGTCGGATCCGTGCGCAGCGACCACGGTATGACGGACCGTCACCGGGACGTGGTGGCACAGCAGTCGGGCGGCGTACCGGGCGGCCTCGGCGATCTTCGCGGGGTTGGCCGCGAGCGTCCGCGCGTGCCGTACGAAGTCGGCGGGGTGCGCGGACTCGACGTACGCGGCGACTTCGGCGCCCGCCGCGGCGAGACCGGCCGCGACCGGCATCAGCAGCGGCCCGGTCCCGGCGACGACCACTGTACGGCCCGGGAGGACGAGGCCGCCCTTGAGCATCGCCTGCGCGCCGCCCGCGGTGACCACACCGGGGAGGGTCCAGCCGGGGAAGGGCAGCACCTTCTCGTAGCCGCCGGTCGCGAGGAGCACGGCGTCGGCGGTGACGGTCCGCGAAGAGGTCTGACCGGGCCCGGTCAGCGCATGCACACCAAAGCCACCACCTCCCCCACCCCTGGCACGTATACACATCT
>NZ_LIQQ01000239.1 GCF_001418565.1 Streptomyces graminilatus | reverse complement strand
CGGGAGGGGTGGGGCTTGGTTGTGGTTCTTTGTCTCCAGAGTTCCTTTGGAAAGCGCCGGTCGCACCGGAACCCAGGGGGCCAGGACCCGGAGCGTGATCAGTTCAAGACCACCGCATCCGGCGGGAGCCCGACCTCCGCCCACACCGTCTTACGCGGACGCAACCCCGGCCCCCACCCCCACCGATCGGCAAGCGCCTCCACCAAGGCCAGACCCCGCCCGGACTCCGCGTCCTCGGCGGGAGCCTGAGCAAGGGGCGGGCGGTCCCCGCAGGTGTCGGTCACCTCGATGCGCAGGGTGGTGCCGATGACGTACGCCGTGAGCCGGAAGTCGCGGCCCGGGACGCGTCCGTGGGTGACCGCGTTCGCCGCCAGCTCGGCGACGATCTGGCGGGCCGGGTCCACCGGGAGTCCCCAGGACAGGAGTTGCTCGGCGGTGAGCAGCCGGGCCAGGCGGGCGCCACGGGGTGTGGGCGACAGTCGCACGCTGAAGTTACGGAAGGCGTACTCGGGTTGGGCCTTGGGGGCGGCCGATTGTTGCTTCACATCACCCAGAGTGGCCGCACACACCTACCGCGAGTAGTGACTCCGCCGTTGCGTACGGTGACTGTCCGGAGCTTGTCCGGTCGTGTCCGGGCTGTCGGGACGGGGCGTACGGGTAGAGACAGGTGCAATACGGCGCAGGTACGACGGAGGGACACCGACATGAGCGTGGACAGTGACGCGGGGCAGCTCAAGAGCGAGGCGGACGACCCGGGTTGGGAGGTGGACCCGGACGACGAGTGGGGAGTGGCGGTCGTGGCGACCGTCGGCCGTCAGCTCAAGCTGCGCCGGGAGGCGGCGGGGATGCGTGCCGCCGACTTCGGCAAGGCTCTCGGGTACGGCGAGGACATGGTCTACAAGATCGAGGGCGGCAAGCGGATCCCCCGGCCCGAGTATCTGCTGGACGCGGACGAGGTGCTGAGGGCGGACGGGCTGATCTCCGCCATGAACGAGGACCTGGAGAAGGTCCGTTACCCGAAAAAGGTGCGGGCCATCGCGAAGCTGGAAGCGAAAGCGGCGGAGATCGGGGTGTACGTCGGGCTCAGCCTCCACGGCCTGTTGCAGACGCCTGAACACGCACAAGCCCTGTTCGAGGCGCGGCAACCGCCTTACTCGGAAGAGGAAGTCGAGCGCCTTGTGGCCGCCCGGATGGCCCGGAAGTCGGTCTTCGCCAAGTCACCTGTGACCGCGCTGAGCTTCGTCCAGGAAGAGGCGGCACTGCGTCGGCGCGTCGGCGGCACAATGGTGCGACGCCGACAACTCGAACACGTACTGGAGGTGGCGCACCTGCGCAACGTAACGTTCCAGGTGATGCCAACGGAGAGCGGCGCCCACCCTGGGGTGGATGGCAAGATCGAGTTGCTGAAGTTCGCGGACGGTACGGCTGTGGGACGCTCCGACGGAGCGTTCGGAGGCCGTCCGACAACTGAGCCGAAGGAACTGCGCATCCTGGAGTTGCGCTACAGCACCATCAGGGCCGAGGCCCTCACCTCCGGGGAGTCACTCGCCTTCATCGAGCAACTACTGGGAGAGACATGAACCGCAAGCACCTCGCCGGAGACCCCTCCGAACTGGCGTGGTTCAAGAGCAGCTACAGCGACGGCACAGAGGGTGACTCCTGCGTCGAAGTCGCCTTGGCGTGGTTCAAGAGCAGCTACAGCAGCAGCGAGGGCGATTCCTGCGTCGAGATCGCCACCGCTCCCGGCACCATCCACGTCCGCGACTCCAAGCACGCGGAGCGCGGCCCTCGGCTGGCCTTCGCGCCCGCCGCCTGGGCGGCCTTCGTGCCGTACTCGAGCGCGCGCTGACAGGCGCCCGGAAACCGGGCTCCGGGCGCCTGCAAAGTGCACCGGAGCCCACTGGCCCGGTATCAGAACTTGAGGTCGCCGATCATGCCCGCGATGCTTGAGGTCAAGTCCTTGATCGTGGGGGCGAAGGTCGATGAGGCCATGTAGAACCCGAGCAGCATGCAGACGACCGCGTGTCCTCCCTTGAGTCCCGACTTCTTGATCAGCAAGAAGACGATGATCGCCAGCAGCACTACCGCCGAAATCGAGAGCGCCACGGCGGCTCACCTCCAAAGGGCCCAGGTACCGGGGGTCAAGGGTCGGGGGTCAGACTAAGGGAGCGGTAAATCCATACAGTGGCCAGCAGGTTGATACCCACTCGCCGCCAGTGATCATAACTATTCACCCGCGCGCATCTGTCGGCGCACGGCCGCACAAGGGGGCGCATGGCCAATATGGTCGGGGCATGACGACCGAGCCTGTCTCCTTCCCCCGCCGGCACGCCCGTACCCAGCGATTCACCCTCGGCGCGCCCCGTGCGTTCACCGTGGCGCCCGACGGTTCGCGGATCGCCTTTCTGCGGTCATCGGCCGGAACCGACCGGGCGAACAAGCTGTGGGTGCTCGACCTCGACCCGTCGGAGGGCGGCGAGCGTATCGTCGCCGATCCGTTCGCGCTTCTCGGCGGGGCCGACGAAGAGCTGTCCGCCGAGGAGCGGGCGCGGCGGGAACGCAGCCGTGAGGGCAGTGCCGGGATCGTCGGTTACGCCACCGACTCGGCCGTCGAACTGGCCGCATTTGCCCTGTCAGGGCGGCTTTTCGTGGCCGAACTGCGGGCCGGGACGGTGCGTGAGATTCCCGCCCGGGGGCACGTGATCGACCCTCGGCCCTCCCCTGACGGACGCCACGTCGCATATGTCGCGGACGGCGCCCTGTGGGTCGGTGAGCCGGCCGGCGACCAGACGTCCGTACTCGCGCGTCCCGAGTCGGAGACGGTGACGTACGGGCTCGCCGAGTTCATCGCGGCCGAGGAGATGGACCGGTCGCGCGGCTTCTGGTGGTCGCCGGAGTCCGACCGGCTGCTGGTCGCGCGGGCCGATGACGCGCCTGTCAGCCGGTGGTGGATCTCCGATCCGGCTCACCCGGAACGGGAGCCGCAGCGGGTCGCGTATCCGGCGGCCGGCACGCTGAACGCTGAGGTGCGGCTCTTCGTATTCAACCTTGACGGGGTGCGGACCGAGGTCGTCTGGGACCGGGCGCGCTACCCCTATCTGGCGCGTGTGCACTGGTCAGGGGCGGGTGCGCCGCTGATTCTGGTGCAGTCGCGGGACCAGCGCGGGCAGCTTTTCCTGGCCGTGGACCCGGATACGGGGGCGACCTCGATGGTGCACGCGGAGGATGATCCACATTGGCTGGATCTTTTCCCTGGCGTGCCCTGCTGGAGCCCCTCCGGACAGCTCGTACGCATCGCCGACGAGGGTGGTGCGAGGGTGCTCGCGGTCGGAGAACGGCCCCTGACCGGAGCCCGGTTGCATATCCGAGCCGTACTGGACGTCTCCGCCGACGACGTGCTCGTGTCGGCGTCAGCAGGTGCGGAGGCCGTCGGCAAGGAGATCGGCGAAGTTCACGTCTATCGAGTGAATGAGCTCGGACTGGAGCGCGTCTCGCAAGAGCCCGGCGTGCACTCGGCGGTTCGCGCCGGGGGCGTGACCGTGCTGGCGTCGGCGGTGCCGGACCGGGCGGGGGCCCAGGTGCAGGTGCTCGTGGATGGGAAGCGGGTGGCCACCGTCACCTCTCACGCCGAAGATCCCGGTTTGTCCCCGCGCATGACCCTTACCGAGGGGGGCGCACGTCGAATTCCATGCGCCCTGCTTATGCCGGCCGACTACGACGGGGTCACTCCCCTCCCTGTTCTGATGGACCCCTACGGCGGTCCGCACGGGCCCCGCGTGGTCGCCGCGCACAACGCGCACCTCACCTCGCAGTGGTTCGCCGACCAGGGTTTCGCGGTGGTCGTGGCCGACGGGCGGGGTACGCCGGGGCGGTCGCCCGCCTGGGAGAAGGCCGTCCACGGCGACTTCACGGTGTCGCTGGACGATCAGATCGACGCCCTGCTCGACCTCGCCGAGCGCTTCCCGCTCGATCTCTCCCGGGTGGCGATCCGGGGCTGGTCGTACGGCGGCTGGCTCGCGGGGCTGGCGGTGCTGCGGCGGCCCGACGTCTTCCACGCGGGTATCGCGGGCGCCCCGGTGACGGACTGGCGGCTCTACGACACGCACTACACGGAGCGGTATCTCGGCGATCCGGCGGTCGCCCCGGAGGCGTACGCCAACAGCTCGCTCGTCACGGAGGAGGGGCTGTCGGCTCCCGCCGAGCCGCATCGGCCGCTGATGGTCGTGCACGGCACCGCCGACGACAATGTCGTCTTCGCGCACGCCCTGCGGCTGTCCTCGGCCCTGCTGGCCGCCGGCCGCCCGCACGAGGTGCTCCCCCTGTCGGGCGTCACCCACATGACCCCGCAGGAACAGGTCGCGGAAAACCTGCTGCTCCTTCAGGTGGACTTCCTGAAGCGGGCATTGGGGCCGGCACAGGCACGTGAGTACGTAGGTGCGTAGATACGGCAACGGGCCGGGGCTGCATGGCTGGCCCCGGCCCGTTTACGGCACCCGCACGGCCGTACGTTCCTCAGAGTGGACCGTCCGTATATCGAGATAGGGTCGGCCAAGTTGCCTGCGTGTAAACGCGGTTCGTGCATATTTATGCGCTTATTTCGCCCCGTTGGCAAGATCGTCCACACCCTCCGCAGGCGGCTCCTCCACCGGCACCACCCGTTTCTCCTCCGCGAAATGGCAGGCCGAGTCATGTGCCGCCGGACCCGTCGTCAGCCGGAACTCCGCGGGGACCGCCAGCAGCGGTACCTCAAGGGCGCACCGTTCCTGAGCCTTCCAGCAGCGGGTGCGGAAGCGGCAGCCGGAGGGCGGGTTGGCCGGGGAGGGCACGTCACCGGTGAGGATGATCCGTTCCCGGTGTGCGCGGGCCTCGGGGTCGGGCACCGGGACGGCCGACAGCAGTGCCTGTGTGTACGGATGCGTCGGGTGGTCGTAGATCTCGGCGTCCCGGCCCGTCTCCACGATCCGGCCGAGGTACATCACCCCGACCCGGTCCGAGATGTGCCGGACGATCGACAGGTCGTGCGCGATGAAGACGTACGAGAGGGCGAACTCGCTCTGGAGCCGGTCCAGGAGGTTGATGACCTGGGCCTGGACGGACACGTCGAGCGCCGAGACCGGTTCGTCGGCCACGATGATCTCGGGGCGCAGCGCCAACCCCCGCGCGATGCCGATGCGTTGGCGCTGGCCGCCGGAGAACTGGTGCGGATACCGGTTGATGTACTCGGGGTTGAGACCTACCACGTCCAGCAGATCCTGGACCTTGCGGCGCCGGTCGCCCTTGGGAGCCACCTCAGGGTGGATCTCGTAGGGCTCCCCGATGATGTCACCGACCGTCATCCGGGGGTTGAGGGACGTGTACGGGTCCTGGAACACCATCTGGATGTTGCGGCGTACGGCCTTCAGCGCGCGGCCGGAGAGTTTTGTGATGTCCTCGCCCCGGTATCTGATGACTCCCGCCGTCGGTTTCTCCAGGTTGACCAGCATCCTGGCCACCGTCGACTTGCCGCAGCCGGACTCCCCGACGATGCCCAGGGTTTCGCCCGCGTCGAGCGTGAAGTCGACGCCGTCGACCGCCCGGACGGCGCCCACCTGCTTCTTGAGGAGGATCCCCTGGGTGAGCGGGTAGTGCTTGACCAGGCCGGTCACTTCGAGGATCGGCTCTGTGGTCGCGGCGGGGCGGACGGCCTCGGTGGTCTCAGTCGGTGCGGGCATCGAGCGTCTCCCTCCAGTAGAAGCAGGCGCTCCTGCGCGTTCCGTCCCCCGTGTCCACCTCGTACAGCGGAGGTACGTCGGTGCGGCAGATGTCCTGGGCCATCGGGCAGCGCGGGTTGAAGGCGCAGCCCGGCGGGATGTTCATCAGGTTGGGCGGCAGGCCCTTGATGGCGTACAGCTCGCGGCCCTTCTGGTCGAGGCGCGGGATCGACTCCAACAGGCCCTTGGTGTACGGGTGGGCGGGCGCCTTGTAGATGTCGTGGACCGGCGCCGACTCGACGATGCGGCCGGCGTACATGACGGCGATCTTGTCGGCGACGTCCGCGACCACACCGAGGTCGTGGGTGATGAGGATCAGGCCCATGTCCAGTTCGCGCCGCAACTCCGCGAGCAGGTCCATGACCTGGGCCTGGACGGTGACGTCGAGGGCGGTCGTCGGTTCGTCGGCGATGATCAGGGCCGGTTCCAGGGCCAGCGCCATGGCGATCATGATGCGCTGGCGCATTCCGCCGGAGAACTGGTGCGGATAGTCCCGTACGCGCTGGGCGGCGGCCGGGATGCGGACCCGTTCCATCAGCTCGATCGCCTTCGTCCTGGCGTCCTTTCGGGACATTCCTCGGTGGACCGTGAACATCTCGCCGAGCTGGTCGCCGACGGAGAGGACGGGGTTGAGGGAGGACAGGGCGTCCTGGAAGATCATCGCCATCTGGGCGCCCCGGACCTTGCGGCGGTCCTCCTCCTTGAAGGTGAGCAGGTCCTCGCCCTGGAAGAGGATCTCGCCGCCGGTGATCTTCCCGGGCGGGGTGTCCAGGATGCCCATGACCGCCTGGGCCGTCACCGACTTGCCGGAGCCGGACTCGCCGAGCACGGCGAGGGTCTCGCCCGCGTCCACGCCGTAGGTGACGCCGTTGACGGCCTTGGCGACGCCGTCCCGGGTTCTGAACTCCACGTGGAGGTCGCGTACTTCGAGGAGCATGGCGCCGGTCACCTCAGCTTCGGGTCGAGGGCGTCGCGCACCGCGTCGCCGAGCATGATGAACGCGAGCACGGTGACCGCGAGCGCGCCCGAGGGCCACAGCAGGGCGTGCGGGGCGTTGCGGATGTACGGGGAGGCCGCGCTGATGTCGATGCCCCAGGAGACGGTGGGCGGCTTCAGACCGACGCCCAGGTACGACAGGGTGGCCTCCAGCGCGATGTACGTGCCGAGCGCGATGGTCGCCACGACGATCACGGGCGCGACGGCGTTGGGCGCGATGTGGCGCAGCATCATGCGGGAGTTGGAGGCGCCGAGGGCGCGGGCGGCCTGGACGTAGTCGTTCTGTTTGGCGGTGATGACCGAGCCGCGGGCGATCCGGGAGATCTGCGGCCAGCCGAGCAGCACCATGAACCCGATGACCGGCCAGACCGTCGAGCTGGTCACCACGGAGAGCAGGACCAGACCGCCGAGGACGACGGGGATCGCGAAGAACACGTCGGTGATCCGTGACAGCACGGAGTCCCCGGCCCCGCCGAAGAACCCGGCGAGCCCGCCGAGGAAGGACCCGAGGATCGCGACCCCGAGCGTGGCGCAGACGCCGACCGTGACGGACGTACGGGCGCCGTAGACCGTGCGCGTGTAGACGTCGCAGCCCTGGCCGTCGTAGCCGAAGGGGTGGCCGGGTGACGAGCCCTGCTGGGCGTGGGCGAGGTCGCACTTGAGCGGGTTGCCGGAGGCGATCAGTGAGGGCCAGATGGAGATGACGACCAGGAAGAGGATGACGAGCGAGGAGATGATGAAGACGGGGTTGCGGCGCAGGTCGAGCCAGGCGTCGGACCACAGGGAGCGGGGCTTTTCGGAGGGGCCCGTGCCGTGCGGGCCGTCCGGGCCCTTCTCCAGGGTCTCTCCCTCGCTGGTCGCGAGGTCCATGGCGCCGCCCATGCCGGTCGCGGCGATGGCGCCCTCGGGTGCGCCCGCGTCGCCCACGTACTGCGGTTCAGGCATAGCGGATCCTCGGGTCGAGTACGGCGTACAGGAGGTCGACGAGCAGGTTGGCGACCAGGAAGACGAGGACCAGGACGGTCACGAAGCCGACGACCGTCTGGGTGTTCTGGCGGAGGATGCCCTGGTAGAGCTGGTAGCCGACGCCGTGGATGTTGAAGATCCGTTCGGTGACGATCGCCCCGCCCATCAGCGCGCCGATGTCCGTGCCGATGAAGGTGACCACGGGGATGAGGGAGTTGCGGAGGAGGTGGCGGGTGATCACGCGGCGCCTGGGCAGGCCCTTGGCGACCGCCGTACGGACGTAGTCGGAGCGTCTGTTCTCGGCGATGGACGTACGGGTCAGGCGGGTCACGTAGGCCAGGGAGACCGAGGCCAGGACCAGGCCGGGCACGATCAGCTCGCCGAAGGTGGCCTCCGTCGACACCGAGGGCTTGATCCAGCCCCACTCGACGCCCAGCAGCAGTTGGAGCAGCAGACCGGTGACGAAGGTCGGCACCGAGATGACGACCAGGGTGACCACCAGGGCGCCGGTGTCGACGGGCCGGCCGCGCCGCAGGCCCGTCACCACGCCCAGGGTGATGCCGATGACGATCTCGAAGAGGATCGCCACGATCGTGAGCCGGATGGTGACGGGGAAGGCCGTCGACATCAGCTCGGTGACCTTCTGGCCGTTGAAGGCGGTGCCGAAGTCACCGGTGAAGACGTTGCCCATGTAGGTCAGGTATTGCTGCCACACGGGCTTGTCGAGGCCGAACTCCTTGCGGAGCTGGGCGGCCGTGGCCGGGTCGCACTGCCGGTCGCCGCAGAGGCCCGCGATGGGGTCGCCCATCACGTTCACCATCAGGAAGATCAGCAGGGTGGCGCCGATGAAGACCGGGATCATCTGCAACAGGCGCCGGATTACGTACCGTCCCATGTGGGCTCCGGGGATAGGAGAGCAGGCGGGGGGACAGCCGTCCGTCGTCCGTGAACGGCTGTCCCGGCGGCTCGGCGGCTCGGTGGGGTGGCGGGGTGGCGAGGTCGCGGGGTGGCGGGTGGACGGGTCTCCGGTCAGCCGACCTTGATCTCGTTGTACACGGGCAGGCTGAAGGGGCTCAGGGCCACGTGCGAGAGGCTGGAGGAGTAGCCGGCGCTGCCGTTCTGGTACCAGAGCGGGATGGCGCCCATGTTGTCCCGCAGGACCCCCTCGGCCTGCTGGAACAGGCCGACGGCCTTGGCCTGGTCGGTCTCCGCGTTGGCCTGGTTGACGAGCTGGTCGAACTGCTTGTTGCTCCACTTGCCGTCGTTGGAGGAGGCGTTGGTGTAGTAGAGCGGCTGGAGGAAGTTCTGGATGAGCGGGTAGTCCATCTGCCAGCCGGCCCGGAAGGGGCCCGACATCTTCGACTGGGTGATCTGGTTGCGGAAGTCGGCGAAGGTGCCGATCGGGTTGCCGACGCAGGCCTTGTCGTTGCCGAGCACGTTGTTGACGCTGTTGCAGACCGCGTCGACCCACTGCTTGTGCGAGCCGGTGTCCGCGTTGTACGAGATCTTGACCTGGCCGCCGGGGAAGCCGCCGCCCTCCGTGATGAGCTTCTTGGCCTCCGCGGGGTCGTACTTGCAGGCGTCGCCGCAGAGGCCTTCCTTGAAGCCGCCCGCCGTGCCGAGGACGGGTGAGGTCCAGTCGCTGGCGGGGGTGCGGGTCTTCTGGAAGATCGTGTCGGTGATCTGCTCGCGGTTGATCGCGCGGGAGAGCCCGGTGCGGACCTTCTCCATGCCGGGCTTGTCCCAGGCCTTGTCGTAGAAGGGGAAGGCGAGCGTCTGGATGATGCCGGCGGGTGTGTTGATGTACCGGCCGCCGAGGTCGCTCTTGACGTTGCCGAGCTGGGCGGCGGGCACGTCGTCGACGAGGTCGAGGTTGCCGGCCAGCAGGTCGGTGTAGGCCGTGTTGTTGTCGGTGTAGACCTTGAGGTCGACGCCGCCGTTCTGGGCCTTGTCCGTGCCGGAGTAGGCGTCCCACTTGCGCAGGGACATCTGCGAGCCCTTGGTGTACGACTTGATCTCGTACGGGCCGTTGCCGACGGGCTTGCTCAGCCAGGCCGAGTGGTCCTTGAAGAAGGCCTCGGGCAGCGGGGAGAAGGCCGCGTAGCCGAGGGTGTCGGGGAAGGTCGAGAACTTCTGGTTGAGCTTGACGGTGAAGGTGTTCGGGCCGGTCACCGCGAGCCCGGAGAGGGTGTCGGCGGTCTGCTTGCCGCCGTTCTCGGGGTGCGCCTTGTCGTAGCCGTCGATGTAGCCGAAGAAGTACGCGTTCTTCTGGTTGTTCTTCAGGCTGGCGCCGTAGTTCCAGGCGTCGACGAACGACTTGGCGGTGACGGCCTCACCGTTGCTGAACTTCCAGCCACTCTTGATCGTGATCGTGAAATTCTGCGAATCGCTCGTCTCGATCTTCTCGGCGATCATGTTGTTGGCCTTGCCGGTCTTGGCGTCGTACCGCTTCAGACCGCGGAAGATCATGTCGAGGACCTTGCCGCCCTGCACCTCGTTCGTGTTGGCGGGCTCCAGCGGGTTCTGCGGGTCGCCCCAGGACGAGCTGAGGACGCCGGAGGCACCACCGGTGCCGCTGCCGCCGCCGCTGTCGCCGCCGCCCCCGCAGGCGGTCGCCGTGAGGGCCGCCGCCACCGCGCATGCGGCCCATCGGGCGTGCGTGGCTCCACGCATGGAGTGCCTCCAGTTCAGTGCGCCATACCGTTACGGGCAAATATCGGCACATCACACCCATAACGCACGCCCACTCGGGCCGTCCGAGTATTCCTCCCGCTTAGGTCATGGCCGTCCAAAGCCGAACCAAGCGCCGCACCACCCCCGGGTCAAACGGCAAAAGTCCAGATCAAAGGCGTCAATGAAACATTGACTGCGACTGAATCGGCGTTGAAAAGTCGCATTCAGCCCGTTGTCGCTGTACACGGGATCCCTCACCATTCCGGGCCCGGAGCACCATGACCTCGCCTATGACTTCCGCCACCGCACCCCAGGCGGCGGCCGATTCCGGTGCCGTGCCACCGACGCGGTCCGCGCCGGCCCGTGGCGGTACCGGCCGTTCGCCAGGACAAATCGCCTGGCTGCGTTTCCGCCGCGACCGCACCGGGCTCGTCTCGGCCGTCGTGGTCGTGCTGTTCTTCGTGGCGGGCATCGGCGCCCCCCTGATCGCCAAGGTGTACGGCAAGGACCCGTACACGACGTACGGCCAGAACGGCACCGGTCTGCTCAACGAGTTCGGGTTCCCCATCCGGCCCAACGGCGGCATCAGCGGCGACTTCTGGTTCGGCGTCGAGCCGCAGCTCGGCCGGGACGTCCTGACCCTGCTGCTCTACGGCATCCGCAACTCGCTGCTCATCGCCACGGTGACGACGGTGCTGGTCACCCTGCTCGGCATCGTCGTCGGACTCACGGCCGGCTATCTGGGCGGGCGGATCGACAGCCTCGTCGGCCGGGTCATCGACATCCTGCTGGCCTTCCCCTCCACCCTGTTCTTCATCGCCCTGTGGCCGGTGATGATCTCCGTCCTCGTCCCGCCGGACGAGAACACCCCGACCTGGCTGACCGTCGTCAGCCTCATCTCCGTGATGACCGCGTTCGGCTGGGCGCCCATCGCCCGGCTGCTGCGCGGTGAGGTACTCGCCCTGCGGGAACGGGAGTTCGTCGAGTCCGCGAAGGTCACCGGCGCCTCACCGGCCCGGATCATCTTCCGGGAACTGCTGCCCAACCTGTGGACCCCGATCCTCATCCAGGCCACCCTCGCGCTGCCCATGTACGTCACCACCGAGGCGGCGCTCGCCTTCCTCGGGGTCGGGCTCAGCGACCCGACGCCCGACTGGGGCGTGATGATCCAGCGCGGCGCGCAGGTCTACCAGAACGACATCACGTACATGCTCTTCCCCGGCCTGTCGATGGTGATCTTCGTGATCGCCTTCAACCTCCTCGGTGACTCGGTGCGCGACGCGCTGGACCCGAAGACCAGGCGCTGAACAACCCAAAGACCAGGCGCTGAACCACAGCGCCGCCACCGCCCCTCACGGGCCCCCACACCGGCCCCGCACGGCCCGCCCCAAAAAGAACCGGAACCACCCACCGGGACACACCCTTCTCCCTGATTCAGGCAGGTCAGCCCATGTCTATCTCCCGCAGAAACTTCGTCATAGCCACCTCGGTAGCCGCCGGCGGCTCCATGGTCCTCTCCGCGTGCAGCAGCGGCGGGGCGGGCGGCGCCGGTACCTCGGGGGGTGGCGCCGCGGGGACCGACAAGTTCGCGGCCGTCTCCATCGGCACCAAGCAGGACTCGACGGGGCCCGCGCCGGAGATCCCGGGGGCGAAGAAGGGCGGCACCATCCGGCCGATCGGCCCGCAGGACTTCTCGCACCTCGACCCGCAGCGCATCTACTTCACGTGGAACTCCGAGCTGGCCAACCTCTACATCCGCAGCCTGACCGGCTACCGCATCGACGGCGGCGCGATGAAGCTCGTCGGCGACCTCGCCACCGACACCGGCACCATGTCGGACGGCGGCAAGACCTGGACCTTCACCCTGAAGGACGGGCTGAAGTGGGAGGACGGCAGCGAGCTGACCGTCGACGACGTACGGCACGGCATCGAGCGCGGCTTCGCCAGCTTCACGACCGAGGGCGCCACCTACCTCCAGGCCGCGCTGACCGGCACCAACGACTTCCGCTCGGTCTACAAGGGCCCGTACGACGGCAAGCACCTCGACTCGGTCGTCACGGACACCGCGAAGAAGACGATCACCTTCCACCTGAAGACGGCCCGCCCGGACCTCAACTGGACGCTGGCCATGCAGTCGTACGGAGCGGTGCCCGTCAAGCACGACACCAAGGAGAAGTACGACAAGGACCCGGTCTCCTGCGGGCCCTACCGGCTCTCCCAGCACTCCGTCGACAAGTCGCTGACGATGGTCCGCAACCCCCACTGGGACCCGGCGACCGACCCGATCCGCAACGCCTACCCGGACTCCTTCGTCTTCGAGTTCGGCCCTGAGGCCCTCCAGGCGACCGACCGGATGATCGCGGACTCCGGGACCGACCAGTACGCGGTGATGGCGTACAGCGGGGTGCCCGCCGAGCGCATCCAGAAGGTGCTGGCGACGCCCGAGCTGAAGAGCCGTTCCGTCGACGGGCTGCTGACGGGCCTGTACTACTACGCCATCAACTGCAAGCGGATCACCGATGTCAGGGTCCGTCAGGCGCTCAACTACGCCTGGCCGTTGCAGCAGATCCGGACGATCTACGGCGGCCCGTCGGCCGGCGACTACGCGACCACGATCCTCGGCCCCGACATGGCCGGCCGGGTCAAGTTCGACATCTACGGCAAGCTGACGAAGCCGCAGGGCGACACCGCGAAGGCGAAGGCGTTGCTGAAGGCGGCCGGCAAGCTCGGCCAGAAGATCATCTACACCTACCCGCAGGGCTCCAACGAAGACTTGGAAAAGACCAAGGTCGTCATCGCCAACGCCCTGACGGAGGCGGGCTTCGACCCGGTCGTCAAGCCGGTCGAGTCGACCAGCTACTACGACCAGGTCCAGCAGATCGACAACTCCTTCGACGTGATGTGGTTCGGCTGGTCCCCGGACTGGCCCACCGGCTACACCATGCTCCAGCCCCTCTTCGACGGCCGGACGATCGCCAACGGCGCGAACAACGTCTCGCAGTTGAAGGCGAGCTGGGTCGACGCGGCGATCGACAAGGCCGCGGCGATCACCGACCCGACGAAGGCCAACGCGGCGTGGGCCGCGCTGGACAAGGAGCTGATGGAGAAGGAGGCGCCGATCATTCCCGAGACGTATTCGCGCCGCTTCTATCTGTACGGCAGCAAGGTGGGCGGGACGGAGTACGACCCCCTGAACGGATCGTTCGTCCTTTACAAGCTGTTCGCGAAGTCGTAGGTCGTCCCTTTTCTGCGGGCCCGTGGGGGCTGGTCGCGCCCGCGCGGCAGAGCCGCGGATCAGATACAGCCCCGCGCCCCTTAAAGAACCAGGTGCGCCTGGATCACGGGAGCCACCCTGGTGATGATCTCCTCAGGGTTCGCCGACGCCAGCGGCTCGACCTTGATGACGTAACGG
>NZ_LIQQ01000238.1 GCF_001418565.1 Streptomyces graminilatus | reverse complement strand
GCAGCGCCGACTGCTCCGGCGGGGCGGCGGGCGGGGGTTCGGCGCACGCCACGATTAACGTGACGAGGTCGAGGGACGCCCGTTCGCCGCCCGGGGGCGCGCCGGCGACCACGTAGAGCCGTTCGGGGTTCTTCCGCTCCCCCTCGCCCTCCGCGCCCTCGCCCGCTCCGCCCTCCGCGCCGGCCTCGCCCGCCTGAGGAGGCAGCAGAGGTTCCGGCGGCGGCTCCTGCTTGATCGGGTAGCGCCGTCGGCGCTGCGGAGGAGTCATACGGTCTGCCCGTTCCGCCGGGGCGGACTGGTGAGGTGCTCGCCGATCCGGACCACGAGGTCGCGCATGTGGTGGCTCATGCTGCCGGGTTCGGCGACCACGTTGGCGAGGACCGCGAGGTAGGCGTTGGGGCCGGCGGCCATCAGGTAGAAGTAGCCGCCGGTGACCTCGATGATCACCATGCGCATCGTGCCGTCGCTGCCCGGGATCTCGTGCGCGACGGCGCCCGCGAGGCTCTGAAGTCCCGCGCAGGCGGCGGCGACCCGGTCGGCGGCGTCGGGGTCGCCGCCGTATCTGGCGATGCGCAGGCCGTCGGCGGAGAGCACCACGATCTGCTGGACACCGGGCACGCCGTCGGCGAGTGCCTTGAGCATCCAGTCGAAGTTGGCTCGCTGCGAGATCACTTGAGGTCCCCCTCGTCGTCGGCCTCAGCGTGGGCCGGCTGATGGTTGGTCGCGCTGGGTGCGGTCGGGTCTTCCCGGTGGCCGCCGAAGTCCGCCCGGTCGTGCGGGTGGCCGTCGAGGGCCCTGGAGCCGCCGGCCGGGAAGCCGGTGAAGTCGGCCGCGTCGTCCGGGTGGTCCGAGAACGTCGGGTCGTCGGGGTTCCTGGTGAAGGCCGTGGGGTCCGGGTCGCCCTTGAGGCCCTCCATGAACGCCTCGACCCACAGGCCCGGCAGGGGCTCCTCTTCCTTCTTCTGCTTCTTCTTCTGCGCCTCGGGCTCCCAGAGCTTCCGCAGCTCCGGGTCGGCCTCGATCTTGGCCTCGGTGGCCCTGGCGCGGGCGTACCGCTCGCTGAGCGGGGTCTTGACCCGGCTGCGGCGCTGCGGCAGACCGTTCTCGGTCCACTCGGTGACCTCCGGGATGTCGTCCTCCATGGAGACGGAGGCCGGGATTCGCGGGCCGGTCGTGGGGCGGCGCCTCTTGGGCGGGCGCTTGGGGCCTTCCAGCGCACCGAGTTCGATCTTGGGTGCGGCGGTGGCGCCGATTCCGTGCGCGAGTCCGGGGGCCGGGTCGCTGGTGAGCATCTCGGACGGCACGACGAGAATGGCGCGGACGCCGCCGTACGCGGACTGCCTGAGCGAGACCTGCATGTTGTACGCCTCGCACAGGCGCCCGACGACCGCCAGGCCGAGGCGCGGGGCCTCGCTGAGGTCGTTGAGGTCGAAGTCGGCCTGGGCACGGGCGATCATGTCCTCGGCACGCGCGCGCGACTCCTCGCTGAGGCTGATGCCGGCGTCCTCGATCTCGATCGCGATGCCGGTCTGCACCTCGGTCGCGGTGACATGCACCTTGGTGTGCGGCGGCGAGTAGCGCGTGGCGTTGTCGAGGAGTTCGGCCGCCGCGTGGATGACCGGTTCGACGGAGTTGCCGTCGACGTTGACCTTCGCGATGGAACTCAGGTCGATGCGGCGGTACTCCAGGATCCGGGACATCGCGCCGCGCAGCACGCTGTACAGCGCGACGGGCTCGGGCCACTGGCGTCCGGGCCGGCCACCGCCGAGCACCGAGATGGAGTCGGCGAGGCGGCCGATGAGCGCGGTGCCGTGGTCGATGCGCAGGAGGTCGTCGAAGACCTCGGGGTTGCGGCCGTGGTCCTCCTCCATCTCGCGGAGTTCGTTGGCCTGTTGGTGCACGATCGCCTGGACGCGCCGGGCGATGCTGACGAACGCGCGCTGCGATCCGTCCCGCATGGACTGCTCGCGGTCGATGATGTCGACGGTCTGCTCCAGCAGCTTGCGCTGGGACACCGGGAGGTCGCTGTACGGCGAGTCCGGCGAGCGCAGTTCGCGAATCACCCCTCCGGGTGAACCGGTGCGGCTGAGCAGATCGAGCCCGTACGGCAGGAGTTCGGTGCGGAACCGGACGAAGTCCTCGTCCTGGGCGGCGATCCGCCGTTCCAGATACGCGGTGTGACGGGCGTGCTCGGCCCGCAGGGCACGAACGGCACGACCGCGCCGGACCACTTCGGCGGCGACCGCGACGACCAGGACGGTGGCGATGGCTCCGCACCAGCCGACGGCGGCGCGGGCCGGCCCCGCCACCAGGGCGACGGCGGCCCCGGTCGCCCCCGCCATCGCTATGGCAGGAAGCAACAGCACGCGCGCGTAGGGAAGTTCACGGCCACCGGGAGGCGATTGAACACTCACCATGTATGCCCTCTGAGACAGATCGGCTGGGTTGGGGGAGCTTGCTGTGGGGTACGTGTGGGGATTGTCTGGATCTACGGGATGTTTGGGAACAAGCGCACGAATACATCCCAACTTGGTGCGCTGCGGGCGAGCTTAGTCCGACCGGATCAACGCCGTGTCATATTCGGCAAGCCTCTGAAATGCCCCTCGCGAGTGGAGTACCCTCGGTCATTTGCACGCTGCGGATGCAATCGCACACAGCGCGTAACGACGCACAGGTGTACGAGAACCACTCACCGTGACGGGTGAACGCGGGCCTCCGGAAGCCCCCGGAGCAGTCGCGGCCTCAGATACCGGCGATGCGCAGTGCCGCGTCCGCCGTGGCTTCCGCGAAGACGGAGACCGGGCGCTCGGGGTCGGAGCGGTGCACGAGGATGACACCCTCGATGAGCCCGAAGAGCAGATCCGTCCGCAGGTCCAGCTCACTCTTGGCGAGCGCGCCCCCGGCGGCCGTAGCGGCGAGCAACTGCCGGTAGGCGTCCTTCAGTTCCGCCCGCACGGCATGGAAGCCGGCGAAGCGTTCGGCGCGCACCTCGGGGAGGAGGTAGAGGCCGCCGAGGTTGTGCGGGCCGCCGCACAGCACCTCGACGTCCGCACGGCACAGTTCCCACAGCCGCCCCTCGGCCGGGGTCGCGTCGTCGGCGAGCAGTCCGCGCGCATACGTCAACGAGGGGGTGACGGTGGACTCCAGGAGCTCGGCGAGCAGCTCCTCCTTGCCGGAGACGTAGTGGTACATGGACGCCTGGCGCATCCCCGCCCGCTCGGCGATGGTCCGGGTAGTGGTGGCCGCATAGCCTCGGGTGGTGAACAACTCGGCCGCCGCGGTGAGCAGTTCGGCCTTCGGGGCGAGCCCACTGTCCGGCCGCTGCGCGACCCGCGGCCTGCCCACCCGCCGCCCGCCCGGCC
>NZ_LIQQ01000237.1 GCF_001418565.1 Streptomyces graminilatus | reverse complement strand
AACTTCGTGTCGCACGGTCGCATCCCCATTGCCCGGCGAGGGCCGCGATGACGGTCAACCCGCGCCCGCTCTCGCCCAGTTGACCGGCGGTGCGAGGGGTTGGCGTCTTCTCCTTGTCGGGGTCGGAGACCTCCAGGAGCAGTTGGTCGCCGTGGAGGGTGAGGGTCACCTCGAACAGGGAGAAGGTCACTTCGCAGTGCTGCACGGAGTTGGTGACGAACTCCGTGGCCACGAGGGCGACGTCGGCGGCGAGTTCGGCGGGCAGGCCCCAGTCGGCGAGGGCTTTGCGGACCTGGGCGCGGGCGTCGGGGACGTTTCTGGGGTGCTTGGGGATGCGGAAGGTGGCTGATTGGCGGGGCTCGGGGTGGGGCTGGGGTGAGGTGGGTTCGGGCATGGCGGGACCCCCTGACGCTCGGTCATGTCGCGCTCCGTAGTGGAGTGCGTGCACTGAGGTTAGAGCCACATGGGAAATATCCGCAATCAGAAAGTCCGCATGCATGCGGTATTACTAATTGCGATGCCTGCTCTGCCCTACAGTGAGTTCGCGAAAGAGAGGGGTTCGAGATGCCCGCAGGGGGACGACCGACCGTGCGCAGCAGGCGACTTGGGGCGGCGCTGCGAAGGTTCCGGCAGGCGGCAGGGCTCGACCAGCCGCAGGCCGCCGAGGTGATCGCGGCGCATCAGACCAGGGTCAGCCGCATCGAGACCGGACACGTCATCGCTCGCCCCATCGAGATCCGGGCGATGCTCAAGGCGTACGGCGTCGATGAACCCGAAGTACGGGTGAAGCTTGAGGAGTTGGCCAAGCATTCGAACCGGCGCGGCTGGTGGCTCGAACATGCCGCGCACCTGCGTCCGGACTACCTCGACCACATCGCGCTGGAGGACGACGCAACGTACATCCGCGAGTGGCAGCCGGTCCTGGTACCTGGACTCCTACAGATTCCGGCCTACACGGAGGGAAATATTGCGGCCGACCCCAACTACGTTGCCCCAGAACTGGTCACTGACCTGCTGAAGGTGCGAAAGGTGAGGCAGGCCAAGATCGAGGAGGGCGGGGCAACATACAGCGCCATCCTCTGGGAAAGCGTCATCACACACCCCATGGTGAGCACCGAGGTTCACCGGGACCAACTGTCCGCGATCCTGGAGATCGGGGCGCGGAAGAACGTCACCGTACAGGTACTGCCGTTCAGCGCAGGCGCGTTGGCGGCCCTGACCTCTGCTTTCTCCACCTTCAGCTTCGACGCCGAACCAACGGTCGAAGCCGTGACGCTGGAGAACCTGCGAGGCACATCGGTCCTCGAAGGGCCCGAGGATCTAACCGCTTACGCCAACGCCTACGACCTACTACGCTCGGCAGCACTGGCACCGGACGCGAGTACGAAGCTCATCCGGCGTGCACTGCGGACCACCAAGGAAGACACATCGTGACCGAGGTTGTAGGCCCCTTCCGGAAGTCGTCGTACTCCGGGACACAGAGCAACTGCGTCGAGGTCGCCGACACCGCCGCCGGCAGCCATGCCATACGCGACAGCAAGGTCCAGGCCGGGCCGATGCTCACCTTCACCCGCCCGGGCTGGCAGGCCTTCCTGGTCGGTGTCGGTGTCGGTGACGACGCCGGGGAGTTCGGACGCTCCGCGCGAGGCTAGCGTCGTGTGCTGGCCGCCAAAGACCGTGCCCAGGTGGTCGGTTGGCGCGGCGGGAGCGAACCCACGGACGCCGACGCGGATGACGTCCCGCCGCTCACCGTACGTCTGAGCGGACTGGCAACGGCGTTCACCGATGGGCGAACTCGTCATCCGCACCGATGACCCGCGCCCAACAAGGTGCGATCACACCGCTCGGCAGGACCGTCCGGGGAGAAGTGGCCGCCCTTCTGGGGTCGGCGGCAGACAGTCGACAGTAGGGTCGCGGCATGGACTTGAGCGGGAGAGTCTGGGGCGCCACCCGCACGGAGCAGAGTGCGCCGTATCCGTGCGACAGTCTCGTAGCGGGCCGGTCCGAGGGCTGGACACGGGCAGTCGACATCGCGGCCCCGCCCAGCCTCGTCTTCAGATGGCTCCGCCAGCTGAGCATCGCCCCGTACAGCTACGACTGGATCGACTTCCGAGGCCGCCAGAGCCCGCGCGTACTGCTCCCCGACCTCCCGGACCTGTCCGCCGGACAGCCGTTCCTCATCTTCGAGATCACCAGCTTCGCAACCGACGCGCACATTACCTGCGCGCTCCCAGAAGCCCTCGCCGAGCGGCACGGTCATGTGGCCGTGAGCTACACCCTGCGCCCGCAAGGTGCGGGCTCTCGACTGGTCGTCAAAGTTGTCGCCCGGGCCGGGGCGACAACGGGCAGCCGGGTCCGCCGCCGGTTCCTCGCCCTGGGTGATCTCATCATGATGCGCAAGCAACTTCTGACTCTCAAGAAGCTGTCCGAAAGGCCGGCGGCCTCGGGGGCCGCAGACCTCGCCACCGAGTAGACGGTCGACCGAACTTCACGGAGGCTTTGATGACGATCGCTTCGTTGCCGTACATCGATGAGCACTCGACGGTCGTTCAGGCGGGGATCGACGACCTCTGGCGCACTCTGGGCGAGACACTGGACCGATCCCTCTCGGGTCCTGGTATGGCCGGCTACGCAAGACTGGTGGGATCCGCCGACCGCACAGCCTCTGGGCCACGGCCCCTGGCCGAAGGTTCGACGTTGCCCGGTTTTCGGGTGGTCGCCGCGGTCCCGGGACGGGAGCTGGTCCTTGAGGGGCGCCATCGGTTTTCGTCCTACGCCCTGATCTTTCGCCTCGAACACGTCAGTCCGGGTCGATCACGGCTGCGCGCCGAAAGCCGAGCCGTTTTCCCCGGCCTGACCGGCGGCATCTACCGGCGGCTGGTCATCGGGACGGGCGGGCACGCGGCCGGCATGCGGCGCCTCCTCTCAGCGATCCGCCGCCGATCCGAGTAGCGCATACACGACTTCCGCCAAACCCGGTAGCCGCCGAGCCCGCCCCGCCGGTAGCGTCCGGGCTCCCGGCCGCCCGTACCAGCGGTGGCCAGGTTCAGAAGGTGATCCGCATGAGCAGCCGGCCCGCGACGACGACCCTGTGGCGCCCCACCGGTCCCCGGGAGCTGGACCTCGTCCGCGAGTTGGACTGGCGTGCGTGGCCGCCTCGGCTTCCCGAGCAGCCGATCTTCTATCCGGTCCTCAACGAGGACTACGCGATCAGGATCGCCCGGGACTGGAACGTGAAGCACGACGGCGCCGGTTTCGTCACGCGGTTCGAGGTCGACTCGGAGTTCCTCAGCCGGTATCCCGTTCAGCAGGCCGGTGGGCGGACGATCCTCGAACTCTGGATCCCGGCCGAGGAACTGGACGACCTCAACGACCACATCGTCGGCGAGATCCAGGTGGTCCACGAGTTCCCCTGAAGCGGACAGAAGCGGGAAGTCCCGCAAAGGAGCCGTACCGCATGCCGTCCGAAGGACCAGGAAGCTCACCGGGCCCCGAGTGGGAGACCGTCTGTCGCGTCTGCGGATACGACGACGGTGTGGAGCCCTTCTGGGGGCAGGGCTGGCCCAACGAGGGGGCCATCTGCCCGTGCTGCGGCAACGAGCCCGACGTGAGCGATGTCGGCGTCATGGGGATCCGCAACCACCGCGGCTACTGGCTCGGCCAGGGTGCTCCCTGGCGCTCCCCGAGTTGCCGTCCGAAGGACTGGAACCTCCTTGACCAGGTGGCCCACATTTCGGCCGAATGGCGCTGCCCCTCCACCGGGCAGCGAGGACGGCACGCCGGTCGCGGCGGAGCGTACGGGGGCTCGGAGCGGAGGGCACGGGGGCAGAACCCACAGACACCTCCGCCGCACCTCCGTGTGTGTTCATGGCACAGCCATGATCGGCTGCGGTGGACCGGCGATCGGGGTTCTGGCACGCATGGTCGGCGCGGGTGCACGAGCTGCTGGGCCAGGTTCTCGACGGGACGCCCGCGGCCATCGCCGTCCTCGGCACTCGGCGACTCGGCGTGGTCGCGACGTCCTGCGCGGACGCCTCCTGGACCGGCCGCTACTGCGCGAAAGTCGCGTTCACCGGCAGTTCGCGAACGCCCGTGGTGGTAATGCCCCCTGAGCTGCCGGGAAGCATGACGCTGGTGTTGACGTTCTTGAAGTAGTCGGAGATCAGGAGGTCAGCGTCACCGTCCCGATCGACGTCACGCAGTCGGACGTGTGAGCCGAAGGCCGCGTAGGAGACGGCCTTGCCAGGCACGTCGCCAGTCTCCCGCGTGATCCACTGCGACCCCGTGCCGTTCAGCCCGCTCCGCCCGCCACGCAGGACATGGACGCCGCCGGCCTCCACAGCAGTGCGCACCTTCTCGTAGGGGACGCCGACGGCGAGATCCGGATAACCGTCCCGGTCGGTGTCACCCGCGGACAACGAGAAGCCGAACATCTCGCCCTTGGCAGCGGTAGAGGCGACGCCGGCGGTGGACTGGCTCAGACGGTACGAACCGGCGGCGCCTGTGGCGCCTCCGCGCAGCACGACGACGGAACCGGCGTAGTTGCTGTACGGAATGTCACTGACAGCGAGATCGCCATAGCCGTTCTTGTCGAAGTCCGCGATGACACCTGCGGATCCCTCGTCCGGGGCGGACTTGTCGTACGTCGTGAACGTGCCCCCCTTGACAGTGGCACCGCCCCGCAAAAACCACGCGGCCTGCGTCATGCGGCCGCTGATCTCGCCCTGGCCGAGAACATAAAGGTCGGTGGTCTTGTCCTTGGTGACCTTCCCGGCAACGAGCCCGGTCGGCTGGAACACCTCCGTCACGCTTCGGCTCGGCCGGTGCTTGGTGACCTTGCCGGTGGTACCGGTCTTGGAGAAACCGCCCCGGTAGACATACACCGTGTCGAGGTCGGAGACCGCCAGGTCGGGCCTGCCGTCACCATTGAAGTCACCGGCTGCGAGGGCCCAGCCGAACTCCATTCCATCGCGGGGCGACTTGAGGGGCAAACGGGTCGCACTGGACGTCAGCCCTGCCCTTGATCCCCACACAATGGTCACAGCACCCTGCTGGGCCCGGGTGCCGACCGTCTCCGACCTGTCTCCGACTGCGAGATCGGCGTACCCGTCGCGGTTGAAGTCGGCACTCGTCAGAACGGACCCGAAGGCGTCGCGGTAAATTCCGACACCACCGGCCGTTCCAGGTATCCCGGCGCTGTTCTGGTTGAAGGTTTTTCTCTTGTTCCCGGGCCCGTCGGCCGTCCCGTATGTCACGGTGACCGATCCGTGGCCACCAACGGCGTAGTCACGGAATCCGTCGCCGTTGAAGTCATCAGCAAACATGGCCGGCGTTACGGCGGACACGGGGCTCACCGGGAAGAGAAGCAAACCTCCGGTCAACGCGGCAACGGCGACCGACGCGAGGGCAAGGCGGGGGGCGGCGTAACTGAACATGCTTCTCCTGGCACGTAAAGGATCTTTTGAAATTTCTATACACCGTAACCAGGAGCAGCCACCAGGACGGATTCGAAATATCGGCCGCTCACGTCATCCGCCGCATCAGGAAGCATGCTCCTCCAGAGCCCGATGAAGACTTCAGGGGCAACAACATTCAAGCCATCGTCTTCGATTTCCAACCGAAAGTTCTGAGAGAGTCGGGAGATTACAATATCTGCAGGTTCTTCAAATACAGAGGTTCCTTGAAATACAACCTGCACATCCCTTTCGGGGCGAAAGATCTCCACGCCACGCACAATGCCGACAGAGTCAAAATCAAGCGAAATCGACAAATGCGACTCATAGTGTGCGAAGCCTTTATTTCGCCTCTCCCCCGGGGCGGGTGGAACGAATCCCGGCATCCCACCAAGAATGCGCTCCGCGATGTCAATCTGCATGCCAAACCGCAGATCTCCCACACCCCTGGGCGGATCCAGCTCTAGCCTCATATCTTTCACTCCAGAATTTTTTTCCGTTGTCACCATAGGGTCAGCTGAACATGCACCTGCTCCGAGATTCCACGCAACGCTTGATATTGCGCATTATCCGCGAGCCCCCCAATCATTTCCCCAATAGCATTATTATATTTACCGGGAAATCTCGAAATGACGTCATTTATATCATTCATCATAGCCCGGTCAATTCGCCCGGAGGCTACGAGGGACTTCTGCATCCTGAGCCACTCTTTAGGCTCAGGGCGACTCCCTTGTCCAGTCGAATAAATCTGCCGGTGATCGGCCTTTTCCATACGAATGGCTGGACCACTATACGGCGTGATGGGGGTTGACGCGTTCTGAGGCATGTGATTGATCTCGAAGCCCTCGCCAGCAGGTTGCATCCTGCCGTAGATTCCTCCGTCATAGCTCGTGTTGCAGTTGTGAACGAGGACCGCTGAAGCCCCCGCCGCCACATAGTACGTATGCGTCCCAGAAACAGTCAGATTGTTGACCGTCGCCGTCTGCGTCCAGTCCCGTACCGCTGTGATCTGGATGTACGTGCCGGCCGACGTCTGGAGCCAGTCCCCCGCCTTCAAGGTGATCGCCTTGGCCCAGCGGTGGAGCTTCGGGAGCCAGATCGGGTGGCCGTCCGTCGCTGTGATCGACTTGCCGTTGGACAGGGTCAGGCGGACCAGGTGCTTGGTGCCGTGGCCCTTGATCGTGGCCGTGACCGTCCTTGTGCTGTCGGTGGCCAGGACCGGGTCGTTGGAGCGGACCCTGTCACCGGGCTTCAGATCGCTGATCGGCTTCGACTTGCCGTCCGCCAGCAGAACCCTCGTGTTGGGGGTGAAGCTGTTGCACTTGTCGCCGGACTCGGCCACGTCCTCGCCCGCGTCCGACGCCTTGCCCTCGTTCGACGCTTTCCCGGCGCTCTTCTCCGGTGTCTTCGCCGCCGACTTCTCCGGCGTCTTCGCGACCGATCTGTCGGACTTCCCCTCGACGGACTTCCCCGCCTTCTCCTCCGCCGTCTTGACGGTCTCCTTCTCGACCGTCTCCTTCGCGGCGGTGTCCGCCACCGTCTTTTCTGCGGTGTCCGCCGCCGCCTTCTTCGCGCCCTGGGCCACGATGTCTGCCCCGATGCCCAACTCGGCGCGGACCATGAACAGAGGTACTTCCCCAAAGCCGTCGCTCGCGACGACAATGGCGACCGTTGCCGACGCCATCAGGCAGGGGCGCAGTGTCTGGACGGTGTAGCAGTTGACGACGTCAGCGGCGCCCGAGTACTCGTACACACTGTTCGCAGCCCACTTCGTCGCCCCCCACGCCGCGTTCCTCACCTGCGACCAGCTCCAGAACTGGCCGTTCGGGTCCGCCTTGGTGGCCGGGCTGTTGTCGGCGTAGGCGTAACCGCCCAGTTGGAGCAGGTCGGAGAAGTCGATGACCGGGTCGATCGTCGTGAAGCGGCCGGTCACCGGGTCGTAGTCACGTGCGCCCAGGTGGATCAGGCCCGTGCTCGACTCGTCCTGGCCGCCGATGTAACTCCCCGAGCCCGCCCAGCGGTTGGCGTCGTTGAGGTCGCCGCGCAGGTTGCCCCAGGCGTCGTACGTCCGGGTCCAGGTCTGCATCCCCGGCGCCAGTTTCACCTGGAACGTCGCCGTGCCCTGCGGGTTGGTGACCTGGGCGACCAGGGTGTGGGCGCTGGTCGCACCGGTCGTGTACCGCAGGACCGTCGGCGCGCCCGCCTGCTCGTAGCTGCGCACGGCCTTCGTGTCCGTGCTGGTCTGCGAGCCCATGACCTCGGTCTCGCCCAGGTACAGGGTCGTCCAGCCACCCGTCGTCCTCGCGATCCGGTTGCCGTCCGCGTCGTACAGGTACGTCGTCGTCGAGGCGAGCGCGAACTTCTGCGTGGACGCGCTCGCCGTGCACGTGGCCAGGGTCAGCGGGGTGCCCGCGCTCGCCGTCGCCGCGTTGAGGCACAGCTTCGAAGCCGCGTTGTAGAACGTGCCGTCCGTACGGAGGACGAATGACTGGGTCGTCGCGTCCGGCGCGCAGGTCTTCAGGGTGATCGCCGAGCCGCTCGCCGTTCCGGCGGCGGTGACGCACTTGCCGAGGACCGTCAGCTTGCCGCCGTTCGCGGAGAACTTCTGTGCCGCGGTGCCGTTGCAGGTGTACAGGTCGATGACCGTGCCGTCGGCCGTCGCCGAGGCGGTGTCGTCGACGCACAGGCCGCCGGGGCCCGTGATCGCGCCCTTGCCCGCGCCGAATCCGGAGACGGAGGCCGGCAGGCCCTCGCCGTCGTACCTGAAGGACTGGGCATCACCGTTGACGGTGCGGGTGTCGGTGCGCCCGGCCTCGTCGTACGTCGCCGAGTTGGTCTCGGTGACGGTCTTGGTCCCGGAGTCGGCCGCCGTGACGGTCTTCTTCGTCCAGGCGGTGAGCGTGTCGGGCCGGCCGGTGTCTCCGTACGCGTACGAGGTCGAGCCGTCCAGTGCCGTGTTGAGCGCGCCGGCCGAGGTGCGCTGGGTGCTGTGGTCGGTGACCGTGGTGCGGTTGCCGAGGTCGTCGTAGCGGTACGACTGCCAGTACGGCAGGCTGCCGTAGGCCGCCGAGCCAGTGGCGATCGTCGATGCCGACGGGGTGCCGCCTACCGCGCCGGAGCCTGTCGGAGTGGCCTCGCTCGCTTTCCAGGTGGTGCCGGCCGAGTCGGTGCAGGACTTCGCGGTCGCGCCGGTCCAGGCCTCGGCGAGCTGGCCCCGGGCGTCGTACGTGAAGCACTGGTTGTCCCACGTCGTGGTGCCCGAGGACGTCGAACCCGTCGCCACCAGGCTGGTGTTGCCCACCCTGTCGTACGTGTACGCCGTCTGCGAGACGACCCCGTCCGCGGCCTGGGTGGCGGCGAACGACTGGATCAGCAGCCCGGTGGAGTCGTCGTAGAGTGCGCCCGTCCACAGCCGGTTGGGGTTCTTGCCGGTCGTGGTGCGGCTGATCTGGCCGTGCGGGTTGTAGAGGGCGCCGGTGGTGTACCAGTCCCAGCCGGACGTGGAGACCGGCAGGTCCTGTGCGTTGTAGCGGGTGATGACCTTTTCGGCGCTGTTCATGCCGCCGGGTGTGGCGGGCAGCGTGGTCGACTGGAGCTTGCCGGTACGGGTGTAGGTGTACGACCAGCGGTAGGTACCGGCGAGGTTGTTGGTGGTCCCGCTGACCGCGGGGACGGTGACCGACTTGCCCGTCAGCTGCCCGCTGTCGTCGTAGCCGGTGGCTTCGCTGACGATGTCCCCGGTGGTGGACGCCGAACCGGGCACCGTGTGCCGGATCGCCTTGGTAGGCAGGCCGATGCCGCCGGCTGCGGTGTCGTGACCAGCTCACGTTCTCCGCCGCCACCTCGGACCCGGACGGCAGCGACGACCTGGACGAGATGCGCCTGTACCTGAAGAACGAGACGACCGGCACGTTCTACGAGCGTGGGGCCAGCGCCACCGGCAAGTCCACCACCAGCTACGACTTCGCCGCCAGTGGCCTGCGGGACGGGCGGTACCGGTGGAACGTGTACCTCGTCGACCGCTTCCCCGCCCCTTCCGCCACCAGCTACAACTGCTACTTCAACCTCGACACCACCGCCCCCAAGACCCCGGACATCGCCTCCGAGGACTTCACCGAGGCGGACAACGACAACGACTCCGGCGGCAGTGACTGGTCCAGGGCCGTCTTCGGCCAGTCCGGCTGCATCACCTTCGCGAACCCGGCCGCGGACAAGGTCACCAAGTACGTCTACAGCTGGAACGTCGGGACGTTCGACAAGACCGTCAGCCTCAGCTCTCCGGGCACCTGCACCACCAAGACCGGCAAGGTGGTCAGGGGCACGTCCACCACGGCGGTCATCTCCACCGTCCCGCCGCTCGCGGGTCCCGCCATGCTCTACGTCAGGGCCTTCGACGCCGCCGGCAACCAGTCGCCGACCTCGGGCACGTACCGGGTCTTCGTCAGCCCCAAGGACCGGGACGCGACTCCCGGCGACCTCACCGGAGACGACCAGCCCGACCTGCTGACCATCGGCAAGAAGACGGAGGAAAACGGCGCCACCCACTACGACCTGCGCGACTTCCCGTCCGGCGTCAAGGGCGACCTCTTCCTCGGCATGAACTCGTCCTACGGCCGGGCCACGAAGAACACCGCCTACGCCGACGGCTGCACATCCACGGTCAGCTGGAAGGGTGCCCTCATCACCCACCTGGGCGACTACTACCCGGGCGACGGACTCCAGGACCTGATCGCACGCATGGGCGACGGCTCCTTCTACATCTACCCGGGCGACGGCTTCGGCGGATTCAACACCTGTGCCCGCCAGCGCATCCTTCTCCCGGCCACGGGCAAGGGCCCCAACGGCACCGTCGGTGTCCCCGACCCCGCCGCCTTCGACCAGATCCTCTCGGCCGACGACGTCACCGGCGACGACCGACCGGACCTGTTCGTGACCGCCGGTACCCAGCTGTGGGTGTTCACCGGCTACACCGGCGCCTCCTTCTCCAGCGCCCTCCTGCTGAACGACGGCCCCGCCTGGACCGACCGTGACCTGGTGAACGTCAGCGACATCACCGGCGACGGCATCGCGGACATGCTGTACCGCCTCAGGACCAGCGGTGGTCTCGCCCTGCGCCAGGGCAAGGCCAACTCGGCGGGCACCGGCGTCGATCTCCTGTCCCTCGCCACGTCCGGCGCCTCGGCGACCGGCACCGATGCCGACTACGCCACCGGTGGCTGGTCCGCCACCGACATCCCGCTCCTGTTCGGCACCCCGGACGTCACGGGCAACGGCATCCCCGACATCTGGGCCCATATGAGCAACGGCACCGTCCGTCTCTACGCCGGGGGCAGGTCGGCGGTGGGCCCGTACACCCAGGTGATCGATCAGTGGACGGGGATGCAGGCGCTCGGGTAGGCGGCGCCTGCGGCGGGCAGGCGTAGTCGGCCGCCGCTGCCCGAGTCGGTACGGGGTCCAGGACAGGCCCCGTACCGAGTGCCGTCCCCTGTCCCCCGTCCCCCGAACCGCACACCGCGACAAACCGGAGGCCACCTCACCACTTCCGCGTGCGTTCCCGGCCCAGTCGTGATCGGATGCTGTAGTGGACCGGCAGCGGGCCGGCGACGAGAGCGCGGGCAAGGGCGAGAGCGTGAGTGGGGTCACCGGTGTGCGGGCGCCGGGCGGTGATCCGGGTGATCCGGAGTTCTGGCGTGCCTGGTCGGGGCGGGTGCAGGAGCTGCTGGGGCAGGTGCTCGACGGGACGCCCGCCGCGATCGGTGTCCTCGACACCGGGCTGCGCTACCGGTACGTCAACGACACCCTGGCCCGGATGAACGGCGTACCCGCCGAGGAGCACATCGGCCGTACCGTCGCCGAGGTCGTCCCGGGGGTCGATGCCGGTGAGGACGTACTGCGGGCCGTCATCGCCGACGGCATCCCGCGCGAGACGATCTCCAGCGGGCACACCCAGGCCGATTCCCCGCTGGAGCGGCGGTACTGGCACGGCGCCTACCACCGGCTGCGGCAGGACGGCCGCACCGTCGGGATCGTCGGGATCGTCCTGGAGATCTCCGCCGCCCGGCAGGAGCAGCGGGAGCTGGAGCGGGCCCGTGAGCGGCTCGCCCTGCTCGACGAGGCCGCCACCCGCGTCGGCACCACCCTGGACATGGACACCACCTGCCAGGAGCTGGCCGAGTTCCTGGTGGCGAAGCTCGCCGACTCGGCCACCGTGAAGGTCCTCCCCGAGCACGGCACCAGCCGGACGCCCCGCGACGGATCGCTGCGGCTGCGCCGGGTGGCGATGGCGGCGGTGCCCGAGATGGAGGCCGCGATGCGGCCACTGGCCCGGCCCGGCGAGTACGTCGACCACCAGCCCAGCTCGTCCGTCGCCCGCTGTCTGGCGACCGGACGCCCGGTGATCGACAACCTGATGGACGAGGAGGAGATCAGCCGCGCCGCCTCCCACACCGGGAACGTCTCCGCCTACCTGGCCGCCGGAATCCACTCCGCCCTGATAGTGCCGCTGACCGCGCGCGGCCACGACGTCGGCACCGTCACCCTGATCCGCGCGGGCGGCTCGCCCCTGTTCGGCGAGACGGACGCCGTGATCGCCCAGGACCTGGTCGGCCGGGCCGCCATCAGCCTCGACAACGCCCGCCGGTACACCACCGAACACAACGCCGTCGTGCAGTTGCAGCGCGCCCTGCTGGCCGAGCCGGGCCGGCCGCACCCGGACATCGATGTCGCCTACCGCTACCGGCCCGCCGGGCGGGGCGTCCTCGTCGGCGGGGACTGGTACGAGACCGTCGCCCTCGACGACGGACGTACGCTGCTGGCCCTCGGCGATGTCATGGGCCACGGTCTGGAGGCCGCCGTCGCCATGAGCCGGTACCAGGCCATGCTGCGCGTGGTCGCCGCCCGTGAACCCGGCCCCGACCGCATCCTGCTCGAACTCGACCACCTGCTGCACACCACCGCCGCCGACCGCCCCGCGACCTGCGTGATCGCCATCACCGACCCGCGCCGGGGCATCTGCACCTACGCCAGCGCCGGACACCTGCCCCCGGTCGTCTTCCACCCCGACGGCCGGGCCACCCTCCTCCCCGTCCCGCCCGGACCACCCCTGGGCACCGGGCACAGCCGGTACGTCTCCTACACCACCCCCTGCGATCCGGACCACACCCTGCTCCTCTACACCGACGGCCTGATCGAACGCCGCCACGAGGACATCGACGCCTCCCTGCGCCGCCTCACCCGCATCCACGGCTCGCCGGCCCCCGAGGACCTCCTCGACCAGGTCCTGGACCAGGTCGCCCCCGACGACCCCGAGGACGACATCGCGCTGGTCGCCGCCAGGTACAACCGGGCCGGCGACTAGAATTCCGCGGGCCCGGGACGGGCTACGGCAGTTGGCGAGAGGGAGTCATGGCAACGGAGCAGCAAGAGCAGCAGGAGAAGGCGCCGGAGAAGGCAGTGGAGCGGTTCGAGGTGTCCCGGTTCATAGCCGCGCCCGCATCCCGGATATTCGCCCTTCTCTGCGATCCCGACGGGCATGTGGCGATCGACGCCTCCGGCATGCTCCAGTCCGCCGACGGCGAGCCCGTGCGCGCGGCCGGGGACTCGTTCGTCGTGCACATGGACCGCGAGGCGATGAACGACCGGCCGCTGGGCCGCTACGACGTGACCGTGGAGATCACCCGGTTCGAGCAGGACACGCTCATCGAGTGGACCCCGACGTCCGCCAAGCTCCAGCCCCCCGTCAACCACCACTTCGGCTACCGCCTCCGCCCCACGGACGACGGCACCACCGAGGTGACCACGTACTACGACTGGAGCCTCATCCACGAGCGGTACCGGTCCGCCGGGATCTTCCCCCTCCTCCAGGAGGTGTCCCTGCGGGCCACGCTGGGAATCCTCGCGCGGACGGTCGAGCAGCGCGTCTGACCTGTGATCGGTTGACCGGTTGGCAGTTGACCGGTTTCCGGTTGACCGGTCACTGGTCTCCTGCCTCTGCGTCTGCCTCTGCCTCCCTGTGCAACGGCTGTGTTCCGGAAATGCGCCGGAACGATCGCAAACCCTGGCACAGCGGATCTCGCTGCTACGTTTCGCCCGAAGATCAGCAGAAGATCAGCAACCGGAACGGCCGCCCCCAACCGCCGCTCCAGGCAGGGGAGGACCCATGACCGACGTACGCACGACGAGCCGTCTCGGATCCGGGCATCGCACGATCCGGGCGGCGGTGCTTCTCACCGCGCTCGGGGCCGCCACGCTCACCGGCTGTGGCGGCTCGGGCAAGGACACCTCGCCGGTATCGCAGGGCAAACCGGCCACCGCCGCCGCTGGCTCCGCCGCCGACTCCGGTACGTCGGCAGCGGCGGGCGGCGCCGCGACACCGGCACCGGCCGCGCCCGCACCCGTATCGGCCCCGGCGCCGGAACCGACGGCCGTATCGGAGCCCGCGTCGGCCGCCGCGTCGACGGCCGCCGTCAAGTCCGACGGCACGAAGTCCGACGCGAAGTCCGACGCGACACCCGGCTGCGATCACAAGATGCCGATCTCGCCCGACGAGGTCGCGCTGTACCGGTACACCACCGAAGGCGGCAGCCTCAGTCTGATCGTCAGGGCCGGGGCCTGGGGCTGCCCCGACCCCGACACCGACGGTCCGCCGTTCGAGACGACCGGCAAGGAGTACGCGCTGCCGCTGGACCAGGCCGCCTACGTCACCGCTACCAACCCCATCACCGAGACCACCGAGAACCAGCACATCGGCGTGCAGGAACTCCTCGACTGGCTGGACGCCCATCCCGACTCGGGGCTGGTCTTCAGATACCACACCGAACCGGACGGGACCGTCGACAAGTTCGAGCAGGAGTTCACCCCGTAACCAGCTGGTGGCGGCGGGCCGGATGCGACGCGTCATCAGGGGATGAAGGGGCCGGCCCAGTCCTCGAACCGCCGGCCGAACTCCTCCTGCGCCGCCGCGAGAACGGCGTCGGGGTCGTTCGCCGGTTCCAGGCCGAAGTGCTCGTCCAGCCAGGCCAGGTACTCGTCGCGGCCCTCGTTGTACGGCTCGTCCTCGTCGCGGTAGAAGTAGGCGCTGTCCCAGTCGACGGTGATCTCCGTGTCGAGGCCGAGCAGTTGGAACAGCTCCCGCAGCTCGCGGGCCACGACGTGCTGCCCGCCCTCGTCGCCGAAGACGACCACGGGGAGGGTGGCGAGGTCGGCCCGGTCGTCGATCTTCCAGAGCGCGTAGAAGGAGCCGCCGCCGGTGGCCTGTGCGAAGGGGATCAGCCGGCCGGTGAATTCCGGGTCCTCCGACCAGCCTGCCGCCAGGCCGGAGATGTCGCCGTATTCCGTCAGACCGAATCCGTCGGCGAAATTCTCGTAGCCGATCCGGTCCTCAAGCTCCTTCAACAGGTTGAGTTCCGTGACGGGCGAGTATGTGATGTCCATTGCGTCTCCTGACGGGCGAAAATAGGATCCGGGGAAAGGAAGCGAACTCCCGCAGCTCCGCCAGGTCGGGCAGCAGGAGGGGGTGCGGGAGCGTCACCGTCGTCGGCGACAGGCGTACGGTCTCGTCGCCCGGCCTCACCATGAGCAACTCGCCGGACGCGGTGACATCCCGCGGGAATCCCGGCCGGTCCGACCGCTCCGGACCCTCGTCCACGGCCGCCACCACGAGGTCACGCAGCGCCGACCGCCAGGCCTCGTCGGGCCACATCCGTGCCAACAGCTCCGTCGGCACCGGCAGCGAGGACACCAGCCATGCGTCGGCCCGCGCGAGGCATTCTCTGGCATGCCGTTCCAGCCATTCGGCGACCGCCGCGAATTCACTCGCTTCCTCGTATTCCGCCTCGCCGTACCCGGAATACGTATGTCCACGCAAACCTCGACGCCATGGCCCGCCTCACCCTGTCCGTGCTGTCGCGTCGAACAGGGTAGGGCGGGCCGGGTGAGCAGGGTGAGTTGGGTGTCGGGTGAGCAGGGAGACGTGTGGGCTAGCGGCGACCGGACCGGTGGTTCGGGGAGCGGCTGTCCGCGAGGCGGTGGACCGCCGTGATCAGGGTGTCCACCTCCTCGTGCGTGTTGTAGAAGGCGAACGACGGCCGGACAGTGGCCTCCAGGCCGTACCGGCGCAGGATCGGCTGCGCGCAGTGGTGGCCCGAACGGACCGCGATTCCCTCCTCGTTGAGCGCCGTGCCCACCTCGGCGGGCTCGTAGCCGTCCAGTACGAACGACACGATGCTCGCCTTGTGCGGGGCCGTGCCGATCAGCCGGAGCCCGGGCACGGCGCGCAGCCCTTCCGTGGCGTGCTCGACCAGGGTGTGTTCGTACGCCCCGATGTTGGGAACACCGATCCGCTCCACGTAGTCGATGGCCGCCGCCAGCCCCACCGCGTCCGCGATGTTGCCGGTGCCCGCCTCGAAGCGGCCCGGCGGAGGCTGGTAGCTGGACCGCTCGAAGGTGACGTCGGTGATCATGTTGCCGCCGCCCTCCCACGGAGGCATGTCCTCCAGCACCTCGCGCTTGCCGTAGAGCACCCCGATCCCGGTCGGCCCGAACAGCTTGTGCCCGGAGAAGACGAGGAAGTCCGCGTCCAACTCCCTTACGTCGACCGGCAGATGCGGGACCGACTGCGCCGCGTCGACCAGGACACGCGCTCCGGCCCGGTGCCCGAGTTCGATGATCTTCTCGACCGGTACGACCGTGCCGAGCGCGTTGGACATCTGGGTGACCGCGACCAGCCTGGTGCGGTCGGAGAGGAGGTCGGTGTACTCGTCCAGCAGGAGCTGCCCGGAGTCGTCGACCGGGATCACCTTGATCACCGCGCCGGTCTGCCGGGCCAGCATCTGCCAGGGCACGATGTTGGCGTGGTGCTCCAGATGGGAGAGGACGATCTCGTCGCCCTCGCGGATGTTCCGGGGCCCCCATGCCTTGGCGACCAGGTTGATCGCCTCGGTCGTGCCCCGGACGAACACGATCTCCTCGGCGGAGCCCGCCCCGATGAACCGGGCGACGGTCTTCCGGGCACTCTCGTAGGCGTCCGTCGCCCTGGCGGCCAGTTCGTGCGCGGCCCGGTGGATGTTGGAGTTCTCCCGCGAGTAGAACTCCACCAGCCGGTCGATCACCGCCTGCGGCTTCTGCGTGGTCGCCGCGTTGTCCAGCCAGACCAGCGGACGGCCGTTGACCAGCTCGGACAGGATCGGGAAGTCCCGGCGGACGGCCCTTACGTCGAACGCCGGATGCCGGTCGAGCGGCAGCTCGGCCGGCAGGCCGGGTGCGCTGCCTTCTTGTACGAAGTAGTACGGCCCCGTCGTCGCCGTCGGTGCGGCCGGCTCGGGCAGTGGTGGCAGGCCCAGATGCCCGAAGCCGGGGAGCGCCGGCGGCGGGGACGGGAACCCGGGTGCCTCGTCGAGGAAGTAGTACTGTCCGGCGCCGCCGCCCATCCATGACGACGACGACGGCGGCGGCGGCGGTGGCGGTGGCGGTGTGGAGAGTTGTGGTCCGGCCGCCATCGGGATCTCCGGCGTCGCCGGTGTCACCGGCAGCGCGGGCAGCTCCGGGGTCGGGCCGGTGGCTCCGGGCGCGCTCGCCGCGTAGGAGGCCGGGGTGCTGGTCGGCGGTGGCCCGGCCGGCGGGCTCGGGGCGGCCTTCGGCACCGGAGGGGGCGCGTCCGCGGGCGGCAGACCGGCCGGTGCCGGCCACGCCGGTGAACCGTCGGCGCCCGGGGCGTGCGCGCCCGCCGACGTGCCGTCATGAACCGGAACCGGAACCGGAACGTGCGTACCCGCCGACGGGCCGTCGCCGGTCGAGGCGTCCGTGTCCGGCGACCGCCCGGGGAGTGCCCGGAAGAACTCCCCGGCCAGGCGGTTCAGTGTCGCCTCGTCAGGGAGCCACTCCGGGGCGGACTCGTTACCGGTAGCTGGGGGCGTAGTCATGGAACTTGTCCACTTCGACGTCGTCGAGCACGGCGAGCGCGTCCTCGGTGAGGACGGCGAGCGAGCAGTACAGGGAGACCAGATAGGAGGCGATGGCACTGCGGTCGATCTGCATGAAGCGCACCGACAGGCCCATGCCCTGCTCCCCCGCGAGTCCGGGCTGGAACAGTCCGACCACGCCCTGGCGCGACTCGCCGGTGCGCAGCAGCAGGAACTTGGTCCTGCCGTTCTCCAGCGGGACCTTGTCCGACGGGATGATCGGCAGTCCGCGCCAGGTCAGGAACTGCGAGCCGAACATGCTCACCGTGGCCGGCGGAACCCCGCGCCGGGTGCACTCCCTGCCGAACGCGGCGACGCCTTCCGGATGGGTGAGGAAGAAGGCGGGCTGCTTCCACACCTTGGTGATGAGCGCGTCCAGGTCGTCCGGGGTCGGCGGGCCCGCCAGCGTGGAGATCCGCTGCGTGGGCGCCACGCTGCTCAGCATCCCGTAGTCCGGGCTGTTGATCAGCTCGCCCTCCTGATGCTCCTTCACCGCCTCGATGGTCAGCCGCAGTTGCTGTGCGGTCTGGTCGTGCGGGCTGGAGTACAGGTCGGCGATCCTGGTGTGCAGGTCCAGGACCGTCTGGACGGCCTTGAGCCGGTACTCGCGGGGCTCCTGCGCGTAGTCGACGAAGGTGTCGGGCAGCGGCGCCTCGTTGGCGTTGTCGCACTCGATGTGCACCGACTCGGGATGTACGACCTTGTTCACGCGGTAGATACCGGCCTCGACCGGCACCCAGGACATCAGGTGCACCAGCCAGCGAGGCGTGATGGAGGCCATCTGCGGAACGGTCTTGGTGGCGTTCGCCAGGGTCCGCGCCGCGTTGTCGCTCACCGACATCGACCGTGACGGTGGATTCGGCTGATTCGGCGGCTGGTTCACAACCGTGGTCATGCAACGTCTCCTTTCCGCGCCCGGTGGGGGGCACGCACGCGTGAGGGGAGGCGAGATCGTCGGCGGAGAAGCACGCGGATGGCGCGGCCGGGATCTCTCGCACGAACTTTCCCACCCACCCTCCCAGATGTGCC
>NZ_LIQQ01000236.1 GCF_001418565.1 Streptomyces graminilatus | reverse complement strand
GCGGGGCGGGGCTCACGCCCTGGGCCGCCGCCGCGCGGGCCGCCGCCGCCTTTCCGGCGCCGAAGCCGGGGCCCGACCCGGGCGCCGCGGGTGCCGTCACCGGGCCCTGTGCGCCCTCCGGCGCGCCCATGCTCCCGGGCCGCGCGCCGTCCGCCCCGCCTTCGCGCCCCTTGCGCGAGGACTGTGTACGGAAAGTCATCGTGCCCTCGGCGGGTGCGGGCCCCCGGGTACCGGGGACGCCACCTCCCCCGGCGCCGACGGCGGCCGGTCCCGGGGTGGGCCGGCGGAACACGAAGGTGCCCGACTCGGGCATGTCACCGGCGTCCGGCTCGGCCGGTGGGATCGTCGCCGTACCGTCCGTACGGGCCGAGCGCCCGTCCGGCTGCACCAGGGGCCCCTGGACGGCCCTGGGGTCGGCCGTCCTCGGGTCGGCAGCCGGTGCGGGTGAGCCCGGTGAGCCCCAGGAGACATGGCGGTCCAGGTCGCCGCCGAACCCGGACTGACGGGAGCGGTCGGCGCCCCACGCGGACGCCGGTTCGGGCCGGCTGCCGTGCTGGGCCTCGGCCGGGACCGCCCGGCGCGGCTCGGCGGCCGGGGAGCGCGGGTCCTCGTCGAAGAAGTGCGGCCCGGTCTCCTCGACCCGCGCGGCGGCGGGCACGCCGTCGGACTGCGCCGGGCGGCTGGTGCCCGGCACCCAGGCGGTGCCGTTCCAGAACCGGACATATCCAGGAATGGACGGGTCCGGGTAAAACCCTTCGCGGGGCCTGTCGTCACCGGGGGCCGGGGTTGGGGCGCTCATGTCCGTCGTCCCGTATCTGCTCGGGGGTCATTTGGGGTGTCCCACATCTATCAGACCGGCGCACGCGCCGATGCCCCTCCCGCGCTACCTACCCCCTTCGGGACAGCTTCTGCCATCCGTCGCGACGGCTCGGACACCGTTCACAAAAAACTTCTCCGAAAAACCTCTCAGAACCCGCGTAATGCTGACGCCCGCCCGCGCTCTCTCCTCGTACGGGCCCGATGCGGGCCCCCGCAACGAGAGGAAGTGCCCGCCATGAGTCACGCCATGAACACCGTGGTGGAACGGGAACTGGAGCTGAAACTCATCCTGTCGCCGGAACGGAGCATCCCCGTCCCCGCCCGTCTCACCTATCTCACCAACGATCCGTTCGCCGTCCACATCGCCTTCCACATCGGCTCCGAGAACCCCGTGCACTGGACGTTCGCCCGCGAACTCCTGGTCGAGGGGGTGTTCAGGCCGTGCGGGCACGGTGACGTGCGGGTGTGGCCGACGAAGGTCGACGGGCGCAGCGTCGTCCTGATGGCGCTGAGTTCACCCGACGGGGACGCCCTGCTGGAGGCGCCCACCGCACAGGTGTCCGCATGGCTGGAGCGCACCCTGAGGGCGGTACCCCCGGGCTCTGAGGCCGAGCGGCTCGGCATCGACGACGGCCTCGCCGAGCTGCTCGCACCCTCCCCCAAGTTCTCGGCTTCGCTCGAACAGTGGGGACCCCCATCGGCCGATGACCTCTGGCTGCGCGACCCGTGGCCGTCGGACGAGTCCCAGGACGGGGAGGGAGGACATGTATGACGCGCACCGCCCCCGTCCGTCAGAACAGCTTGCCGGGGTTGAGGATGCCCAGGGGGTCGAAGGCCGCCTTGACCGCGCGCTGCATCTCCACGCCCACCGGGCCCAGCTCGCGGGCCAGCCACTCCTTCTTGAGGATGCCGACGCCGTGCTCCCCGGTGATCGTGCCGCCGAGTTCCAGGCCGAGGGCCATGATCTCGTCGAAGGACTCGCGGGCCCGCCGGGACTCGTCGGGGTCCTGGGCGTCGAAGCAGACCGTGGGGTGGGTGTTGCCGTCGCCCGCGTGGGCGCACACCCCGATGGTCAGCTGGTACTTCTCGGCGATGCGCTCGACGCCCTCCAGCATCTCGCCGAGCCGGGACCGGGGTACGCACACGTCGTCGATCATCGTCGTGCCCTTGACCGCTTCGAGCGCGACAAGGCACAACCGCCGTGCCTGGAGCAGCAGTTCGGACTCGGCGGCGTCATCGGCGGGCACCACGTCCGTCGCCCCGGCCGCCTCGCAGAGCGCGCCGACGGCGGCCAGGTCGGCGGCGGGGTCGTGGGTGTCGAAGGCACAGAGGAGCAGCGCCTCGGTGGTCTCGGGCAGTCCCATGTTGGCCAGGTCGTTGACGGCCTTGACGGTCGTCCTGTCCATCAGTTCGAGGAGGGACGGCACATGACCGCCCTCCATGATCCGGCAGACGGCGTCACAGGCGGCGGCGGCCGACGCGAACTCGGCGGCGAGCACGAGCTGTACGGGCGGCTGCGGCTTCAGCGCGAGCACCGCCCGTACGACGATGCCGAGCGAGCCCTCCGAGCCCACGAACAGACGGGTGAGGTCGTACCCGGCGACGCCCTTGGCGGTCCGACGCCCGGTGGACATGAGCCGCCCGTCGGCGAGTACTACGTCCAGCCCAAGCACGTACTCGGCGGTCACCCCGTACTTCACACAGCACAGCCCGCCCGAAGCGGTGCCGATGTTGCCGCCGATGGTGCACATCTCCCAACTGGAGGGGTCCGGCGGGTAGTACAGGCCGTGCTCGTTGACGGCGCGGGAGAGGGTGGCGTTGATGACACCGGGTTCGACGACGGCGATGCGATCGACGGGGTTGATCTCGAGAATCCGGTCCATCTTCACCAGCGACAGCACGATGCAGCCCTCGGACGCGTTGGCCGCGCCCGACAGGCCGGTCCGGGCGCCCTGCGGGACCACCGGGACGCGCAGCTCGGTGGCGACGCGCATGACGTGCTGGACCTGCTCGACGGTTCTCGGCAGGACCACGACAGCCGGGGCGCCCGCCTCGCAGAAGCTCGCCATGTCGTTGGCGTAGGCGGCGGTGACGTCGGGATCGGTGAGCACGGCCTCGGCCGGCAGCTCCGCGAGGAGCCGGTCGGTGAGGTTGCCCTGGGCCTCGTCGGGTGCGGCTTCGATACGGCTCATGATCACAGCGTCGCACCCGGGGCCATCGGTGTGAACCCCGTCCGTGAGGAGCTTTCGGTACGGGAATCCGGTCGTCGTATTGACGCACAGTGATCGCCATGGAGATGGAGAGAGTCCATGACCGTGCCCGTGGCCGTACCCATACCCGTGGCCGCGTCCTCTCGCGCCCGCTGACCGCCGCACTCGCGGGGTGTGCGGTACTCGGCGGCGCGCTGATGCTGTTGCTGCCCCCGGACCGCCCGGCCCCGGCGCCCTCCCCGGCGCCCGGCCCGGCGGCCAGGGCGGAACGGGCGGTGACCGGCGGGGTGCCGGCCGCGCTGCCCGACCTGGCGGCGTTCATCGGCGACCGTGAGGCGTTCGTACGCACCCACGCGCGTGACGGGCAGGCCTGGGCGCAGCTCGGTTCGGCGTACGTGGAGCGTGGGCGACGAACGTCGGACGCCGCCGACTTCCCACGGGCGGAACGGGCGCTGCGTACGTCACTGAGGGTGCGCCCGGCGACCGGGCCCGGGACCGCCGAGGGCCTCGTGGGCATGGCCGCGCTGGCGAACGCGCGGCGGGACTACCGGGCGGCCCGGAAGTGGGGCGAAGCCACACTGCATCAGGCGCCGAAGCGCTGGACGTCGTACCCGCCGCTGCTCGACGCGTACACGGGCCTCGGCGACTACAAGGCGGTCCGGCGGACCCTGGAGCGGATGCCGGGGCTGCGTGCCGGTACGGCGGTCCCGGCGGCGCTGGCGCGGGCGGCGGGCGTGTACCGGGACCGGGGCTGGCGCGAGGACGCCCAGGCGGCGCTCATGGACGCGGCGGCCCGGGCGACGACCCCGGCCGAGGAGGCCGAATGGCAGTACCGGGCGGGCGAGTTGGCCTGGGAGCGAGGCGAACCGACGGACGCGCTACGGCACTTCGAGGCAGCGCTGCGACTCGACCGGGGACTGGGGTCGGCACGAGCGGGCAAGGGCAGGGCGCTGGCGGCACTGGGCCGCACGAGGGAGGCCCTACTGGCCTACCGGACGGCTCTGGCCAAGCAGCCCTCACCTCAATACGCGCTGGAGATGGGCGAGTTGTACGACTCGCTGGGACGCCCGGCGGAGGCCCGGGCCCAGTACGCCGTACTGCGGGCGCAGGTCGCGAGGGAGCAAGCCGGGGGCGTGGACGCCGAGTTGCTGCTGGGCAGGTTCGAGGCGGATCACGGGGACCCGGGGTCGGCCGTACGGCGGCTGCGGGCGGAGTGGGCGAGGCAGCCGGGGCTGGAGGTCGCGGACGCGCTGGGCTGGGCGTTGCACCGGGCGGGTAAAGGCAGGGAGGCGCTCGGCTGGGCGGGACGGGCGACCGACAAGGAGCACGGCGCCGAGGTGCGCAGCGCGCTGTACACGTACCACCGGGGCATGATCGAGAGGGAGTTGGGCCTGACGGGCCCCGCGCGCCGGCACCTGGAGGAGGCGCTGCGGATCAACCCGTACTTCTCACCGGTGGGGGTGCCGACGGCGAAGGAGGCGTTGACGGCGCTGGGCGAGCCCGATCCATCGGGCCCGCCCAACTGACGGCAGACAAGGATTAGTTGATAGGTACTTACAGATTGCCGCGCTTGTCCTGCTCGCGCTCGATCGCCTCGAAGAGGGCCTTGAAGTTGCCCTTGCCGAAGCCCATGGAGCCGTGCCGCTCGATGATCTCGAAGAAGACGGTCGGGCGGTCCTGGACCGGCTTGGTGAAGATCTGGAGCAGGTAGCCGTCCTCGTCGCGGTCGACGAGGATCTTCAGCTCACGGAGTGTCTCGACGGGGACGCGGGTCTCGCCGGCCCACTCCCCCAGGGTGTCGTAGTACGAGTCGGGCGTGTCGAGGAACTGGACTCCGGCCGCCCGCATGGTCCGTACGGTCTCGACGATGTCGCCCGAGTTGAGGGCGATGTGCTGGACTCCCGCACCGCCGTAGAACTCCAGATACTCGTCGATCTGGGACTTCTTCTTGGCGATGGCGGGCTCGTTGATGGGGAACTTGACCTTGAGGGTCCCGTCGGCGACGACCTTCGACATCAGCGCGCTGTACTCGGTGGCGATGTCGTCGCCCACGAACTCCTTCATGTTCGTGAAGCCCATGACCTTGTTGTAGAAGCCGACCCATTCGTCCATGTGACCGAGTTCGACGTTGCCCACACAGTGGTCGATCGCCTGGAAGGTGCGCCGGGCGGGCGGCTCGACGATCGGTGCGGCGGCGACGAACCCCGGAAGATACGGACCGTCGTACCCGACCCTCTCGACGAGGGTGTGCCGGGTCTGGCCGTAGGTCGCGATCACGGCGAGGACGACGGTGCCGTGCTCGTCCTTCAGCTCGTACGGCTCGGCCAGCGAGCGGGCGCCGTGCTCGACGGCGTACGTGTGGGCGGCGCGGGCGTCCGGGACCTCGATGGCGAGGTCCACGACGCCGTCGCCGTGCTCGGCCACATGACCGGCCAGGAAGTGGCCCCAGGTGGTGGCGGCCTTGACGACTGAGGTGAACACGAACCGGGCGGAGCCGTTCTCCAGGACGTACGAGGCCGTCTCGCGGCTGCCCGTCTCCGGCCCGGAGTAGGCGACGAGCCGCATACCGAAGGCGGTGGAGTAGTAGTGCGCCGCCTGCTTGGCGTTGCCCACGGCGAAGACGACCGCGTCCATTCCCTTGACCGGGAAGGGGTCTGCCTGCCGGGCGGTGTCGGGAGTGTGGTGTGTGGTCTGCGTCATGACGGAAGCGTGGTCCCGCCACGGCAAGATGCGCAACAGTTTGCGCTGGGGCTGAACATTCTGCTCAGCTGGCAGCACGGAGACACGGTCTTTCTGTACAGGATGACCATCCCACCTGGAGGCTGCTGTGGCGATCGACGAGCTGGACGGGCGGATCATCGTGCTGCTCGCGCGGGAGCCGCGGATCGGGGTGCTGGAGATGTCCCGGCGGCTGGGAGTGGCGAGGGGGACGGCACAGGCGCGCCTGGACCGGCTCCAGTCGAACGGCGTCATCCGGGGATTCGGGCCACAGGTGGACCCGGCGGCCCTCGGCTACCCGGTCACCGCCTTCGCGACCCTCCAGATCCGCCAGGGCCAGGGCCCGGACGTACGGGCCCACCTGACGTCCGTACCGGAGGTACTGGAACTGCACACGACCACCGGCAGCGGGGACATGCTGTGCCGGCTGGTGGCCCGCTCGAACGCGGATCTCCAGCGGGTGATCGACCGGGTGGTCGGCATCGACGGCATCGACCGGGCCGCCACGGCGATCGTCATGGAGAACCCGGTTCCGCTGCGGATCATCCCGCTGGTGGAGCAGGCGGCTGCGGAGGACGGTGACTGAACCGGCGGCATACAAAGAAGTGGTTGCAAAGAAATCCTTGCAAGGATTTCTTTGCAACGCTACCTTTGCACTCATGCCGGAGCACGAAGAGCCGACCCCAGACCCGAACCCGAACCCGACCCCAGACCCGAACCCGACCCCGACCCCAGACCTGAACCCGGACGCAGACTCGAACCCGGACGCAGACTCGAACCAGAGCCCGAACGTGCGTGTCCTCGACGCCCGCTCGATGCGAGGTCTCGCACATCCGCTGCGTATGGCGCTGCTCAACGCGCTGCGGCGCGGCGGGCCCGCGACCGCGTCCCAGCTGGCCGCGAAACTGGGCGAATCCAGCGGGGCCACCAGTTACCACCTGCGGCAATTGGCCGAACACGCCTTCGTCGAGGACGCGCCTGAGCGCGGCAAAGGGCGGGAGCGCTGGTGGCGGGCGGTCCACGAGGGCGTCCAGTTCGACGACGCCCTGCGGCGCGACCCCGACCCGGCCGTGCGAGGCGCCGCCGACCTGTTCATCCACGAGGTCGCGAACATCCACACCCAGGAGCTCTCGACCTGGCTGGGCAACGCGAGCGACTGGTCCGAGGGCTGGCGGAACGCATCGGACCTGAGCGACATGTCCCTGCGCCTCACACCGGACCTGGCCCAGGAACTCATCTCCCGGATGCACGAGCTGGTCGACAGCTACCGGGACAAGGCCCCGGCCGAGGACACCCCGGAAGCCGAGAACGTACGAGTCCACACGCACGTCTTCCCGATCCACGCACGCACTGACACCGACACCGACGTCGCCCCCAACTGAGAAAGGTCACCGCAGATGAACCCCGAGCCCCACCTCGCCCTCCATCACCTCCGCGCCGCCGACCTCCACGCCGAGGCCGACGCCCACCGACTCGCCCTCACCGCCAGGCGCCCCCCGAAGGCCCTGCGCACCCGCGTCGGCTGGACGCTCGTAGAGGTGGGCCTGCGCCTGGCCACCACACAGCCGCAGCTCGCCTAGCTTCCATATGCGGCGAGCCGGGGCATGCCTTTAGGGGCGCGGGGAA
>NZ_LIQQ01000235.1 GCF_001418565.1 Streptomyces graminilatus | reverse complement strand
GACAGCGACGGTTTTCGGCCTCGCCCGGACAGGCCGGACGGGGCCAGGCAGCGCGGGGGCTGGCAGGGCGGGGCCAGGGCGGTCGGGCTCGTGGTGGGCAGGCCCGGAGAAAGCGGACAGCGGCATGACGACGCGCCGGTGCCGGGCCCGCGGCGCGGGCCCGGCCGACGTCGGATCAGGTCACGTCAGGTCAGGTCAGGTCAGGTCAGGTCAGGTCACTCACGTCACCGGATCGAGGAATGTCAGCACCGAGGCGTCCTCCTCGATCAGCGGGGTGAGGACCGCGTTGAACGGGGCGCCGTACGGTGCCTTCAGGTGTGCCTGGAAGGCTTCCTCGTCCTCGTACACCTCGAAGATCCAGAAGGCGCGCGGGGCCGCTGCCTTGGTGTAGACGTCGAAGGCCAGGTTGCCCTCTTCCTCGCGTACCTTCAGGGCGTAGTCGCTGATCAGGCGGGCTACCTCGTCCTCCGCTCCCTCTCGGGCGGTGAACTCGGCCAGCAAGGTCTTCTTCACGGACTCGTTCTCCTCATTCTTCGTTTCGCGTTACTTGTGGGCCGGGTCGAGGTGCCAGACCACCGCCCTGTCCAGCTTCGCCGAGCCGTTCTCCGCGAAGACCTGCACCCCCTGGCTGGCCGGGGCCGGGAAGATCTGGTCGGTGATCACGGCCTCGCCGGTGCCGCCGAAGACCTCGACCGAGGACCAGTCGACCAGGATCCGCAGCTTCACCTTGCCGTTCTTGGCCTTCAGCGGTGCCGTCTGGATGCCCGGGAAGGTGCTGTCGAAGTCGACGGCGCCGGAGTGGGTGCGGTCGACGTACAGCTCCTGTGTCGTGGTGTCGTAGCCGATGACCGTCTCGTCGCCGTTCGCGCCGGTGCGTACCTTCAGACCGAAGCGGTCGGCGTCGGCGTCCTTGAGGGAGAAGGTCGCCTCGATGTCGAGTGCCTTGCCCCTGGCCGCCGAGCCGATGAGCGTCTTCGTGGTGTTCTTGACGGTCATGGGTGACGCTGTCGCCGGGCTCTTCTCCCTGAGGGTCTCCAGGCTGTCGACCGGCTTGCTGGTCAGCCGGACGCGGCCGTCGACCGTACGCAGGGCCATCTCCCGGGGGACGCCCTGCGCGCCGCGCCAGGGGGAGGTGGGGACGGCGCCGCCGTAGTCCCAGTTGTTCATCCAGCCGATCATGTACCGCTTGCCGTCGGGCGCGTCCTCCCAGGACACCGCCGCGTAGTAGTCCTTGCCGTAGTCGGCCCAGTCGGCGCGCTGGACGATGGACCTCGCGGCCGTGTCGGCGGTGGTGAACCGGTCGGCCAGGATGTGGCCCCAGCCGGACCTGTTCATGTCTACGAGCTGGATCCTCGCCTTCTTGCCTGCGTAAGCGCGCAGGTCGAAGGACGCCCAGTCCAGGGTCTCGCTGTTGGCGCCGGTGGCGCTGCGGACCACCTTGCCGTCGACGATCAGGTTGACGGACGTCTCCTGGGAGACCGGCTGGGCCTTGGTGTCGGAGAGCATGATGTGGTCGACGTCGAGGTGGCCCCAGCCGCCGGTGTTCTCGTCGACGATCCTGATGCGCGCCTTCTTGCCCGCGAGGTCGCCGACGTTCCAGGAGGCCCAGTCGAGCGCCTCGGAGTTCTTTCCGGTGGCGCTGCGGACCACCTGGCCGTCCACGAGCAGTTCGATCGCGGTCGGGTCGGCCGAGCCGACGGGGTGATTGCCGCCGCCCACAAGGAAGTTGACGTACTTCTTGGCGATGGTGAACTCGGGTGACGTGAGCGTGCCCGTCGTGGAGTCGCCGTTCAGGTAGGAGTTGACCAGGCCGCCGCCCAGGAAGCCGGAGACCTGCTGCTGGTTGGGGAGTGTGCCGTTGGCCGGTGCCGAGCCGAAGGCGTCCCCGGTCGTCGTCCAGTCGCCGTAGGTGCCGCCCTCGAAGTCCGCGAGGATTGTGCCCGCAGGCGGGGGGCCCTGTTCCATGACCGTGCCGTCCACGTGCGGGTGGCGTCCGCCGCCCACCTTGAAGTTCAAGTAGGCGCTGCCGACCGTGAATTCGGGCGACGTGAGGGTGCCTGTGGTGGCGTCGCCCGCGTGGAAGCTGTTGGCCAGGCCCCTGCCGTCGAAGCCGTCGACCGCGCCCTGGCCGTCCACCGCGCCGGCCGCCGGTCCGGCGCCGAACGCGCTGCCGGTCGTCGTCCACGTACCGAAGTCCGCGCCCTCGAAGTCCTGCGTCACCGTGCCCGCGGGCGGGGTGTACGTGCCCTTGTCGTCGGCGGTGAATTTGTTGCCGTCGAAATCGCCTACGAAGTACTGGGCGGCCGAACCACCGGCGATTCCACCGGGGTTGATGTTGACGACCAGGACCCACTTGGTCTTCTTCTTGTTCCCGTCGACCGCGAGCGGGAACAGGTCCGGGCACTCCCACACGCCGCCCGTCGCGCCCGCCGGGCCGAACTCGCTCTGCGCGGTCCAGTCCTTGAGGTTCTTCGACGAGTAGAAGCGCACCTTGTGCTCGGCGGACATCGACACCGTCATCAGCCAGCTCTTCGTCGGCGCGTACCACTGGACCTTCGGGTCGCGGAAGTCCTTGGAGCCGATGTCGATGACGGGGTTGCCCTGGTACTTCGTCCAGGTACGGCCCCGGTCGGTGCTGTACGCGAGCGACTGCGACTGGATGCCCGTGGCGTTGTTGTTGCTGGTGTAGATCGCCACCATGGGCGGGTTCTTCTTCGTGCCGAACCCCGTGGTGTTGTCCCGGTCGACGACCGCGCCGCCGGAGAACACCATCTCCTTGTCGTCGTGCGAGAGGGCGAGCGGCAGTTCCTGCCAGTGCACCAGGTCCTTGCTGACCGCGTGGCCCCAGGACATGTCTCCCCAGGAGTTGCCGTTGGGGTTGTACTGGTAGAAGAGGTGATATTCGCCCTTGTAGTACACGAGGCCGTTGGGGTCGTTCATCCAGTTCTTCTGCGGCGTGAAGTGGAACTGGGGCCGGTAGGTCTCGGAGTACGGCGGGGTGTCGGCGGCCACGGCCTGGGGTGCGAGCGCGGCGAGCGGGGCGAGCGGGGTGGCTGACAGGGCACAGACCGTCGCCGCCGTCGCCACCACCGCCCCGATCATCCGGGTGCGGGCATGCCGGGATACACGTCCAAGGCTCATGGTGCCTCCTGTGCTACGGCCGTCCGTGCGGCGGAGCCTGCCTGCCGCACGGTGCGGGTCCGGCCGAAAATGACGCCCTTGCCGACGCCGTCGTCCACGGCGTCGGCAAGGAAGTGTCATCGTTGACTTGTGTCATCGATGACACCGAGTGGCCCGATGATGAACGCAACCCGGCCGGTGCGTCAACGCTTCGGCAGTCATGGTCTGTTGAGCCGCAGGTTCGCCATGTGTTCGCCCGTCAGGCGCGGTCGGCCCCGGCGAGCTGCCCGAGCTGGTGCTGCCACGGCGGGTTGGGGCCGGCTACCGAGCAGGTCAGGGCCGCTACGCGGGCGCCGAAGCGGCAGGCTTCCTCGACGTCGTCCAGGCCGAGATCCGTCAGCCGGCCGCCCAGCAGCCCGCGAGTGCCGAGGTGGTGCAGCAGTCCGGCGGTGAAGGAGTCGCCCGCCCCGACCGTGTCGACGACGTCCACCGGGACGGCGGGCACCCGGACCCGTTCGCCGTCGAGCGAGGCCAGCGCGCCTTCGGCACCGAGCGTGATCACGACGAGCCGGGCCCCGGCCGCGTGCCAGAGGTCGCACGCCTGCTCGGGCGGGGTGCCCGGCAGCAGGAGTTCCAGGTCGTCCTCGCTCAGTCGCAGCACGTCGGCGAGGGCGCACCAGTGCGCGAGCCGGGCCCGGTAGACGTCGGGGTGGACCAGCAGTGGCCGGACATTGGGGTCGATGCTGATGGTCGTACGAGGGGCCGCCGCCGCCAGGAAGTCCTCGACCGCCGTCGCACCGGGCTGCTGGACCAGGGCCAGGGAGCCGGTGTGCAGGCATGCGGTTTCGGACATGTCGACACCGGCCAGTTCCTCCGGCGTCCACTGCCAGTCGGCCGTGTTCCGGGCGTGGAAGGAGAACGCGGCCTGGCCCCGGGCGTCCAGCTCCGCCACGGCGAGCGTGCTGGGCTCCGCCGCCTGGACGGCGTCCGACAGGTCCACCCCGGACGACTCCAGATGGGCGCGGAACAGGCGGCCGAACACGTCGCCCGACAGACGGGCGAGGAAGCGGGCCGGGGTGCCGAGCCGGGCCAGGGAAACCGCCGTATTCGCAGGTCCGCCGCCCGGCAGGACGCGCAGGGTGAGTTCGTACGAGGGGCTCGCGGGTTCGTTCGCCGGTTCGTTTGCGGCTTCGTTCGCCGGTTCGTTCATGGGCTTGTTCAGGGGCTCGTTCAGGGGCACGTTCGAGGGGCTCGTGGGCTCGGCGAACGCGTCCGCGACGCACTCCCCCAGGACGGTGATCTGGCACGGGCTCATGGGCGGCTCTCCTCTGACGGGCGTACGGGCGTACGGGCTCACCGGTCACGTCGGAGGACGGCTGCCGGACAGCCTGGTGGGCGGCGGGCCCGTGGACGTTTGCCGATTTGTGACGAGCGCAAGGCATTGACGTTTCCGGGAGGCGGAGTCCATCATCCTCGCCAGGCGGTGTCAACGATGACATAAGTCAACGATGACACTCCTGGGGGGCGTGCTCAGGCCCCAACTCCGTGCCGCTCCCTATCCCACAGGAGTCGATCATGTCTCGCACCACTCGCCTGTCCTCCACCCTCGTCAGAGTCGCGGCGGTCTCGGGCGTCGCGGCCCTCACCCTGACGGCCTGCGGCCCCGGCGCCGGCTCCGGATCGGGCTCGCCGAGTTCCGGCTCCGGCTCGGGCGCGGTCAAGGTCGGCCTGATCACCAAGACCGACACCAACCCGTTCTTCGTGAAGATGAAGGAGGGCGCGGAGCAGGCCGCCAAGGAGAACGGCGCCCAACTGTCCACCGCAGCGGGCAAGTTCGACGGCGACAACGCCGGGCAGGTCACCGCCATCGAGAACATGGTCGCCGCCGGGGTCAAGGGCATCCTGATCACCCCGAGCGACTCCAAGGCGATCGTGCCCGCGATCGAGAAGGCCCGCGCCAAGGGCGTCCTGGTCATCGCCCTGGACACCCCGACCGACCCGCAGAGCGCGGTCGACGCACTCTTCGCCACCGACAACCTCAAGGCCGGTGAGCTGATCGGCGAGTACGCCAAGGCCGCGATGAAGGGCAAGACGGCGAAGATAGCCGCGCTCGACCTCGCGCCGGGCGTCTCCGTCGGCGTCCAGCGCCACGACGGGTTCCTGAAGGGCTTCGGCGCCGCCGAGAAGGACGTCGTGTGCGCCCAGGACACGGGTGGTGACCAGGCCAAGGGCCAGACGGCGATGGAGAACTGCCTCCAGAAGGAGCCGGACATCAACGTCGTCTACACCATCAACGAGCCGGCCGCGCTGGGCGCGTACACCGCGCTGAAGGCCAAGGGCCGGGAGAAGGACGTACTGATCGTCTCCGTCGACGGCGGCTGCACCGGCACCCAGGCCGTCAAGGACGGCAAGATCGCCGCGACTTCGCAGCAGTATCCGCTGAAGATGGCCGCGGAGGGGGTCAAGGCCGTCGTGACGTTCGCCAAGGACGGGAAGAAGGCGTCCGGGTACACCGACACCGGGGTCACGCTGATCAGCGACAAGGCGCAGGGCGGGGTGGACTCGAAGGACACCGGGTACGGCCTGGAGAACTGCTGGGGCTGAGCGGGGCGCTCCGCTGGGGGCGCGGTGGTTTGCTGCGGGTCCGGTGGGGGCTGGTCGCGCCCGCGCGGCGGAGCCGCACATCGACACAGCCCCGCGCCCCTGAAGGCGCCCCTGCGGGGCGGCCTTCAGCTCCGGGCGGCCTTCGCCTCCGAGCGGCCTTCATCCGAACCACAGGCGCCCCCGCCGCACAGTTCCCCCGCCCGCCGACAAGGACATCTGTCTTCCGACAAGGACTTCGCATGACAGCCACGACCACCCCGTACTCGGAGCTCAAAGCGCCGACCACGGTCCGCAGACTGCTCACGGCGCCGACCACCGGACCGCTGGTCGCCCTTCTTCTGGCGTGCGCCTTCTTCTCGCTCTCGACCGAACAGTTCCTGACCGGCGGGAACTTCTCGCTGATCGTGCAGCAGGTCATGGTCGTGGGCACCCTCGCCATCGGGCAGACGCTGATCATCCTGACCGCCGGTATCGACCTGTCGTGCGGGGCGGTGATGGCGTTCGGCAGCATCGTGATCGCCAAGATGGCCGCCGAGGGCTCCCTGCCCCCGCTCGTCGCCATCGCCCTGGGCATCGCGGTCTGCGGAGGGTTCGGGCTGGTCAACGGGCTGCTGGTGCAGAAGATCCCGCTGCCGCCGTTCATCGTCACCCTCGGCATGCTCAACGTGGCGTTCGCACTGACCCACATCTACTCCGAGGAGCAGACGGTCAGCAACCTGCCCGGGCCGCTGACCGCCCTCGGCGAGACCTTCCCCCTCGGCCACACCGACATCACCTACGGCTCCCTCGTCACCATCGGCCTTTTCCTCCTGCTCGCCTACTCGCTGAGCAACACCGGCTGGGGGCGCCACGTGTACGCGCTCGGCAACAGCGCCGAGGCCGCGCGGCTGAACGGCATCCGTACCTCCCGCCTCACCATCGGCATCTACACCGTGGCCGGTCTGCTGTACGGCATCGCCGCCCTGCTGCTCATCTCCCGTACCGGAGTGGGTGACCCGCAGGCCGGGCAGACCGACAACCTCGACAGCATCACGGCCGTGGTCCTCGGCGGCACCAGCCTCTTCGGCGGACGCGGCTCGGTGCTCGGCACCTTCATCGGCGTCCTCATCGTGGGCGTCTTCCGCAACGGGCTCCAGTTGATGGGCGTCGCGTCCATCTACCAGACCCTGATCACCGGAGTCCTGGTGATCCTCGCGGTGACCGTCGACCAGCTCTCCCGGAAGAAGGCCCGATGACCGCCAACTCCTCCCCCACGCCCGTCCTTCAGGCCCGTGGTCTGGTCAAGCGGTACGGCCAGGTCACCGCCATCGACGGCGCCGACTTCGACCTGCTGCCCGGCGAGGTCCTCGCCGTCATCGGTGACAACGGCGCCGGCAAGACCAGTCTGATCAAGGCGCTCACGGGTGCCGTGACCCCGGACTCGGGCGAGATACGCCTCAACGGCGAGCCCATCACCTTCTCCGGTCCGCAGAGCGCTCGCGCCCACGGCATCGAGACGGTGTATCAGGATCTCGCCGTGGCCGCCTCCATGGACATCGCCTCGAACATGTTCCTGGGGCGCGAACTGCGCCGCCCCGGCGTCCTCGGCAGTGTCTTCCGGATGCTCGACAAGAAGCGCATGCGCCAGGAGGCCGCCGAGCACATGGCCGACCTGAAGATCGGTCTGCGCTCGCTGACGCAGTCGGTGGAGACGCTCTCCGGCGGGCAGCGGCAGGCCGTCGCGGTCGCCCGGTCCGTCGCCTGGGCCAGCAGTGTCGTCGTCATGGACGAGCCGACGGCCGCTCTCGGCGTCAAGGAGTCGGGGCAGGTTCTGGACCTGATCCGCAGGGTCCGCGACAAGGGCATGCCGGTCGTCCTGATCAGCCACAACATGCCGCACGTCTTCGAGATCGCGGACCGGATCCACGTGCACCGCCTCGGCCGGCGCGCCGCCGTGATCAAGCCCTCCGACTACTCCATGGCCGAGGTCGTCGCCATCATGACCGGCGCTCTGACCGTCGACGCGGCCGGAGATACTGTCGTAGCGGATTCCGAGGCGGCGAAGGCCGCCGGAGTCCAGGCCACCTGACAGCACAACCCGGATCTCCTGGTGTCCGGCCGAGGCCGCGGCCGGAACCGGAGCCCACAGGACGGTTTCTCCATGGCAGCGAACCGCCGCCCCACCCTGACCGATGTCGCCCGCGAGGTCGGTGTCAGCGCCAAGACGGTCTCCCGGGTCCTCAACGAGGACGGGCCCGCCTCCGCACAGACCAGGGAGCAGGTGCTCGCCGCGGTGGCCAGGCTCGGCTTCCAGCCGAACCTCATGGCCCGCAACATCCGCGTCGGCGGGCCCGACACCACGGTCGGACTGGTCGTCCCCGACCTCGGGAACCCCTTCTTCGGGGCCGTGGCCCGAAGCATCGAGGACACGGTCCGCGACCGGGGCCTGACCTTGCTGATGGGCTCCTCAGCGGACGACCCCGAACGCGAACGCGCGCTCACTGACAAGTTCCTCGCCCGGCGGGTCAGCATCCTGATCGTCGTACCGTCCGTCGGCGCCGACCACGCCCACCTCAAGTCCCACCGTACGGCCGGACTGCCGGTGATCTTCCTCGACCGGCCCGGAGTCGGACTCGCCACGGACAGCATCGTCAGCTCCAACCGCGCCGGAGCCCACGACGGCGTCGCCCACCTCGTCGCCCACGGGCACCGGCGCCTCGGTTTCGTCGGCGACCTGCCCCTGAAGCTGTACACGCGCCGGGAGCGGCTGGCCGGCTACCGCTCGGCGTTGCAGGAGGCCGACATCCCCTACGACCGCTCACTCGTCGTCAACGCCCACGACCAGCGGGACGCCGAGGCGGCGACCGCCCAGCTCCTGCGCCTTCCCGATCCCCCGACGGCCCTGTTCGCCGGCAACAACATCGTGGCGATGGGCATAGTCGCCGAACTCGCCCGCAGCAAACGCAAGGACGTCGCCGTCGTCGCCTTCGACGACCTGTCGCTCGCCGAGGCACTCGAACCGGCCCTGACCGTCGTCGCCCAGGACGCGGAAGAACTCGGCAGGGCAGCGGCGACCACCGCCCTGACCCGGCTCGACGGCGATCGCACCCGGGCTCGCACCATCACCGTGTCCACTCGGTTGATCGTCCGGGGGTCGGGGGAGCAGGCGGCGCCCAAGGCGTAGGCGGCTCGGCCTTGCCCCGACCCGCCCGGCCTGCCCTGACCTGCCCTGCCCTGACCTGCCCTGACCTGCCCTGGCCTGCCCTGGCCTGCCCTGGCCTGCCCTGGCCTGCCCTGGCCTGCCCTGGCCTAGCCTGCCCTCACCGGGCTTCGGGGTCGGGTAGCCGTTTCGTTCCACAGAGTCAGCACATCATCGGACATACAGCCTGTTGACTCAGAATTTCGTCCGCCTTAACCATGGATCTCTGCCTTTCGCACAGAGTTGGGCTTCCGGATCCGACGCCTCTCCCCTCACGGAAGCACTCCATGGAAGGTGGCGATGACGAACGCACCCGAGTCGAACCTTCCTTCGACCAAGACCGCTTCGGCCGCCGTTGCGACCCCCACCGGTGACAACCTGCCCGCCGCGCTGACCGCCTTCGTCGGGCGGCGTCGGGAGATCACCGAGATACGCCGGCTGCTGACCACGGTGCGGCTGGTGACGCTCACCGGGATCGGCGGTGTCGGCAAGACCAGGCTGGCGCTCGCCGTCGCCGGGGCGAGCGGGAAGGCGTTCCCGGACGGTGTGTGGCTCGTGGACCTGGCCTCGGTCCGGGATCCGGCGGCGGTGGCGGCCACCGCCGCGAGTACGCTCCGGGTTCCCGACCGCCGCACCACGTCGGATCTGGCCAGGCTCACCGAGCACCTGGCCCGGCATCGGGCACTGATCGTGCTGGACAACTGCGAACACGTGGTCGAGGCGTCCGCCGAACTGGCCGGCGCCCTGCTGAAGGCCTGCCCGAAGCTGCGGGTGCTGGTGACGAGCCGCGAGACGCTCTCCGTCATCGGCGAGCACGTCTTCATCGTCCCTCCGATGCCGGTGCCCGACGAAGCCGTGGAGTTGTTGCGGGACCGCGCGACGGCGCTCGGGGCGGACTTCCGCCTCACGGAGGCGAACCAGGCCGAGACCGCCCGGCTGTGCTCCCTCCTCGACGGGCTGCCGCTGGCGATCGAACTGGCGGCGTCCCGGCTTCGTACGCTGTCCGTGGAGCAGTTGGCGCACCGGCTGGAGGACCGCTTCGCGCTGCTGACCGGGGGCTGCCGGACCACGCATCCACGCCAGCGCACGCTGCGCGGGATGATCGAATGGAGCTACGAGCTGTGCACCCCGGCGGAGCGGGTGCTGTGGCACCGTCTGTCGGTGTTCACCGGCGGGTTCACGCTGGACACCGCCGAAGAGGTGTGCCCGGACGACGGACTGGCGGGCCACCTGGTGATCGACCTGCTGGACCGGCTGGTGTCCCGGTCCGTCGTCCTGATGACCCAGGGGGACGGACCGCCCCGCTACCGGCTGCTGGAGACGATCCGTGAGTACGGGCGCATGCGCCTGGCCGCGTCCGGCGAGCACCCGAGAATGACGCGCCGGCACCGGGACTTCTACCTGGACCGCGCCGAACGGCTCGCCGGCCGGTGGTTCGGGCCCGGCCAGCAGGAGGCGCTCGCCTGGCTGCGCGCCGAGCACGCGGATCTCGTGACGGTACTGGAATGTCCGCCCGCCGAAAGCGACGACGGTGACGGTGAGGCCGCGCTCCGGCTGGCGGTGGCCCTGCGGTACCACTGGTGCGCGGACGGCTTTCTGACCGAGGGGCGCCGGCAGTTCGACCGTCTGCTCGCGATGGACTCCCGCCCCACCCCCGTACGGGCCAGGGCCCTGTGGTGCGCCGCCTGGGTGGCGCTCCTTCAGGGCGACCTCACCGGAGCGGAGGAACGACTCGACGCCGCCCAGGAGTTGGGCGAGCGGCTCGCCGACCGGTCCCTCGAACCCGTCGTCCAGGGCCTGCGCGGCGCGCTGGCCGCCTTCCGGGGAGAGCCGCTGGAGGCCTTGTCCTGGTACGACGCGGCCCTGGCCGCGCAGCGGCCCGCGGGAGACGGCCCGGATGAGCTGTTCTGGCTGTTCCAGCGGGCCATCGTCCAGGTTCATCTCGGCTGCCCCGGGGCCTCGGACACCAGCGCGCGGGCGGTGGAGGTCGCGGAGCGGCACGGCGAACACCTCTACCGGTCCTACGCTCTTGGGGCACTGGGCTTGGCTCTGTGGGCCCGCGGCGACGAGGAGAGGGGCCTGGCGCGTACCCGGGCCTCGCTGGAGATCCTCCGGGGCTTCAACGACTACGCCGGCACCGTGATGTCGCTGGAGGTCTTCGCCCGGATCACGGCGGCCCGTGGCGAGTACGAGCGGGCGGCGGAACTGCTGGGCGCGGTGCGGGCGTTGTCACGGGCCACGGGTGTCTGTGCCGCGAACGCCTCGGGCGGGCTGCACGCCCAGTGCGAGGAAGCCGTCGCGGGCGTGCTGGGCCCCACGGGCTACGAGAAGGCCCTCGCCCAGGGCCTTCGCTACGACAGTCCCGCCCGCGCCATCGCTCTCGCCCTCGGCACGGACACCGGCACCGGCACCGGCACCGGCACCGGCACCGGCAGCGTCGCGGTCACGGGCAGCGTCGCGGGCGGCGGCAGTGCGGTCGATCCGAGTACCGCCGGGCCCGACGACGCGGACCGGCTGAGCCGTCGGGAGCGGGAGGTCGCCGCGCTGGTGGCCAAGGGCATGACCAACCGGCAGGTGGCCGGCGCGCTCGGGCTCTCGCCGCGGACCGCGGACACCCATGTCGCGAAGATCCTGTCCAAGCTCGGTTTCGTCTGCCGTGCCCAGATCGCGGCCTGGTGGGCGGAGAGCCGGTCGCCCTCGCGCGAGGGCGGGTGAGACACCCACGCGTGCGGACGGCTGAACCGGCCTCGGGGCGTCTGCCCGGGGCCGGTTCAGCTGTGCCGGTCCGTGCGGGTCAGACGCGGCCGGCCGCCACGACCCGCTTCCGGTTGCCTGCGGCCCGTACCGGCTTCGCCGCCACCGGAGCGGTCCGCCGCAGGCTCTTGAGCCCGACGGTGACCGCCGTGGTGACGAACACGCCGGCCAGGACGGCGACGGCGAACAGCAGCGGCTTGCCGATGTGGGTGGCGGCGAAGACCCCTCCGTAGGGGTACGAGATGTTCGTACCGAAGACCATGACGAGGCTGCCGGTGGTGGCGCCGCCCAGCATGGTGGCCGGCAGCACGCGCAGCGGGTCGGCGAGGGCGAAGGGGACCGTGCCCTCGGGGATGAAGGCCAGCCCGAACAGCCAGGCCACCTTGCCGTAACGCCGTTCGGACTCGCTGAACAGCTTGCCGCGCACCAGGGTGGCGAGGGACAGGGCGATCGGGGGGACCATGCCGGCGGCCACGACGGCGGCCATGATGACCATGTTCTGCGGGGCGAGCTTCGACGGGTCCGAGGTCTGCATCATGACCGAGCCGTAGGCGACGGCCGCCTTGGCGACGGGGCCGCCGAGGTCGCTGCACGCCAGCGCGCCGAGCAGCAGGCCGAGCGCGACGAAGTTGTGGAACTGCACCTGTGTCAGCTCCGTCTGCAACCACTCCACCAGGGCTTTCAACGCCGTTCCGGCGAACGCGTACATCACGGCGCCGGTGAACACCACGGCCACCATCGGGACCACCACGGTCGTCGTGATCTCACGAATCCGCTGAGGCACGGGGATCCGTACGAGGGCGAGGGTGGCCGTGCCCGCGAGGAGACCCGCGACCAGCCCGCCGAAGGCGCCCGCCTCGATGCCCAGGGCGGCGAAGCCGCCGAAGAGACCGGGGATCACGCCCTGCCGGCCGGCCAGTCCGTAGGCGATGTACCCGGCGACGGGCACCGGGAGGACGTACAGGGCGGTGAGGGCGATCTTGAGCATCAGGGCCGCCCAGGTCACAGGGAGCGTCCAGTCACCGGTCATCAGGGCCTGGGAGGCACCGTCGGCGATGTACGGGCCGCCGAGCGCGAGGGCCAGGATGACCAGCCCCCCGGCGCTCGCGACGAGCGGACCGAGGTAAGGCGTACCGGATCTCAGCCAGCCGCCGAACCTCGCCACGAAGGAGAGGTTTTTCGTCACGCCCTGGTTCATGGGAATGGTGGCGACGGCCGGGGTGTGGAGAGGGTCGCTGAGGTGGGCCATGGGGATGCTCCGATCTGGGGATGGCGCGCGGCGGGCAACCTGGATGGGAAGAGGAACGGCCGGTTCGTCGAGGCGATGCCCGGCCGGATCGCGGATCACGGATCACGGATCGCGGATCGCGGATCGCAGAGGGGACTGACGTCCTTCGAGGGCCCGGGACGGGCCGGGAGGTGGTCCCTGACGGTGCCGCCCACTGCGGGGGCCGGCACCGTCAGGGACACCGGAAGCGACTCGCGAGCCGCTTACGTGACTTGCGTGGCTTGCATGGCTTGCGTGGCTTGCATGGCTTGCGTCACTTACAGGGTCATGACGTAGGCGCCCGAGTAGTTCTGAATCGCGCCGATCTTCACGCCGACCATGTTCACCGGGTTGCCGCAGCAGTCGTTGCCGTTGCCGGAGTTCATGCCGACGATCCAGGCCGCCGACCAGGTGCCGTCGGTGGTGAAGATGGGAGCCCCGGAGTCACCCGGGATCGCGAGCTGGCCGTTGTTGTACCAGGGCCAGTTGGTCCCACCGCGCTCATAGACGAAGCCCTGCCCGTTCTTGATGCAGACGTCGGTGCCGCCGTAGCAGAGGGAGAGGTCGTTGTTGGAGATGGGGTGGCCGCAGTGCAGGAAGGTCCTCGCGCCGCTCACGCACACCTGGAGACCCTGCTGGGACTGCTGCGTTCCATGGACGAACATCTTGTCCTGGCTGTCCCACGAGTACCCGCTGTAGATCTGCGCCGTGTACGTCTGCTCACCGATCAGCTCGGTGTCGATGTCCGCGAACCTGAAGCTGACCCGGCCTTCGAGCGCGCCGTTGCCGCCCGCGGGGTTCTTGTTGTAGATGTTCGTCCAGAACCCGAAGCAGTGTGCCGCGGTCGTCATGTACGAGTTGACCGAGTTGGGGAACTGCATCGCGAACCCGGCCGAGCAGAGGCCGCCGTCGCCCTTGGTCAGCGCGTTTCCGCCGAAGAAGGGTGCCCAGTCGGTGAAGCGGGTCGCACTGGGCGTCCAGCGGGTGCCACGGATCTCGATCTTGCCCGGGTAGGCGGCGACCAGTGCCTTCGTCACCGACGCGGGAGCGTCGGTCATGACCCGGATCTTGTCCTTCTGCGCGTTGTACTCGACACCGACGCCGTACTTGTCGGCCTCCGAGCTCCACTTGCGGTTCGTGACCGTTTTCTCGATCTTGGTCAGCTGGCTCTTGGTGAACTGGCTGGTCCTGACCTTGATGTCGGCGGTGGCGGGGAGCGCCGCCCTGGCCGCGCTCTGCTGGGCGGCGGACGTTCCGGCCGGCAGGGCGAGCACCGCGTCGGAGGTTCCGAAGACCCCGAGGGCGGAGTGCTTGTCGGCGACCGAGTCGACCTTCTTCCACTGCGACTGGCTGAGCGTCTGCGAAGGCGCCGGGGAGGGGGATCCGGTGGCGGCGGAGGAGACGGTGGGAACACCCAGCGACACCATCATGGCGAGGGCGCCGCCGGCCACCAGGCTGGCGACGCGTCTCGTTCTGGTCGTCGTTCTCATTGTGCTTCCTTCCATGAGGGCGGGCCTGGGAGCGGGATCCGCCGCAGTTCTCCCCGGGGAGGGGAGGGTTCGGTGTGGGATCCGGACCGGGGGTTCTCCGAGCTCCTTCGCCGTCGACAGCCGCCGGGAGCACACGCGAGAGTGCGGCGGCGATCGACGAACACCCGCGCTTCGTGGCTTCTGGGCCGGGGGCGGGGGAACCTGATCCGATGTCCTGGCGGCCACCTGCGTCGACGGAGGGGCGGTGTCGCCGCCGGATGGCGGGGCCGGACACTCGAAGAGAATCGCAACAGGGGGGCGCCGCCCTCAATGCGTAGTTCTACCGAGTCCTACCCACGTAGGCGTCCGGAGCGGAGCGATCTACCCAGTCGGTCCCTGTCTGGGTAGGACGCGCCCCGCAGCGCGTAGCCCGCATGCCGGGCTTCGCGGAATGTTCGAGGCGAACGGACCACGGTGGGTGTTGGTGGTCCGGTCGCGGGACTGGCCGCAGCGGACGGTGCGGTCCATGGGGCCGTCGATGTCGCGGGCGAAGGGCAGGCGGACGTTGTCGGTGGCGGTCGGCAACCGTTCGGTCCGGCTGACGGGCACGGGTGCGGCGAGCCGGCAGTGGACTGTCGGCTGACGCCCTCGTGGTGAGGTGAGTACCGGCTCGCCGCCGCCCGCAAGGGGTTACGACCACATCTGACGGAGCCACACCTCCCTGACGGACGCAAAATGTCGCGAACGGTCACTTCGCGACAAGGCGCCCGATCTCCGCACGGTTGATGCTGAGATGCGGCATGGAACCAGGCAGTGGTGAGACCCACTCCAGCATGATCCCGGTGGCCGAGGAACCGTTTCGCGCGCTTCTTGAAGCGGCTCCCGACGCCATGGTGATCGTGGACGACGCCGGCATCATCCGGCTGGTCAACGCCCAGACCGAAGCCCTGTTCGGTCATCCCCGCAACGAACTGCTCGGCCGTCCCATCGAGATGCTGGTGCCAGAACGTTTCCGCGCTCAGCACCCCGGTCACCGCCTGGGCTACTCCGCCAACCAGCAGGTCCGCCCGATGGGCGCCGACCTGGACCTGTACGGGCTGCGCCGGGACGGTGCCGAGTTCCCGGTCGAGATCAGCATCAGCCCGCTCCAGACCCCCGACGGACTGCTGATCTCCGCCGCCGTACGCGACGTCAGCGAGCGGAAGGCGGCAGAGGCACGCTTCCGTGCCCTCCTGGAAGCGGCGCCGGACGCCATCGTCATCGTCGACGACACCGGCACCATCCAGCTGGTCAACGCGCAGACCGAGGCCCTGTTCGGCTACCGGCGGGAGGAACTCCTGGGGCAGCGGGTGGAGATCCTGGTCCCCCAGCGGTTCCACCATCACCATCCCGCCCACCGCCACGGCTACGTCGACAACCGGCGCGTGCGTCCCATGGGCGCCGGACTGGAGCTGTACGGGCTGCGCCGCGACGGCGCCGAATTCCCGGTCGAGATCAGCCTCAGCCCGCTGGAGACCCCGGAAGGCACCCTGGTCTCCGCGGCCATCCGCGATGTCACCGAACGCAAGGAAGCCGAAGGCCAACTCGCCGAACTCTACGAACAGCAGCGCCACGCCGCACTGACCCTGCAACGCAGCCTGATGGGCTCGCCCACCCCCCTGCCCAGCATGGACACCTCCAGCCGCTACTTCCCCGCACGCCAGGGCCCGGGCGTCGGCGGTGACTGGTTCGACCTGATCACGCTGGGCGGCGGCCGTATGGGAGTGCTGATCGGGGACGTCATGGGCCGGGGCCTGGAGGCCGCCGCCGTCATGGGCCAGCTCCGCTCGGCCTCCCATGCCCTGGCCAAGACCGGCATGCCGCCCTGGCAGCTGATGCGGGCCCTGGACGCGGTCGTCAGCGAACTGCCCGACCAGCTCGTCACCTGCTGCTACCTGGTGCTGGACCCCGACGAGAGCGCCCTGACCGTGTGCTCGGCCGGCCATCTGCCGGTGCTGGCGGTGGACCCCGCGGGCCAGGTGCGCAGACTCCCGGTCGACGTCAGCGTGCCGCTGGGCGTCGGCGACGTACCCCACCAGGAGACCCGGCTGACCGTACCGCCGGGCTCGGTCCTGGCTCTCTACACCGACGGCCTGGTGGAAACCCCCACCAGCGACATCGAATTGCAGATCGACGCCCTCGCCATCGCCCTGGAGAAGGCCGTCGCCGACACGACCTGCCTGGAGCAGGCCGCCGATTGCGTTCTCACCGCGCTGCTGCCCGACCCCCAGGACTACAGCGACGACGTGACCCTGCTCCTGGCCCGCATCCCGCCCGCCCCGGTGACCGCCGTGTCCGCGGTCCTTCCGGCGCAGCCCATCAGCGTGGGGGAAGGACGCCGGTTCATACGCCGCACCCTGCTGGACTGGGACTGCGAGCCCCTCACCGACACCGCCTGCCTGCTGGCCTCCGAGCTGCTGTCCAACTCGGTGCGCCACGCCTGCGACCCGCTGCGGCTGCGCCTTCGGCGCACCAGGGACGAACTCCACATCGAGGTCTGCGACGGCAGCCCGGTCCTGCCCCGCGCCAGGACCGCGGGCCCCGACGAGGAGTCGGGCCGCGGCCTGGCCCTCCTCGACCAACTGGCCTCCACCTGGGGCACCTTGCTCGCCGAGGAAGGCAAAGCCGTGTGGTTCTCGCTCCCCCTGACAGGAAGCACCGGCCACCGCCCCGCCTGACGGGCGGCCCCTCCCCCACCGACCGGCAGAATGAGGGGGTGTCCCTCGCCGGTCGACGCCGTGAACTGGTCCGCGACACCCAACCCGACGGGCCACCAGTGCGACGACCCGGAACGCGTGGCCCACGCGCCACGGAAACAGTCATGGCGCGGGGCGAGCGGTGTTGGGCCGCTCGCCCCGCTCCGGGGACGGGACAGGACGGAACGGGTTCCGGGTCAGGTCACCGCCGGCTGGGACTCGGGAGCCTCGTGGGTCAGGTGGCCGGACCTGTTCAGTCCGTACAGGGAGCCGGCGCAGGCCAGGCCCAGGACGAGCAGTGCCAGCCAGGGCAGTGCGGACATGCCGGCCGACCGTGCGGCGTCGAGAGCGGCACCGGTGAGCAGGTTGCCCAAGGTGATGCCGACCCCGCAGATGGTGTTGTAGAGGCCGTAGTGCGTGGCGACGAGGCGGTCGCCGGAGAGCCGGACGATGGTGTCCATCTCGAAGGGGTACGCGATCATCGTGCCCAGTGCCAGCAGCAGCGCGGCCAGCGTCGGCGGGACGGTCGCGAGCAGCCCGCGCCCCACCCCCTCGTCCGGGACGGGCAGGGCCGTCGCCACGAGCAGCGGCACGAAGGCCACGCCCATGGTCAACAGCCCCCAGGCCAGGGCCTGTCCGGGCGCCGTCCGGGCCTTGCACCAGGCGGTCACCCGGGTCTGGCCGAAGATCGTCGCCAGACCCGAGGCCGCGAAGAGCACCGCGACGGCCGCGGTCGCGAACTCACCGTCGCCGCCCAGGCGTCGTACCTCCAGCGGCAACGCCAGGTACACCTGGAAGGACAGGACGTACGAGCCGATCATGGCCGTGGCGAAGAGCAGGAACGCGCGGTTGCGCAGGATCCCGGCCCACTGGGCCGGCACCCGCTCGCGACGCCCGTCGGGCTTCGCGTCCGCCGCGTCGTCGTCCGCACGCCGGGCGGGCAGTGAGCGGATCTGTACGACGCTCAGCAGCGCGAAGACCGACGCCGAGGCAAGGCAGGTGATCCGGAAGCCGATGCCGGTCAACAGCATCCCCACCAGCGGGCCGAGCAGGATGCCGGCCTGGTAGAAGACGTTGAAGAGGGCGAACGCCTCGACCCTGCGCTCCCCCGCGTCGGCCGCCAGATAGGCGCGTACGGCCGGATTGAACAACGCCCCCGCGAAGCCGGTCGCCGCCGAGGCCACGAGCAGCGCGGGAACCGAGTCGACCAGGCCGAGGGTGGCGAAGCCGACGGTGCGCAGGACGCACCCCGCGACTATCAGCGGTTTGTAGCCGAACCGGTCGGCAAGGGTGCCGCCGATGAGGAACATGCCCTGCTGGCTGAAGTTCCGTACGCCCAGGATGAGTCCGACGAGCCATCCGGCCAGGCCCAGGGATCCGGACAGGTGGGCGGCCAGGTACGGCATCAGCATGTAGAAGCCGAGGTTGATGGTGAACTGGTTCACCATGAGCAGTTGGACGCTGCGTTCGTAGGAACGGACCTGCGTGAACGTCGACTTCATCGCGCCCCGCCTTCGGTTCCGGCTCCGCCGTCGGTTCCGCCGTCGGTTCCGCCGTCGGTTCCGCCGTCGGTTCCGGTTCCGGCTTCGGCTTCGGCTTCGGCTTCGGCTTCGGCTTCGGCTTCGGCTGAGTCCGTCGGCAGGGAGACCGGGTCGCTGACCGTCGTACAGCGGGTCCAGCGGGTGACTTCCTTCTCGTTCGGCCTGCCCACCACCTCCGGTTCCGGTGCGGGCGTCATCCCCAACAGCCCTTGTCCGGCGCAGTATTCGTCGTCGTAGACGGTCTCCAGGTATCGCTGGGGTCCGTCGGGGAAGATCGCCACGATGCGGGTGCTCGCAGGAGTCGTACGGGCGAGCCAGCCGGCCACCAGCGCGACCGCGCCGACACTCCACCCGCCCGTGGCGTAGTGCGAGGAGGCCAACTGCCTGCACGCCCAGACGGATTCGGCCGGTGCCACCCAGTGCACCTCGCTGAAGTTCTCGTACGCGACGTTGCGCGGGTAGATGCTGGAGCCGAGGCCGCGCATCAGGCGGGGCCGGGCGGGCTGGCCGAAGATGGTCGAGCCCACGGTGTCCACGCCGACCAGATTCATCCCGGGGTAGAGCTGGCGCAGAACGCGCGAGATGCCGGCGGAGTGGCCTCCGGTCCCGACACTGCAGACCAGTGTGTCGATGTGCCCCACCTGCGAGGCGAGTTCGAGGGCGAGCGGGGTGTACGCGGAGACGTTGTCCGGGTTGCCGTACTGGTCGGGACACCAGGCTCCGGGGTTTTGCGCCAGCAGTTCGGCGACCCGGTCACGGCGGGCCTGTTGCCAGCCGCCGGTGGGGTGCGGCTCGTGGACCATGTCGACAGTGGCCCCGTACGCCGTGAGCAGCCGGGTCATGGACGGTTCCAGGCCCGGGTCGGTGACCAGGGTGACGGGGTGCCCGTAGACCATTCCGGCCAGGGCCAGGCCGAGGCCGAGCGTGCCGCTGGTCGACTCGATGATCGGGCATCCCGGGCGCAGGTCGCCGCGGGCTCGGGCCCGTTCGGCCATGTGGAGGGCGGGACGGTCCTTGATGCCGCCGGGGTTGAAGCCCTCCAGCTTGGCCCAGAAGCCCCGGCCGGGCGGGGAGAAGGGCTGGGACACGCGCAGGACAGGGGTGTTGCCGACCAGCCCGGGGAGGGTGGAGACGGCGGGGGTGAAGTCACTCGTGGTCAGAGAGTGCATTTCTCTTCGCTTCTTCTCTTTCGCTCTCGCTCAATGCGGATGCGATGCGGATGCGGATGCTTTTCTCGCGCGGCGGTCCGGCCGGGGCCGGCCTGCCAGGGCGGCGTCTATACGCGCCACTGGCAGAGGCGGACGAGAGCTGACCGGCCACCGCTCGGCGGGAGTCTTCGCGTGGCATCACGGGAGTCGTGCGAGAGGAGGTCCGACCCGTCGCCCGCCCGCGAGACGGCGGTGGTCGCGGACGGGCGGACGGGGGTGGTCGAGGACTTCGAGGTCGTGGCCGCCTCTGAACCGGCGTCGTGACAACTGTCGGGAGAGTCCGGTGCGTCAAGCACCTTGCTGTCGGGGCTCTTCGCTCGCGGCTGGACCTCACTCGGCGCGGCGGCTGAGCGACCGTACGGCTGCTCCGAGGCATGCGGCTGATCGCCCAGGCACACCGGCATCGCGAACAGCAAGGCGTAGAGCAGGGCGTACAGCGCGGTCAGGGCGAGTCGGCTCCTGTGGACCAGGACGGTGTCCGGGATGGGAGGCACATGTTCTCCGTGCGGCGCCGCCCTCGCCGAAGGATCACGGCAGGGGCAGGGATCAGTGGGGGGGGAGGTGAGGAAACAGTCGTCGACCGGCCCCAGAGCGCACGGCAGCGCAGCTCAGCGCAGCGAAAAGTGGGAGGTGACCGGTTCGGAGAAGCGCTGACCTAGATACGCAGAATCGCGGAGTCCGCCGCGTGCGCCGCCGGAGTCGCGAAGTCCCGAGCCGCTGTGTGATGGGCGTGCGCCGGCCGGGACAGGCTGTCCTCATCGCTGCTCACCGGGCTCAGCGCGGCCACGCAGGGCTCGCCGGCACCGGGCCCCTGCGGAGGCTGCCCGAGCCCGCACTCACCACCGGCGTGGTGCTGCCCGTGCCCCTCGTGGTCGCCCCCCGCCGGATCGTACGGAGCGTACGGAGTGTGGGGACTCCCGCCCGGGGACAGTGCCGACGTCGCACTCGCGACCATTTCCTGGTCCACGGTGGGCGTGACGTGAGCGGCGGATACCGCGACCACCGCGACGCCTTCGCCGTACGAGAGGTGACGTACCGTCTCATCGGGGCTGACGGCGTGCGTATACAGCAGGCCGAAGAGGAGCAGGCCCAGGCCCACCATGCGCCGCAGAACCGCTGTCGAGCGGCTCCGTTGCACACCGGAGGGCGACCAGGCCGTAATCACGCCGTGATCCTAGCCCTCTCCCGGAAGCACGCCCGCCTCGAACTTCGCGGGCCCCGCGTAAACAAGCCATCTCGCGGAACCAACCGTGTGCAGGCTCAACGCACTTCATCGACTGCAAACATCGGACAAACCCCACGGGGGTATGCTGATCGGGTGGAGGCGATGTCGGCAGCAGCGGCACGGGCAGCCCGCGCGGGCTTCGCGCGCTGGGCGCGCGGCGTCGTCATCGTGCTGTGTGCCGCCCTGGCCGTGCTGGTCCACCACGAGGCCCCCGCGGTCGCCGTCGGCTCGATGCCCTCCGCCTCGCACGCGAGTTACTCGGAGCACGTCATGCCCGGCATGACAGGCCTGGCAGGCATGACAGGCATGACAGGCATGTACAACGCTCCCGACAGCGCCTGCGCCGCCCCGGGCATGGAGCACTGTGCCACCGCGGGCATCGAGGTGGTCAAGCTCGCTGCGCCGTCGCAGGGGCATGCCGGGCAGCCGGCAGACCCGTACGAAGCCCACGCCGGCCCGGTGTCCGCCGGGACGGTCGGCCGCGCGCCACCCGACCTGTCGGTCCTCTCCACGCTGCGCATCTAGGCCGCGTTAACGGCACCCGTGTGCCGTCTCGCGTCCGCGACCGCATGCAGCAGCTGAACAAGAGGACATACATCGTGAACAGCATCAACCGCCGCTCCGTCCTGCTCGCCGGACTCGGCGCCGTGGGAGCCGGCACGCTCGCCGCCTGCACCGACTCCGGCAGCGCGGCAGGCGGCGCCCCCGGCCTGATCGGCCCGTCCGGCTCCGCCGTCGCCCGCGTGGAAAGGGAACGGACCGGCACCGGCACCGGCCGACAGCACAGGATCACCCTGACCGCGGCGCCCGCCATGCTCGACCTGGGCGGCGGCGTCACGGCCAGGACCTGGGCCTACGACGGCCGGACGCCCGGAAAGGAAGTCCGGCTGTCCGCCGGGGACACCCTCTCCGCCGAACTCGTGAACCAACTGCCCGACAGGACCGCCACCTCGATCCACTGGCACGGCATCACCCTGCGCAACGACATGGACGGCGTGCCGCCCGCCACCCAGACCTCGGTACGGGCCGGGAGCACCTTCACGTACCGGTTCGTCGCCGACACCCCCGGCACGTACTTCTTCCACCCGCACGTCGGCGTCCAGCTCGACCGCGGCCTGTACGCCCCGCTGATCGTCGAGGACCCGCGCGAGCCGCTGGCGTACGACGACGAGTGGGTGGTCGTCCTCGACGACTGGGTCGACGGAGTCACCGGTACCCCCGACGAGGTCTTCGCCGAGCTCAGGCACGGCATGGGCGACATGGACAACATGGGTGACATGGGTGACATGGACATGGGTGGCATGTCGTCGAAGTTCATGCTCATGGGCGGCTCCGGGAGCGATCTCCTCGGTGGCGACGCCGGTGATGTGAAGTACCCGTACCACCTGGTCAACGGCCGTGTTCCGGCCGACCCGCACGTCTTCGTCGGCAAGCCCGGCCACAGGGTGCGGCTGCGGATCATCAACGCCGGCTCCGACACCGCCTACCGGGTTGCGCTCGGTGGCCACCGGCTGACCGTCACCCACACCGACGGGTATCCCGTCGAGCACCAGCAGGTGGACGCCCTGCTCATCGGTATGGGCGAACGCTACGACGTCCTGGTCACCCTCGGCGACGGCGTCTTCCCCCTGGTTGCCGCGGCCGAGGGCAAGAACGCAGGGGGTCTGGCTCTGGTCCGTACGGGTTCCGGCCGCGCACCGTCGGCGTCTGTGCGGCCGAAGGAACTCAGCGGCCTGATCATGACCGCCTCCCGGCTCCGCGCGGCCGACGAGGTGCGCCTGAAGTCCGCCAGGGTCGACGTCACGCACCAGATCAAGCTCACCGGCGGCATGATGCACTACAACTGGGCCATCAACGGCAGGCCCTTCGACATGGCCGACCCGGATGCCAACCCGATCCTGATTGAGGAGGGCCAGCGGGTGCGGCTGGACTTCGTCAACGACACCACCATGTGGCACCCGATGCACCTGCACGGCCACACGTACCAGCTCGGCGGGTCGGGTCCCCGTAAGGACACCGCGATCGTCCTGCCCAAGGGGAAGCTGTCCGTCCTCTTCGACGCCGACAACCCCGGCCAGTGGATGCTGCACTGCCACAACGCCTACCACGGCGAGGCCGGGATGATGGCGAACGTCGCGTACCGGGCATGACCTCGGGCCGGGTGGCACGCGTCATGCGGAGTGCTCGCTCGCGTGCCACCCGGTCGCTGTCGCGCGCGCGGCGCCGGTGGGCGCCACTGCCGTCGGCCGGTGCCCCCTTCGCTTCCCTTCCCGGATGACAGGCCGGGCGCTGCGGCGCCCCCACGGTCACGAGTGCGGGCCCTTCGGCTGCCCTGGGCCTGCGGGCGTGTGCTCCTGGCGGTAGGGAGACTGGCGGCGACGTTGTTGTGCGGGTACGTCCCAGGCTGTGGCCGGGGCTCGGGACGGAACGGTCTGGATCCGCGTGGCCTGGTGAAGCGCGGGGCCCGGACAGACCGGACCCCGCGCGCGCAAGAGGGGCTCGCTGTCCCCCGTACATCCTGCTTACGGCCTGTCCAGCACCGCCCCCGTCAGTACCGGGCTGCCGGGCAGCGGGTCGGCGTGCCGGTCGGTCAGGACGAGGCGGACGGACTCGGTCGGCTCGGCCGCCTGGTCCCGTACCGTCGGTACGGTGAAGTCCACGCCGGTGCTGCCGGGCGGGATGTGCGGCCATACCCACAGCTTCGCGGCGGACAGCGGGCGCTCGGGGTCGGGCACGTCACCGGACGATTCCCTGAGCCACCGCGGGTCCACGTCCTTGGTGGACAGTTCGGCGCCCTCGGTGACCGGAAGCACCAGCACCGGCTGGTAGATGTCCGTCTGCGCGGGCGCGTCGATGGACAGCCGCCAGGTCAGCGTCTCTCCCTCGGTCACCCGGTCCGTGACCGGCGTCAGGGTGACCGGCGGCTCGGGGTCGTCGTTCTGGACGGAGAGCCCGCCCCGGTGCTTGCCGACGACGGCGTTGCGGACGGCCTTGACGGCGATGTCGTGATCCACGTCGTCGTCGTAGACCGTGTCGCCCTTCACCTTCACCGGCACGTCGATGGCGTGGCTGCCGGGCCGTACGGTCACAAGGCGGTTCTCGGTCCGGCCGCCGTTCCGGGCGAGGACGTACACGCGGACCTGCCCGCTGCCGTGCCCGCTGACAGTGACCGGGATCCGGTAGGTGCGGGTGCCCGAGTCGCCCTCCTTGACGGTCGTGCGGCCGACGTCGACTCGCGGCAGTACGGCCTCCCGTACCGCCGGAGTGCCGGGCGCCCAGCCCCAGGCGTCCATCAGCCAGGCCCGCCCGGACCGCGAACGGGGCGTCAGTTCAAGGGACTTGACATGCGTGAGATCGAGGCCGGCCCGGGTCGCGGCGGACAGCGGGACGCGCAGTTCCTGAGCCCAGTATGAGGCGGTGCTCGCGGTGCCCGGGAGCCCGTCCGCCCGGACCGAACCCAGCGTCACCCGGCGGGCGGCGGAGTCGGTGACGGACACGTCGAACTTCGTACCGGTCGTGTTCGGCGGTACGAAGACCCGGAGCGCGAGCTGCCGGTAGCCGCGCAGGGAGAGCGGTTTGGGTGGGGTGACGCGGGCGGCCGTGCCCGGCGCGGACCATTTCAGATCCACCGCGCCACGACCTGCCTCCTGTGCCGTCACCCACGACGCGAAGTGCGGTGACGATCCGCGGGTCGCCGGGCTCAGACAGGCCACGGCCGGGTCGGGGTCGACCGCCGAACACGGCCGGGCGCCCGTCACCCTCGCCCCGCCGTCCGGCAGGAAACCGCCGCTGCGGCGCCCGCCGACCGCGTGGGTCAGCACCCGCGCCGGGTCCGCGGACGGCGCCCGCCTGCCGGAACCGTCGAGCAGCGGACGTACCCGGTCGTCCCCGGCGAGGAAGAGCCGGGCCGCGGCGGCGATGTACGTGGCGCCCGCCTTGTGCTGCTGGGCGGCGGTCAGCCGGGTCGCGGCACCCGGCGCGCACACCGGGTCCGGATGCTCCGGGTCGGACAGGAAGTCGTCCATGGCCGGTGCGACGGCCTCGCCCGGGGTCCACTCACTGTTGAAGTAGTTGTGGTTGGCGCCGACCATGTAGACCGCGCTGTGCAGTGCCGTGCCCCCGCCGGTCCCGCGCGTCCCGTCGACGTAGTTCTCGCCCTCAAGGTCCGACACGTCGCCGTCGCAGCCCGGCAGCAGCGTCACGGACGGCACGTCGGCGACCGGGTTCTGGCCGAAGATCGTCGGTCCGATCAGCACGGTCCCGCGTATCTTCCAGCGCACCGGGCCCCGGTAGCCGTCCTCGGCGGCCGGCGGCGGGTAGAGGCTGTCCATGGCGGCCCGGTTGACGCCCTCGCCGCCGCGCGAGTGACCGACGAGCAGGACCTGGGAGAGGTCCACCTTCGGCGCCTCGCGTACGACGGCCGGGGCGGAGGAGCGACGGGCGTTCCAGTCGGCCCAGCGGGCGAGGTGCTGCCGTACCAGCGAGGAACGCGCCTGCGCGCCGGAGTCCTCGGCCTCGTGGTCCTGGGCGTTGATGCTGTTCGCCGAGATCGACACCGTCACATAGCCCTGGGAGGCCAGCAGTCGCTGGTCGCGCAGATAGCCGAGGTGGCTCGGGATCGGCTTGTAGCCGTCCGCGCAGGGCCAGTCGCCGGTCACGTCGTCCTCGGAGTCGGAGTCCGGCTTGAAGCAGCTGTCGTGACGGCCGTGCAGGAACAGCGCGAGCGGCCGGCTGCCGGTGGCCCCCTTCGGTGCCACCACCTCGGCGGTCATCTCCACCGGGGTGCCGAACCCGGGCAGGCGCACCGGGTCGAGGTCGTACCTCCCGGTGACCGTGCGGTACGAGCCGGGTCTGCCCGGATCGACGGCGTTGGCCGGCGCCATGCTCGCGGGCGTACGTGCGACACGCGGGCCGGACCCGTGCCGCGTGCCGTCGGGCGTCGCGTCCAATCTCCGCCCCGAAGCGGTTACTTGAAGGTCCGTCAGCTGGTCGGGCAGCGCCGCCTCACCGAGGGCGAGCCGGAAGGTACGCCCGTCCCGCGCCGGCTTCGGCACCCCGAGCAGCCGGTCCCCGGCACGGAACTCGACCCGCGCATCGCCCATGGGCACGTCTCTCGGCGCCCGCCAGACCAGCTCACGGGCCCCGCCCTCCCCGTCGATCCGCCACCCCGGCGGGAACGGGTCGCCGACGCCCGGCGCGCTCAGCAATCCTGCTTCCGCCGCGTGCGGCGATTCAGCCTGCGCCAGTCCGGGCGCCCCCGCCAGGGCCGCCAGCACCGCCACGGCGGTCACACCTGTTCGCCGGGCACGGATCAATGGCCTACTCCTCAAAACCCCGTGCGCAGACGTCCCGTCGGTCCTGGGCGCCTCCCGCGTCACGTAGGAGGGGGAGGGGCGCCTGTGGGTTGTCTGTGGGTTGTCTGTGGGTTGTCCGTGTGGAGGCGCCGGTGGCGGGTGGGCGATGCGATCTGGCCAGGCGCGTGTTGTGAGTGAAGGCTCCGTTCCCGGCTTGGGAGCGGAGCCTTCACTGTCACTGAGCGGTCACCTCTGCCGACCACCAGTTCGCAGCCCCGGCCGAACAGGCCGCGGCCCGCCTTGCCGCTAGAAGGTCAGGTTCCAGGCGTCGATCTTGCCCGTGTCGGAGGCGGCGTTGTCGTTGACGCGCAGCTTCCAGGTGCCGTTCGCGACCTCCGAGGAGGCGTCCACGGTGTAGGTCTGGGCGATGTCGTCGGCGCTGCCGCCGGCGCGGTTGTGCAGCGTGTAGACGGTGCCGTCCGGCGCCACCAGGTCGACCTTCAGGTCACCGATGTAGGTGTGCTTGATGTCCACACCCACCTTGAGGGTGGCCGGGGCGTTGCCGGTCACGCCGGTGACGGTGATCGGGCTCTCCACGGTCGCGTTGTCGTTGATGGCGAAGTCCGCGAGGTTCTCGAAGTACTTGCCGGGCGGCGGGGTGGCCCCGACGGCCTTGAGGGCGTCGACCTGTCCCTCACCGAAGAACGAGTTGTCGGCCGTCGTACCCGTGCAGCGGCTGTCCGAGGGGCAGGCGATGTCGTTGGCCTGGGCGGCCAGCTTGGCGCGGATCTGCGCCGGGGTGATGCCCGGGTTGGCGCTGGCGATGAGCGCCGCCACGCCGACCACGTGCGGGGTGGCCATCGAGGTGCCGCTCTTGCTGCCGTAACCGCCGCCGGGGACGGTCGAGTACACGTTGCTGCCCGGCGCCGAGACGTCGATGACGCCCTGTCCGTAGTTGGAGAACGAGGCCTTGGTGACGCCCGTGCCGTTGGCCGCGACCGTGACCACGCCCGGCAGCTCGGTCGGGATGTCGAGGCAGGCGTTGGTGATCGTGCGGGTGACCGGCGTCGAGTCGTTCGGGCTCGCGGAGTCGGTCGTCTTGTGGGCGAGGTCGTAGTTCTCGTTGCCCGCGGCGGCGATCTGGAGGGAGCCCTTGCTCTCGGCGTACTCCTGGGCGCGCTTGACGCCCTCGATGATGGCGGCCTGGTCGATGTTGTCCGGGCAGTTGAACTGCCACGGGTCCGTGTAATAGCTGTTGTTGGTGACCTTGAAGCCGTGGTCACCGGCCCAGACGAAGCCGCAGATGGTGTTCTCGGCGAAGAAGAAGGAGTTGCCCGGCTCGGCTACCCGGACCGCGGCGATCGTCACCCCGGGGGCCACGCCGACGACGCCCTTGCCGTTCTTGGCCGCGGCGATGGTGCCCGCCACGTGGGTGCCGTGCGTGTCTACGTCCCGCCAGGCGCCGACACGGGTGTCGGGCTTGCCGTAGGCGCAGGAGACCGAGTCGGCCGCGTCGAAGTTGGGCGCGAGGTCCTGGTGCTGGTCGTCCACACCGGTGTCCAGGATGCCGACCTTGACCGAGGCGGAGCCCGGGTTCACGGCCCACGCCTGGTCGGCCTTGATCTGGCTCATGTCGGCCCGGACCGGTTCTCCGGCCGGGGTCGCGGCCTGCGCCGGATTGGCCGGGAGCGCCGGGTTGTAGGCGTCGGCCGGGACGTCCGAGGTACGCGTGGCACCGACCTGCTGCACACCGGCGACACCGCGCATGGCGGCGGCGAATCCGCTGGACGCCGAGTGGGCGACGATCACGCCGATGGCGTCGAAGTCCGAGAAGACGGTGCCGCCGTTGGCCGCGATCGCGGAGCGGACCGCCGCGGTGTCACCGGGGGCGGTGATCACGAGGTAGGCACGCGTGCCGGCCACCCAGGCCGCACTCCGGGAAGCCTGCACGGCGGCCGGAGCATGGGCCTTCGCGGCCGGCGTGTGGGCCTTGGCGGCCGGCGCGGTGGAGGGGGCGACGGGGAGCGTGCCCGCGAGGGCGCCCGGGGCGCCGAGCGCGAGGGCGGCACCGAGGGTGGCCGCCAGCACCAGCGTGCGTCTGGATCGGCTCGATATGTGGGGTATCAATGCGTCCTCCGAAGACGGCCCGGACGTGCTCATGACATCAGCCGGGCCGTACGAAACAAGTGGTGGATGCAAGATGTCAGACGGGTCCTCGTGTACGGAAGTACCTTTCCGTGCCGCGAAGTTATGGGGGCGTGGCTGAAAATCGCCGCTGGGGGTGCCGGCGCGGTACCGGATGGTCACCACCGCGCGGACGCACGGGGTGATCGCTCCCTCCGCGCGTATCGAGCAGACCAGGCGGCGGCCGACCCGGCCGCGCGTCGAGAGGCCGGCCGACCGCATCACCCTGCCGCGGGCCGGACGGACCCGGATGTGGTTCCCCACGGCGCACGACGTGCGACTCGCCTCCGAGCGGCCGAAGATGCGCGGGCACCGGCCCTCCAGGGCCTGGATCCCCGAGGTCCGCCATCCGACATCCGACATCCGATCGGAAGCGGCGAGGCCGTCATCCCCGGCCGAGTCCCGCCGTCAGCGTGCCGGCAGGACTCTCCATCCATGCGGGCGGGATTGTCATCCAGACCTGTACGGAGACCGCGCATCGCCCGCGCACCGGTGGGGCCCGGTTCGCCTGGAACCCGGTTCCGAGAGCGTCTCGTGTCAGAGCGGAAGGTCGTCGGGCAGTACCCGGAACGCCTTGTGCCGGCCCAATGGGCGGACTGCCCGGAAGTCGCGTCGGTCGAGGGTGAGGATCGCGTCGGTGTCGTACTCGGCGGCGAGGGCCACGTTCACGGCGTCGGCGAGGTCCAGGTCGAGCGCACCGTTGCGGGCTCGGACGGACTGGGCCTCACCCAGGTGGTGTTCCGTGATCTCGGGCATCACGACCCGGCCCCGGCTCATCCAGCGCCGCAGGTCGTCGACCGCGCTGACGGCGGCTGCGCGTCCCAGCTCGCGCGTCGCCACATGGTCGAGTTCCGCCAGCAGGAGCGGGGACATGACCAGGAGACCGGCCGCCATGATCGCCTCGTTCGCCGCTACGTGCTCCGGGTGTGTCGAGTCAAGGGCGGCCAGGAGGCCGGACGTGTCCGCGATGACGATGATCACGCGGCGGTTCCGGGACCCGGGTCGGTCTCGCGCCGGACAGCGTCGGCGACCGCGTCACGGACCTCGGCCTTGGACGGCGTACGCCCCGGCCCCTCGAAGGTGCGGGAGAACAGCGGCTCGTCCCAGACACGGTTCGCCATGGCCGCGAGATGGATCCCCTGCCGGATGATCTCGGCCTCGCTTATACCCCGGCGCTTGGCGGCCTCCTTGATGATCGCCAGGTCCTCGGGGTCGGCGTAGACGTTGGTGCGCTTCATGGACATGTACCAAGGCTAGCCCATGTACCAGATTGGTGTATGTGCCGAGAGGGATCCACGAATCCCTGGTTGCACGATCCCGATTCAGAGGCACGGCGTCGCCACCTCTGGGGAGATTTCTGGGTCGAGCACGGCATCCCCGCACTTCCCGAACCGGACGAACTCGACCTTCTCCTCGACCGCCCACCCAGCGAGATCGCGGACCACTTGCGGAGCGCGATGCGGGCGGTGTTCCAAGCGGCCATGGGCGCGGGTCGAAGCCAAGCGCCCTCTGCCCAGCGATGTTCCGCCGGAGCGGGTGACCGCGATGACCGGCAAGGTGTGCGAACTCCTGATGGCCGACCCCGAGCCCGCCTTCACCGTTGGCAACTCACTGGCTTCCCTGGCGGATTGGGCCGATGCGGTGCAGCACTGCGGCCAGGCCCTCGGAGACGCCGGCCGCGACGGACGGCTTGCACTCGCCACCCGTGGTGTCCTCGCCCGCCACATCCTCTTCCACTGGAACCGCATGGGCTTCACCCAGCGCCAACAGGCCATCTGGTCACGGGCGGCACGGGAAGCCATCCTCGGGAATTGACCGCATGTTCCTTGGCACACCCCCTACCCTGCTTGGCGGCGAGGGCTGCGTGCCCTGGTGATCAGTAAGGCGCAGGCTGCTACGGAAGAACAACTGACTGATCGCATCCGACCGCACCCTCGCGGAACAGCCCTTCATCACCGACCCCGATGCCGCCGAGGGGTGATCAGTCCGTCGGCAGCCGCAGTTCCGTCTCCGCGCCCCCGTCCAGGCAGTTGCGGAAGGTCAGGCGGGCGCCCAGGAGGCGGGCCTGGCCGGTGGCGATGGTCAGGCCGAGGCCGGTGCCGCCGGTGCTGGAGCCCGTACGGAAGCGCTGGGGGCCGGAGGTGTTCAGCACCGCGAGCAGGTCGGCCGGGAAGCCGGGGCCGTAGTCGCGGACCCGGACCACCGGGCCGTCGACCTCCACCTGCACGGGTGGGGCGCCGTGCCGCAGGGCGTTGGTGGCCAGGTTGGTGAGGATCCGTTCGACGCGGCGCGGGTCGGTGGAGACCACCGCGTCCGCCACGACCTGTACGTACACCTCGTCGAGCCCGGCGACCGCCCGCCGGGTCATCGCGCTCACCTCGCGCTCCTCGGTCTCGACCGCCGCGACCTGGGAGTCCATCCGAGCCACTTCCAGTACGTCCTCCACCAGCCCGCGCAGCTTCTGCACGCTGCCCGCCATCAGCTCGGACACCCGGCCGGGCGGCAGCAGGCCGACCGCCGCCGACATGCCCGCGACCGGTGTGCGCAGTTCGTGCGCGATGTCGGCGGTCACCCGGCGCTCGGCCTCCAGCCGGGCGCCGAGCGCGTCCGCCATGGTGTTGACGGAGGCGGCGAGCCGGGCGATCTCGTCGCGGCCGTTCGGGCTGACCCGGGCGTCGAAGTCGCCCTCGGCGATGCGTTCCGCCGTACGCGCGGCGACCGTGGCCCGGCGTCCTATCCGCACCCCCAGCAGCAGTCCCGCCAGGGAGACGAGGACGGTGACGCCCGCGCCCGTGGCGAACAGCGTCCCGTCGAGGGCGGCCAGGGACCGCACCTCGGGGGCGTACGAGCGGCTGACCGCGAGCACCTTCCGGTCCGCGATCCTGGTCGCCGCCCACAGCACCGGTCCCTTGCCGCCCTCCCGCAGGTAGGTCACCCGGACGTTGTCCCGCACGGCCCGTGCCACCGGGGCGGGCAGGTCACGGGGGTCGAGCCTGGCGTCCGACTGGCGTCCATCGGCGCGGTCGCCGGCGGCGCTCATCAGCTCCTGGTCCAGGCCCGAGCGGGCCGTGGCCAACTGGTCGGCGGCGGTGGTCCGGTGGACCAGCAACCCGATGGACCCCGCCACGCAGATGGCCGCGGCGGCGACGGCCAGGGCGACCTTCGCTCCCACGTTCAGGGCGAGCCGCCGGGCGGAAGGGCGTTTCGCCGCGTGCCTGCTCGTGGTGGGGCGACTCGTGGTGGGGCGACTCGCAGCGGGGCTGCTTTCGGCGGCGCTGCTTGCGGCAGCGCTGCTTGTGGCGGCACTACTTGTGGCGGCACTACTTGCGGCAGCGCTACTTGCGGCGGCACTGCTTGCGGCGGGACGGTTCACGGCAGACGTGTGCTCTGCGGGCCTGTTCTCGGCAGGCCTGTTCTTGGCGGACCAGTTCTCGGCGGGTCCGTTCTCGGCGGACCAGTTCTCGGCGGGTCCGTTCTCGGCGGACCAGTTCTCGGCGGGTCCGTTCTGGGCGGGTCCGTTTTCAGGTGGGCGGCTCACGGCAGGTCTGCTTTCGGCGGGCGGCTCATGGCAGGTCTGCTTTCAGCCGGGCGGCTCGCAGCGGGCCTGTTCTCGGCGGGGAGACTCACGGCCGGGCGGCTCGCAGCGGGCCCTCTCCCGGCGGGGCGGCTCACAGCCGGCCTGCTTTCAGCGGGTCTGTTCTCGGCGGGGCGGCTCGTCGGCCGCCGTCTCAGCGGGCTCATCAGCGGTCGTCTCATGGGCGCAACTTGTAGCCGAAGCCGCGCACCGTCTCGATCCGCTCCCGGCCGATCTTCGCGCGCAGGCGCTGTACGTGGACGTCCACCACCCGGGTGTCACCGGACCAGGCGTAGTCCCAGACCCGCTCCAGGAGTACGTCCCGGGAGAGTACGGTCCCGGGCGCGGCGGCGAACTCGCTCAGCAGTTTCAGCTCGGTCATGGTCAGCGAGAGCGGTTTCCCGGCCCGGCTCGCGGTCAGGGACACCCGGCAGAACTCCAGGTCCCCGAAGGACTGGCGCGGGCTGAGCGCCGGCTGCTCGGGCGGCTGCTCGACGGGGGCCGCCCGGCGCAGCAGGGAGCGGATGCGGGCCACGAGGACCGGGGCGTCGAAGGGCTTGGTGACGTAGTCGTCGGCGCCCGCCTCCAGGCCCATCACCACGTCCAGCGGGGAGTTGCGGGCCGAGATCAGCAGCACGGGCACCCCCGACTCCTCGCGGATACGGCCGGCCAGGCTCACTCCGTTGAGGCCCGGCAGCATGATGTCGAGGACGGCCACGTCCGGATGACGTTCCCGGAAGAGTTCGAGCCCGGTCAGGCCGTCGGCCGCGGCACGGACGCCGTAGCCGCGCTCCTCCAGTGTGAGCCGCGTGGCCTCCCGGATCAGCTCGTCGTCCTCGACCAGCAGGATCTCAGGAGCGGCGTGCATCGCGTTCTCTCTCCGATTCCCTGTCAGGTGCCCTGTCAGGTGCCCTGTCAGGTGCCCTGTCCGGCGGTCCTCTCCGGTGCCTTGCTCACGCATCCGGTACTTCCAGGTCCGTGCTGTCGTTGCCCTGCAACCAGTAAGGCAAGGGGGGATGTACGGGGACAAGGTTCAGATGGCCGTAGAACGACACGCCCTCGCGCCTGACCAGATCACTCAGGACAACCTTGACCGGGACTCTCCGCGGGTGGTTGCCACTCCCCGTGCAGCCGCCCAGGCAGGTCACGTCGAGGACAGTTCCGGTGGCCCGGGCCCGGGGCGAGCCCCAGTCCCGCCACTTCAGCCCGGTCAGGGTGACGCGCATGGTCGGGTCGACCTCCACGGGGTGCTGCCAGGCCCGGCCGTACCAGTCCGTCACGTACACCGGCCCCGTCGAGGGGATCCTCGTCGCCGCCGGGCCCTCTACCCGTACGCCGCCGTCCACCCCGCCGCAGGCGGTCAGGAAGACGGCCGACACGGCGCACGACAGCACGAGTCTGCGTATCCGCATCCCTGCTCCTTCCGCCGGGTCGCCGGGTCGCCGGGCCATGGGCAGATCACTGCCGCACACATCGCAGGTCATGGTACGGCCGGGTGGTGTCGGCCGTTCAAAGGTGGCGTCGGCCTCGATCCGCCACGGCCGTCTGCCCGCTGTTCTCGCCCGCTGTTACCTGGCACAGGCCCTCTGACCTGCGTATGTAACAGCCACCCATCAGTGCGTGATCGACATCGATACGTCACCGCCGTACAGCGGACGACCAACCGTGCTTCCGCGTCGCTACGTTCATTCCGACCGGTGCGACCCGGCACACCAGAGCACACACACCAGAGCACGCACCAGAGCACACCAGACCTGGGGGAACCTTGCGCAGGAAAACGAAGGCCGCGTTCGTCGGTACGGCCGCCGCGACCGTGGTGGCGGTCCTCGCCTCGGGAATGTACGGCTCGGCACAGGCGACGCCCGTGCACGCCGACAACGGGGCGCCCGCCACGCACCGCATCACCCTCGTCACCGGTGACCGTGTCCTCGTCAGCGCCAAGGGCAGTGTCGTCGGCATGGAGCGGGCCGCGGGCCGCGAGCGGATCCCCGTACAGATACGGACGATCGACGGGCACGTCCACGTCATACCGACGGACGTCGCCGCGATGGTCGCGAGCGGCAAGCTCGACATGCGGCTGTTCGACATCACCGAGCTCAACAAGGCGGCCAGTCTCAGGAGTCAGCACACCGGCCTGAAGGTCATCGTCGACTACAAGGGCACGGCACGCGCCATGAAGGCCGAGGTCCGGGACACGGGCATGGTCCAGCGGACCTTCCAGGCCCTGGACATGGACGCCCTCGTCACGCCCACCGACGAGGCGCCGAAGCTGTGGGACACCCTCACCGACGGCGACACCCTCGCCTCCGGCATCTCCCATGTCTGGCTCGACGGCATCCGCAAGGCCAGCCTCGACAAGTCCGTGCCGCAGATCGGCGCGCCCACGGCCTGGGCGAAGGGCTACGACGGCAAGGGTGTCAAGGTCGCCGTCCTGGACACGGGACTCGACGCCACTCACCCCGATCTCCAGGGCCAGGTGATCGCCACCAAGAACTTCAGCACGGCCGCCGGCACGAACGACGCCCAGGGCCACGGCACGCACGTCGCGTCCACCATCGCGGGTACCGGCGCCCTGTCCGGCGGCAAGTACAAGGGGGTCGCCCCCGGGGCGAAGCTCCTGATCGGCAAGGTCCTCAACGACAAGGGCGAGGGCAACGACTCCGGCATCATGGCCGGCATGGAGTGGGCCGCCGAGCAGGGCGCCGACGTCATCAGCCTCAGTCTGGGCGGCGCCGACACCCCGGGCGTCGACCCGATGGAAGCCACCGTCAACCGGCTCTCCGAGACGAAGGGCGTCCTCTTCACCATCGCCGCGGGCAACGAGGGCGAGCAGGGCTCCAGGACCATCGACTCCCCGGGCGCCGCCGCCGACGCCCTCACCGTCGGCGCGGTCGACGGCCACGACGAACTCGCGAGCTTCTCCAGCACCGGCCCCACCGCCGACGGCGCCCTCAAGCCCGATGTGACCGCGCCCGGCGTGGGCATCACGGCGGCGGCGGCCAAGGGCAGCGCGCTCGCCAAGCAGGTGGGCGAGAACCCGCCCGGGTACATGTCGATCTCGGGTACGTCGATGGCGACCCCGCATGTCGCGGGCGCCGCCGCCATCCTCAAGCAGGAGCACCCGGACTGGACCTTCCGTGAGCTGAAGGGCGCGCTGATGGGCTCGGCCAAGGGCGGCGACCTGCCGCCCTACGCGCAGGGTTCGGGCCGTATCCAGGTCGACAAGGCGATCGCCCAGACCGTGGTCGCCGAGCCGGCCTCGGTGAGCTTCCCGCTCCAGCAGTGGCCGCACACCGACGACACCCCGGTCACCAGGAAGGTGACGTACCGCAACACGGGCACCACGGACGTCACGCTGAACCTGTCGGCCACGACCCGCAACCCCCAGGGCCGGACCGCCCCGGCCGGCTTCTTCACCCTCGGCGCGAAGACGGTCACCGTCCCGGCCGGCGGCACGGCGGACGTGGACGTCACCGTCAACACCAAGCTGGGCGGCACGGTCGACGGCGGGTACTCGGCGTACGTGACGGCCACGGGCGACGGCCAGAGTGTCCGCACCCCGCTGGGAGTCGAGCGGGAGACGGAGGCGTACAACGTCACGCTGAAGTACGTCAACCGCCCCGGGCAGCACCCGGTCCACATCAGCAGCCTGGCGATGGCCTTCCGGGGCGGCGGCGGCTACTCGAACGTGTCCAGCGACGACACGGTCACCTTCCGCGTCCCCAAGGGCCCGTACATGCTCGACACGGCCAGCATGAAGAACCCGGAGACGACCGAGGGCGGCGTCGACTGGCTGGCCCAGCCCGTGCTGGACATCAAGAAGAACACGACGATCACGCTCGACCTGAACACCACCCGTTCGTCCGACATCACCGTGCCGGACAAGACCGCCAAGCCGCTCCAGGCCATGGTGCTCTACAAGAACGTGGCCGTGAACGCGGCGAACGGTCTCCTGATGCCCACCTTCTCCGACATCCGGGTCGCGCACGTCGGCCCCGAGATGCCCTCCGGCCTGACACAGATCTGGTCCGGGCAGTGGACCAAGGGCAGCGGCGCCGAGTACGACACCGTCGGCGGCTCCGAGGTGACGAAGGTCGGGACGCGCGTCCACCACTACAAGGCGAGCGAGTTCGCCACGGTGAAGGCCGGTCTGGGCGCCTCGACGCCCGGGAAGACCGGCGCGCTCTCCCTGACCGTCGGCACGAACGTCGGCAACGGCTTCCACGTCCCCGTCAACCAGCAGCTCCCCGCCACCCGGACCCTGTACCTGTCGTCGGGTGACGGCTCCGAGTGGTACTTCAACCTCATGCAGTTCTCGGGGAAGGTGGACGCGGACGGCGTGCGGCTCGTGGACTCCGACGCCAACTCCAGTGACTACCTGAGGTTCACCGGCGGCAGGACCTACGAGAAGACGTTCAACGCGGCGGTGTTCGCCCCGCACGTGGTGCCCGAACTGCTCGGCGTCTTCCACAGCGAGGACGGGATCTACGGCCGGCTGCCCCTCTTCGCCGACGGCCAGGGCCATGAGGCGCAGTCAGATCTCACCTCGGCGCGCACGACACTGTTCCGCAACGGCCAGAAGGTCGGGTCGAACACCGACGCGCTCACCGGCGCCGCCGTGTTCAAGGTCCCGGCCGGCGAGGCCTCGTACACCCTGACCACGTCGGCCACGCGAAGCGCCCAGGTCCAGGCCGCCTCCACCCGGGTCGACGCGAGCTGGACGTTCCGCTCGAAGCGGCCGACCTCCGCCCTGCCGACCGAACTGCCCGTCTCCACGGTCCGCTTCGCACCGCGGACGGGCCTGGACGGCCGGGTCGCGGCCGGGCAGACGGTCACCTACCCGGTCACCGTCGAGGGCGCGGCGAAGGGCCAGAACCTTCGCTCGCTCGCGGTGTCCGTGTCGTACGACGACGGCAAGACCTGGACGAAGACCACCGTCCAGAACGGAAAGATCACCGTGAAGAACCCGGCGAAGGGCAAGGGCATCTCCCTCCGCGCCAAGATCACCGACAAGAAGGGCAACACGTCCACGATCTCCGTGCACAACGCCTACTACGGCAAGTGAGCGCGTAGGCAGGCAGGTACAAGTGGGCAACTGAGCAAGCGAGTCAGGCCGCGGTTCGCACACGCGGATCGCCGGCACCGGTCACTGACGCAATCGCTGAACGGGCCGGTCTCCCGGAAGCATGCTTCCGGGAGACCGGCCCGTGGCGCGTTCGGTGGCCGGTTCGGTGGCCGGGTCGGCGACCGGGTCGCCCACGGCCGGATCAGCCGACCCGGCGACGGCCCGGCGACTGCCGCGCCTTCAGGCCGCCCTCCTCGCGTACTGCTTGCGTACGCCGGACATCGGGTGCGCCGTGACGGCGGCGGGCAGCGCGACCGCCAGGACCGAGGCGGCCAGTACACCGACGGTCCAGGGGACGTCGACGGCCGGTACGGCGCCGGTGCCCAGGATCACGGACAGCGGGACGAGACACGCGCCCGCCGTGACAGCGGCCAGCGCCACACCGACGACCGTCGCGCCCGCCGCCTCGTACAGCACGCAGCGCAGCAACTGGAAGCGGCCCAGGCCCATGGCCCGCAGGTGTGCCCGCTGGGCCCGCCGGTCGCGCTGGGCGAGGGAACTGGTGTTGGCGGCGGCCAGCAGCGCGTACCCCGCGACGACGGCCACGACCAGCCGTGCGGCCAGGTCGTCGGCCGCGTTGCGCGGGGTGAGGTCGTCCAGGTACGAGGTACGGGAGGCGACCTTCTGCCCCCTTCCCCGGGGCCAGTCGTCCGCCGGTCCGGTGAGCAGGACACGGTCGGCGTACGCGGCCGGGGTGTGCCGCAGGGCGGCAGACCGTGCGACGACGAACTCGGGGAAGGCCAGGTCCCGTTCGTAGACGGCCACCAGGGTCAGCGTCTGCGGGGAGCCGTCCGCCAGGGCCAGTCTCACTCGCTGGCCCAGCCGCCAGTGGTGTCCGTCGGCCTGCATGGCACCCGCCGCGAAGGTTCCCCGGCCCACGGCGGACATACGGCCTTCCCGCACGCCGAGGTCCAGCACCCTGGACAGGGAGCCGCCGTCGGCGCCCCACGCGCGGGTGGCCACCGGCCGGTCGTCGTACCAGGTGGGCGGGGCGGTGACCTCCGTCGCCACCAGCGCGGTCGCGCTCCCTCCGGAGAACGCCGGTGCCGTCGCGGGGAGGCGGGTGCCGGGCTCGGCGGTGACGACCGCGTCGGCGCGCAGTCCTTCCTCGTACTGCCGCTGCACCGCCTGCCCCATGGTGGCCCCGGCGCCGAGCAGGGACACGGCGATACCGACGGAGAGGAGCACCGGCACCGCCAACGCCGTCGTCCGGGCGGGCGTCTCCCGCAGTCCCGCCGCCGCGATACGCCCGACACGCCGGTCCAGGAGTCGTATCGCCAGCGCTGTCGGGCGGACGAGGGGCGGCACGATCCAGGGGGCGAGCACGGCCAGCACCGGGATCACCGTCAGCGCGACCCCGGGGGCCATCGCGGCGCGCAGGGTCGCCGGGACGTCCATGAACGCCATGACGAACAGCAGGGGGGCGCACATCGTCACCAGCAGCACGAGGCCGGTCACCAGGCGCCCTGTGCTCCGGGTGGAGGCCATGGACAGCTCCGCGTCCCGCAGCAGGGCGGCGGGACCGATCCGGCCCGCGGCCAGCACGCTCGCCAGGGCCGCGAGTACTCCGACCCCCGCCGTGACGAAGCGGACGGCCGCCGCCGTCGCCCAGGTCTGCCCCGGGGAGGGGAGCGGGGTCCCCTCGGGGAACAACTCCCGGGCCAGCAGCACCCGTTGCCCGAGCCGCGCCAGCGGGACCATGCCCACGGCCGCGCCCAGAGCCGCCGATACGAGACCGAGCCGCGCCACGTCGAGGGCGACCAGGCCACGCAGCCGGCCCGCGGTGACTCCGAGCGCGCGCAACACGGCGAACTGGGACAGACGCTGACCGGTCCAGAGCGAGACGGTGGATCCGGTCACCAGCACCGCGCACATCAGCAGCAGGGACATCAGCAGCGACAACAGGTTCTGCGCGTCCTGCGCGGCGGCCTCCGCCACCGAGTTCTCCGGATGGTCCGGCAGGCTCACTCCGATGAGCAGCAGCACACTTGCCCCCAGTCCGGCGGCGGTCGCCGCGCAGGCCAGCGCCGCGCCCGCCACTCTGCCGGGGTAGGCCCGGACCTCGGCGACGAACAGCTGGCGCATGCCCGCCGAGCCGGAAAGGGGACTGGTTAACACGGGCATGGTTCATGTCCTCCGTGGGAGCGATGAGCTGGAACAGGAGCTGGGCTTGGGCTGGGGCTGAGGCCGGGGCTGGGGCCCGCTTTCAGGCGGTGCGTCCGGTGTCTGCCGTCGGCGGCCCAGCGCGGCCGTCTCGACGACCGTCGCACCGAGGACGGCGACCAGCACGCCCGCCCCGGGCAACTCCTCGACCGACAGGACAGCCCCGGGCCACAGCCAGGCGACCTGCCCGGCCGCGAGCAGCACGGGAAGCAGCCAGTTGCGTATCGTCGTCGTCTCCATGTCCGCACGAGCGTAGGGCGGGGGTGCCTCGGCCGGCACCGGCCCCCGGTACCCAGGTGTACTCAGGACCCAGGTGTGCTCAGGACCCGTGTGCTCAGGACCCGTGTGCTCAGGGCCCAGGTAGGGAGTCGCTCTCCACCCTCCGGCAGAGGCGCCGATCGTGCCTGCGGGCGATGCGGGGGCGCGGGCCCGCCGGGAGGATTCTCCTCATGACGAACCCGCTCGACGCCGCCCCGATACCCGCGCGCCTGCCCGAATCGGCCCCCGGACCACTGGCCCCCGGACCACTTTCCGAGCCACTCGCCTATCACCGCATGGCCCATATCTCGGCGGCACGCCATCGATGGTGGCGGGCCGTGCTCGGCACCGGGTTCGTGGCCATGGGGAGCGTGCTCACGGCGGTGGTGCTGTACGGCGCCGCCGAGGCCGTGGGAACGGCCGTCGGCTATCCCGAAGCCCGGGACGGGACCGTCGAGTTGGGCCCGGTGTCGGGCACCGCGTTCGACCTGCTGGCGATCGCCTCCGCGATTCCCGTCGTCCTGCTCGCGGTGCTCTGGATCGGCCGCCGCCCGGCGGGCACGGTCTCGGCCGTGACGGGCGGACTGCGGTGGCGCTGGCTGGGGTGGTGCGTACTGGTGGCCCTCCCCGCCCTCGCCGTGACCACCGGCGCCATGTTCCTGCTGCCCGCTGACGACGGGCCGCCCGCGCGGTGGGCGGGCTGGGAGGTCTTCGGCCCGGCCCTCGCCATGCTGGTTCTGCTGGTGCCGTTGCAGGCGGCGGCCGAGGAGTACGTGTTCCGGGGCTGGCTCACCCAGGCGTTCGGCGGTTTCCTGCGCTCCCCCTGGCCCGCGCTCGTGCCGCAGGCCGTCCTGTTCGCCGCCGCGCACGGCTGGGGCACGCCGTGGGGCTTCGCCGATCTGGTCGTGTTCGCGATGGTCGCGGGCTGGCTCACCGTACGTACCGGCGGACTTGAGGCGGCCATCGGGCTGCACGCGGTGAACAACCTGCTGGCCTTCGGTGTCTCGGCCGCCGTCGTCGACGGCCTCAAGAGCGACGACACGGCCGCGGACGCGCCCTGGCAGATCGTCGCCCTCGACCTGGCCGGCATCGCCCTGTACGCGGCGGCCGTCCTCTGGCTGGCCCGCCGCCGCACCCCGACCCGCACGGTCCCCGCACCACAGGCACCGGTGCCTCCGCTCCCGGGGCACTTCGCCGCGTATCCCCAGGGTGCGGTGGCCGACCCACAGCGGTACGGGAAGGCCGACAGCACCGGCTGAATCACCGCTTGATTCACGGTGGTTCACAGTGATTCACCGTGAACCACCGGCTGAATCACCAGCCGAGTCGACAACACATACGAACCCACTCCTACGGGTGATCATTGTCAGATAGGCCACTTCAAGCCACCTAATATCGCATCTCGTGACAGACGGACAGACCGGTAGAGCGACCGATGTACTAATCCTCGGGGCAGGGCCGGCCGGGCTTGTGCTGGGCAATCTCCTTCAGGACAGCGGCATCGACTGCGTCGTCCTGGAGCGTGCCGAGCGCGCGCACATCGAGACGCGGGCGCGTGCCGGATTCCTGGCCGCCAACACGGTACGGATCCTGGAGCGGCACGGGCTGGCCGAGGGGCTGCGGCGGCGCGGACAGGCCCACAGCACCTGCGAGTTCCGCACCGAGGACGGCCGGTTCCGGCTCGACTACAGCGGGCTCGGACGCGGTGAGTCGCACACCGTCTATCCCCAACAGCACCTGGTCACCGATCTGTTGACGCGATTCCTGGCAGCGGGCGGGCGGATCGACTTCGCCACCGAGGCAGTTGCCGTCCTCGACACCGACACCGACCGGCCCTCGGTGGCGGTGCGCGAGGCGGACGGGCGGCCCGGCCAGTGGCGGGCGCGATACGTGGCCGGCTGCGACGGACGGCACGGCGCGGCCCGCCGCTCGCTGCCGGCGGGCTCCGTACGCCGTCACCACCGCGACCACGGAGTGACCTGGCTCGGGCTGCTCGCCGAGGCACCGCCCAGCCTGGACGCCGTCGGATACGCGGTGCACGAGCGGGGTTTCGCCGGGCACATGGCGCGTACGAGCGACGTCACCCGGTACTACCTCCAGTACGAGCACGGCACGGGCGCCGACGCCTGGTCCGAGGAGCGGATCTGGGACGAGCTGGAACTGCGGATGCGGGCACCGGAGTTCGGCCCGCTGCACCGTGGCCGTATCGCGCGGCGAGCCGTCGTCGACCTGGAGTCCGACGTACTCGAACCGCTGCGCCACGGCTCGCTGCTGCTGGTCGGCGACGCCGCCGGCCTGATCAGCCCCTCCGCGGCCAAGGGCGCGAACCTCGCTGTCCTGGAAGCGGAGTTCGCCGCCCGCGCCCTGCTCGACGCCCTTGTACGCGGCGACTCCGACGGTCTCGACGCCTACTCGGCGCGCTGTCTCGCGTACATCTGGCGGGCGCAGGAGTTCTCGGCCTGGATGATCGGGCTGCTGCACGGCCCGTCCGGCTCGGACGGCGCGTCCCTGTTCCACAACTCCTTGCGGCGCTCCCGCATCACGTCGCTGCGAACGTCACGAAGCCAGCAGGACTGGTTCGCCGAGCACTACGTCGGCGTATGAGGTCCGGCGTCTGCCTCTTCCCTTGCGCTTCCCCTTCTCTTCGCTCCTCTTCTCTTCCCTTCTCTTCCTTTTCCTCCACTGCCGCATGCCCCCATTCCGCACACCTGAATGAGGATTTCCGTAAATGATCACGACGTCGGCGGACGACACGTCCCGCCTGCTCGCGACGGTCGACTTCGTCAAGGAGCAGGACGCCGTCACGCTGCTCCCACTCCTCTTCCCCGGTCTCGACGGCCCCGAGCTGCGGAGTCTCGTGGAGCACTGCCGCTTCTCGCACGCCGCGCTGCTCGTCTTCCCGTCCGGTGAGGCGGAGTTGCACGCCCTGCTCGGCGACTGCGGGCTCGTCACCACCGCGCCGCCGCGAGCGAGTGTCGTCGTACGCGACCGGCTCGCCGTACGGCACCGGAGACGGGCGGCCGAACTGGACGTGGGGATCCTGCGCCCGGCGGTGACCTGCGCGGACGGGGAGCGACGGATGGTCGAGGTGTTCGCGCTGACCGTGCCACCCGGATCGGACCTGGACACCCTGGCCGCGTACGAACGGGAACGGCAGCACGAGGCACACGTCGCCTTCGACGTACCGGCACCCGACCCGCTGGTGCTGCGCGGCCTGTGCGCGACCTTCGCGCGCTACGGCGCCGTCCCGGACGGCGGCGGCTACAACCCGCACGAGAACGGCACGGTCCTCTACTTCCGCGCGCCCGCCGAGGCCAAGGCCGGCTACCGGAGCGTGGAGTTGTACGTCCCCGGCGACCACCGAGACGTACTCGCCGCCCACCTCGACCAGCACCGCGCCCAGCAGCCAGCGGAAACGCTCCTGCGCCTGCTCACCGGGGCGTGGACGACCCAGGCGCTGGCCGCGTTCGCGCAGCTCTCGGTGCCCGACGCCATGGACACCGAACGGGGCGTCGATGTCGGGGAGTTGGCGGGGAAGGTCGGCGCACAGCCGCGGAACCTCGCCACGCTGCTGCGCTACCTGGTGATGCTGGGCGCGGTGACGGAGGGCCGCGACGGCTACCGGCTCACCGGCCTCGGCGCGCTGCTGCGCGCGGACGCCCCGGGGTCGATGCGGGCACTGGCGCTGATGTACGGCGGCCCGTTCTACGAGTCCTTCGCCGGGCTCGAACACACCGTACGCACGGGGGAGGTCGCCTTCGAGCACCTCTTCGGCGAGAACCACTTCGACCACTTCGCCCGCGATCCCCGACTCATGGAACTCTTCGACCGCTCCATGGCCGCCGGGGCCGCCATGTTCGACCCGGTCCCCGCGCATCCGGCGTTCAGCGCGGCGGCCCAGGCTCCGGCGGGGGCCACGGTGGTCGATGTCGCGGGCGGCAACGGGGAGTTGCTCGGCCGCGTCCTCGCCGCGCACCCTCGGCTGACCGGGGTCCTGCTGGAGCGTCCGCACTCCGTCGAGGCCGCCCGCCTGCGCCTGGCGGCGGCCGGTCTCGGCCCGCGATGCGAGTTCCTGACCGGTGACTTCGCGGACGTACCGGCGGGCGGTGACGTCTACGTCCTGTCCCGCGTCCTGCACGACTGGGACGACGAGCGCTGCCGCGAGATCCTGCGCCACTGCGCCCGCGCGATGCCCGACCACGCGGATCTGCTCGTCGTCGAACGCGTACTGCCGTCCGACGGCTCGGTGTCGCTGGCGACCGCCTGGGATCTCCACATGATGTGCAACGTCGGCGGACGCGAACGGCACACCGACCACTACGCCCGGCTGTTCGCCGACGCGGGCCTCACCCTGGTGGACCTGTCCCCGCTGCCCCTGGACGGCAATGTCCTGCACGTCAGGAAGGCCACCAACCGGCCGACCCTAGAGCGGAGTTGACGGGAACGGAGGGGAGAAGGGTAACGAGCACCGCCGGTCCATGTCCTCCTGGACGGACCGGCGGTGTCCCGTGCGCGACGGTCAGCGGGGCAGCCGCCAGGTGTGGACGTGCTCCCAGGTGAGGGTCTGCCACCAGCGGCCCGTCCAGTCGTCGCTGCGGGTGCGGTAGAGGGCGACCGTGTCCCCGGGGAAGCTCGCCGGGAAGGCCACGGGCAGCCCGTCGATGTACTCCTCGACCTCTTCGGACAGGTCGGGGCGTACGTACATGTCGTGCGAGACCAACGACAGGTGCGCCGAGAAGGTGTCCCGGTCGAACCGGTGCTCGGCCGGGTTCGGCGCGGGGGCCTCCAGGTGGGTGACGGCCTTGTCGACCCGGGCGGCGAGTTCGGTGAGGTCGGGGTTCGGCGTACGGCCGTCGGCGAGATGCTGGACGTCGTACACCAGGCCCACGCCCAGCCGCCGGACACCCGCGTTGTGCACGGTGAAGGCGGACACCCCGGCCAGCGCCCGGGTCACCGAGTCGACGATCTCCTCGACGGGCGCCGTGAGGTGCCGGCTGCCGATCAGGGTCGCGTGCGGCGGGAACGCGCCGGCCGACACGATCCCGTACTGCGCCCGCAGTTGGGAGGTCACGGTGGTGACGGCGAAGCAGGTCGCGGGGTCGGGGCGGAGGTAGACGCCGTAGCGGTACGGGTCCCCGTACGCCTGCGCGAATCGCGCGGACGGCAGAGCGGGGACGAGGGCCGGGGTCGGGGTCTGAATCGGGGCCTGGGGCTGGGTCCGGGGCTGAGTGGTCTCGGTGTTGGTGGTTTCGGTGTTGGTGGTCACTGTCCTGCCTGCTTCCGGTAGCTCTGGATCTTGGCGGTGGCCGACTTCTCGGCCGACTTCAGGGCGCTGTCGATGGGGGTCCGGCCGCCGAACGCCTCCTGCATCGCCGACACGACCTCGGCGCGTACGCCCGTCATCGCGCCGGTGAGGCAGCCGGAGGTGGCCGTCGTGGCCGGGGTGTCGGTGAACTGCCTGCCGAGCACGGCGTACGGCTCGTTCTTCGCGAGGAACTGCTTCCACGTGGGCGAGTTGTCGACGCCGGTGTTGATCGGGGCGTAGCCGGACGCCTCGGCGAATCGCTCCTGCGCCGGGGCGGACGCCAGGTAGCTGATCAGCTTCCAGCTCGCCACCTGCTCGGCCTTGCTGTGTCCGGCCTGGTCCACCCACATCGCGGCACCGCCGATCGCGGCACCGGACGTGCCCTTCGGGCCGGAGAGGGGGTAGGGGAGCGCGGTGTAGCCGGTCATGCCGGCCTCCTTGAGGCCGCCGATGGCACCGCTGGAGTTGAACATCATCGCGGTCTTGCCGGCGGCGAAGGCGGACAGGGCGGCGCTGCCGTCGACGCCGGTGTTGAGCGCGACGCCGTCCGTGGCGAGCTTGGCCATGGTGCCGATCGCGGCCCGCTGCGGCGCGCTGGTCAGCGTCAGCGCCGTGGCGCCCTTGCCCTTGCGGCCGTTGTCCGGCGTGCAGTAGGGGACTCCGGCGGCGGCCGTGAGCTGCTCGAACCACCAGCCGTCCAGGGGCATGTCGATGCCCTTGACCCCGGCGACCTTGGCGTGGACCGCGCGGGCCGCCGCCGCCACGCCGTCCAGCGTGCCGAGGGTGGAGCGGTCGACGCCCGCCCGGTCCAGCAGCTTGTCGTTGACGTACAGCAGGGGCATGGACGTGTTGAGCGGTACGGCGAGCAGCTCGCCGTCGGCCGTGTAGTAGTTGCGCGCCGCCGGGCGGAGCTGGTCGAGGTCCAGGTCCTTCGGGTTGGCGGCGGCCATCGCCTGGGCGGAGACGGTCTGCTTGGTGTCGCGCAGATAGCCGGTCGTGATGTCGTTGGAGACCATGACGCTCGGGGTGCCGCCGTCGCGGATCGAGGAGGTGTACTTGGCGATGGCGTCGGCGTAGCTGCCCTGGAACGACGCCTTCACCACGATCTTCCCGGCGTTGGCCTTGTTGAACGCGTCGATCTCCTGCTGGAGCGCCACACCGGCCGGCCCGCCGACCCCGTGCCACAGGGTCACGGTGACCGGCCCCTTGGCCGCCGCCAGCGCCGAGGCTCCCGGTGCGGTCCCGGTGGCGGCCTGCTCGCCGGAGCCGGAGCCGGAGCCACAGGCGGTGAGCGTCGAGGCGGTGACGGCCGTCAGGAGGGCGGCGAGGACGGGCAGTCTGCGGGGGCGCGGAAGAGGTGAGGACATGGATGGCATGACGGATCGTCTTTCTTCTCAGTGAAGTTCGGGTGTGGTTGTGGAGGGCGGTGAGCGGTGGTTACGTGGTGACCCGTGCGGCCAGGCCCCGTACCAGGAAGCGCTGCCCAAAAAGAACAAGCAGCAGGGTCGGCAGCAGGACGAGCAGGGTGCCGGCGTAGATCACGGCCGGGCTGGTGGCCTGGTCGACGACGAGCTGGGCGAGGCCGACCTGGATGGTGCGTCGCTGGGGGGAGTCGGTGATCAGCAGCGGCCAGAAGTAGCCGTTCCACGCCGACAGGGCGCACCACATCGCCGCCGTGACCAACTGCGGTCGTGCCATGGGCAGTACGACGTGCAGCAGGGCCCGCAGTTCACCGCAGCCGTCGAGCCGGGCGGCCTCCCAGGTCTCCCTCGGCAGCGCGAGGAACGCCTGGCGGAGCAGGAAGACCGCGTAGCCCGCGGCCAGGTACGGGATGACGATCCCGAGCAGGGTGTCGCGCAGCCCGAGCGCGGTGGCGGTCTCGAAGTTGGGGATGACCAGGCTCTCCCCTGGGAACGCCAGGGTGGCCAGCACCACCCCGAAGGCGATGCCCCGGCCGCGCCAGCGGGGGAACACGAGCGCGTACGCGGCCAGGGCGGCGGTGACGAGCTGGGCGGTCGCCTGGAGGACGGTGGCACCGACACTGACCAGGTACTGCCGGGCCAGCGGGGCGGAGGCCAGCGCCTCGCGCACATTGCCCAGGGTCAGCCGGTCCGGCACCGGGACGAGACGCCCTGCGGCGACGTCGCCCGGCGGGAGGAGGGCGGTGACGACGGTGACGTAGACGGGGAAGGCGACGAGTACGACCACGGCGCCGAGCCACAGCCAGCGCAGTACGGAACCGGCCCGGACGCGGTTCCCGCC
>NZ_LIQQ01000234.1 GCF_001418565.1 Streptomyces graminilatus | reverse complement strand
CGGTGGTGCCGGTGGCCAGGACGAGTCCCGCCGCCTCCAGGCGGGCGAGGAGCTGTGAGGCGGTCGGCTTGGAGAGGCCGGTGAGCTTGCCGATCCGGGTGCGGGACAGGGGGCCGTGCTCCAGGAGGAGGTCCAGGGCGGCCCGGTCGTTCATGGCGCGCAGGACGCGGGGAGTGCCTGGTGTGCTTGGCGTGCTTGCGGTTCCTGCCATGGGTGTCTGCACCTGCCTTTCCGGGCCCAGCTTTTCACGGCGATTCTTCACGACGACTCTTCGCAGTGCGATGACTGTTAGGAAAGTTTCCTATCGGATGGCGAGAAGATAGAACGGACCGAGGGGGACGTCAAGGGGGTCGTCAGGGGGCGATGAGCGGGCAACGAGCGGGCAACGAGAGAGGCGGCGCCCCCCGGATCGGGGGCGCCGCCTCTCTCGTACAGGCCGTGGGGTGTCTCGTGCGGCTACCGGACGGGCCGGCCCGGGGCGATCGGGGACGCCGCCTCCACCTGGGGGGAGCCGGAGTTCGAGTACACGGAAGGGGGTGCGATCCCTGCCGTCGGGTCGTCCGGCTCCTCCTCCGGGAGGACCGTGGTGCCGCCGACGATGCGGATGCCCGCCGCGTCCAGGGCCCGCTTGACGCGCCAGCGCAGTTCGCGCTCGATCGTCAGGGACTTGCCCGGCATCGTCTTCGCGGTGAGCCGGACGACCATGGAGTCCAGGAGCACGCTGTCCAGGCCCAGGCTCTCGATCGGGCCCCACAGCAGCTCGTTCCAGGGCTCCTCGCGGCTCATCTTCTCGGTGACCTCGTCGAGGGTCTCCTTCAGCCGGTCCAGGTCCACATGCGAACTCACGGTCACGTCCACGCCGGCCGTCGCCCAGCCCTGGGAGAGGTTGCCGATGCGCTTGACCTCGCCGTTGCGTACGTACCAGATCTCGCCCTGGTCGCCGCGCAGCTTCGTCACACGCAGGCCCACCTCGATCACCTCGCCCGACGCCACCCCCGCGTCGATCGTGTCGCCGACCCCGTACTGGTCCTCGAGGATCATGAACACGCCGGAGAGGAAGTCCGTCACCAGGTTGCGGGCGCCGAAACCGATCGCCACACCCGCGACACCGGCTGAGGCGAGCAGCGGGGCCAGGTTGATCTGGAACGCGGAGAGGACCATCAGGGCGGCGGTGCCCAGGATGATGAAGCTCGCCACCGAGCGCAGCACGGAGCCGATCGCCTGGGAGCGCTGACGGCGCCGCTCGACATTGACCAGCAGACTGCCCAGGGCCGTGCCGTCGGACGACTGGACCGAGCGGTTCATCCGGTCTATCAGCTTGGTGATCGCCCGTCGGACCGCCACTCTCAGCACTACCGCGATCACCAGGATCAGCAGGACCTTCAGGCCGATCGCCAGCCAGGTGGACCAGTTCTGCTGGACCCAGCTCGCGGCGTGGGTCGCGCTCTGCTGGGCGTCCTGGAGCGAAGGGACCAGCACGGTCGGTGACTCCGTGGGAGTCGGCGACGGCGCGGGTCCGGCGGCGGACAGGACTGCGGTGATGGACACGGGGGTACCTCCAAAGCGGCCTGCCCCCGGTACGGATGGTTACGGCGGTCGGCTCGCTGTCGAGCTCGTGATTCAGGTCACGGAAAGGTCACCGGAGGGCAGAACCACCACACTAACGGGGCAACGTGTGCGGATCGGCGCCATGTTCGAGGGAGAGAACGCGCTCACCTGGGGATGAACAGGGTGCGGTCCCGGGTCATGAACGCGACGTGTGGTCGAAAACACTCCCAGCCCGTTACCGGGACGTGGTGGCGCAGCCGCCGGGCGAGAGGGGAGACTGACTACAGATCGTCCCGGCGCGAGCCACGCGCCGCCGACGCCCAAGGAGGCATCCGTGCCGCATGTCCTGGTACTCAACGCGTCGTACGAGCCACTCGGCGTCGTACCGCTCCATCGCGCGCTCGTCCTCGTCCTGGAGAACAAGGCTGTCTCCCTGGAGGAATCGGGCGCCTTCATGCACAGCGCGACCATTACTGTCCCCGCACCCAGCGTGGTCCGGCTGAAGAGGTTCGTACGGATCCCTTACCGGGGGCCCGTTCCACTGACCCGTAGGGCACTGTTCGCGCGTGACGGCGGCCGGTGCATGTACTGCGGCGCCGCCGCGACCAGCGTCGACCATGTCATCCCGCGTTCCCGCGGCGGCCAGCACCGCTGGGACAACGTGGTGGCGTCGTGCCGTCGCTGCAACCACACCAAGGCGGACCGCCATCTCTTCGAGATCGGCTGGCGGCTGCGTCACAAACCCGCCCCGCCCACCGGCCTCGCCTGGCGCATCATCGGCACCGGGCACCGGGACCCGCGCTGGCTGCCGTACTTGCAGCCGTACGGCGCGGACGACGCGATGGCCCGGATCGACGGCATCTCAGCCTGAGGTCCGGGCTTTCTGACACCTGAATACGGGCACGTCCGGTACGGATGCTGATCCGGCCCCGGGAACCCCCCTTCCCCAGGGCCGGATCAGTCATGCGCGGGCCCGCTCACACGTACCGCAGCTCCGCCGGACGCACCGAGCGGCGCAGCAGCGGCAGTGACGTGGCCGCCGCGAGCAGACAGCACACGTAGACGGCCGGGGGGACCAGCAGCGCTGTGTACGGCACCGAGTGGCTGCCCTCCTGGGCGAGCGCCGCGTGCCAGCCGCCGATCAGCAGGCCACCGGTGCCCGCCAGCAGCAGCGCCGGGGCGAGGGGCAGGGCCGTCTCCAGGAGCAGCGCCCGGCCGAGCACCGCGCGCGGCACTCCGGCGGCGGTCTGCGCGGCCAGCCCCCGGCGGCGCGTCGCCACCGACTCGGCGGTGCCGACGCCGAGCCCGCACAGCGTGATCACCAGGGCCACCAGGACGGCGGCTCCGGCCAGGTCGACGCCGGTCGTGTAGAACGACATGGGCATGGCCGACACGCCCTGCCCGCGGGCGCGCAGCGAGGCCAGCAGCACATCCCGGACACCCACGAACCCGGTGCCCACGGTGGTCACCAGCAGTACCGCCGCATGGGTGCGGGCGGCGGCCCACGGGTCGTCGCGCAGTCGTTCCGCCGCGATCAGCGTCGCCGGATCGGCGGTACGGGCCGCCAGCGTCCGCCCCGTCCAGCGGGAGGTGGCGCCGGTCAGCCACAGGGCGCCCGCGCCGGTGCCGATCACCACGGTGAACACCAGCCCGGGGGCGGTCTCGTACCCGCCGAATACTGTTCGTGGCGCCAGCAGCAGCCCCACGAACAGCAGCCCCACGGCGGCCATCGGCACCAGCATCCCCGGCCCTCGCCCCTCGCGCGGGGCCACCCGCCGCACCCGGCCCAGCGGCGACGCGACCAGACGCCGCAGCGCCAGTACGCCCACCAGCGCGCCCAGCACCGGCACGGCCGCCGCGACCAGCGCGATCCCAGGCCAGAGGAGGGGCGGCGGCTGCCGCCACGCGCCCAGCAGGAACAGCACGCACCCCACGGTGGCGAGCGCCGAGCCGAGCAGACAGGCGAGCCCCGTCTCCAGCGCCGCGATCCGCCGCACCTGCGCCGGACCGGCCCCCGCCAGCCGCAGCCCGGCCAGCCGCCGGTCCCGGTGCACGGCCCCGACCCGCGCGCACTGCCCGAGGAACCCGAGCACGGGCACGAGCAGCAGGACGAGGGTGAGGACCACGCCGGAACGTTCCCCGGGCTGGTCCAGCAGCCCGTTGCCGAACGGCACGTGGCGGTACCCACGTAGCGAGGCGACGGCCAGGGCGGCCAGCGCGAACCCGGTCGCGAGCCCCGCTCCGACAGCCGTGAGCGCGACCCGCCACCATTCCCGCCGGTCGGAACCCCGGGTGAGCAGCCAGGCGAGCCGCACATCGGCGCGCAGGGAGCCCTTGGGGGAGCCCTTGAGGGAGCCCTGGCGGGAAACCTGGTCGGATGCCGATGTCATGAGGTCACCTCCGCCGAGGTCGGGGCCCCGTCGGCGGGCACCGTGCCGTCGGTCAGGCTCAGCTCGCGGTCCGCGTACGCCGCCACCTGGGCGTCGTGCGTGATCAGCAGGACCGCCGTGCCCGACTCGCGGGCCGTGTGCGTCAGCGCCGCCATCACCTGTTCGCCCGCGAGGGAGTCCAGCGCACCCGTCGGCTCGTCGGCGAAGACCACCTTCGGGCCGGTGACCAGGGCCCGGGCCAGCGAGACGCGCTGCGCCTGGCCGCCGCTCAGCTCGCCCGGCCGCAGCGTCCGCTGCCCGAGCACCCCGAACCGCTCCAGCCACTCGCCCGCCCGCTCGTGCGCCGCTCCCCGCGCGGCCCCGGCGAGCAGCAGCGGCAGCGCCACGTTGTCGAGCACGGTCAGCTCGGGAATGAGCTGCCCGAACTGGAAGACGACCCCGAACTCGGTGCGCCGCAGCTCGCTCAGCCGCCGCTCCGGCAGCGTGTCGAGCCGCTCCCCGCCGTACTCGACGGCGCCCAGGTCCGGCCGGACGATCCCCGCCAGGCAGTGCAGCAGCGTCGACTTCCCGCTGCCGCTGGCCCCCGTGACGGCCAGGATCTCGCCGGCCCGCAGCTCGACCGAGGCGCCGCGCAGCGCGGGCGTCCTGCCGTACGCCTTGGACAGGCGGCGCCCCACGAGCAAGGGTGGCGAGGTGTCCCCGTTGGATGCTTCCTCGTTGACGGTCATGCCGTGTCGACCTCCGCGGTCAGTGTGGTGAGCCGGGCCGCCGTGGTGGTCATCCAACGGAGGTCGGCGTCGAGGTGGTTGAGGGCGTAGTCCGCCGAGAGCACGGTCGAGAGGTCCGATCCCGGCGCGGTCTTGACCGCCGTCAGCTCCCGCATCCGTGCCATGTGCGCGGCCCGCTGGTCCAGCAGATACGCGGCGGCGTCCCCGCCGGCCAGGATCGCGACGACGACCTTGGCGAAGATCTCGTTGACGACGTGCGGCGCGGGCGCGCTGATCTCCCGTACCCACGCGGCGAGTTCACGCTCCCCGTCCGCCGTCGTCCGGTACTTGGTCCGCTCCGGACCACCGTCCGCGTCGGTGCCGTCGATCTCCGCGAGCCCGTCGCGCACCAGGCGCTGAAGGGTCGTGTAGACCTGGCCGTAGGCCAGCGGGCGGGCCTGCGGGAAGCGTTCGTCGTGCCGTCGCTTGAGGTCGTAGCCATGGCTCGGCCCTCCGGCGAGCAGCCCCAACAGAATGTGGCGGGTGCTCATGCGGATCATTATGCACTCGATACATGTACTGAGTGAATAGTGGTTCAGGGGGGAGGTGCGGGTGCGGGTGGCGCGAATGTGGTGGGCCTCGTCCGGCCGGCGACGGAAGAACGCCGGAATCCGACCGGCGGTACCGTGGTTCGTCCGTCCACCTACGTCTGCCGTCGCGCCCACTGGGTAGGTCTGCGAAGGAAACCCGCCACCCGCACCTCCCC
>NZ_LIQQ01000233.1 GCF_001418565.1 Streptomyces graminilatus | reverse complement strand
TCCCCGACCCCCACCCCACTTCCCTTGCCGGCGGTCCGCTCGGCCGGGAGCGCTCGCATCTCTCCGCCTCCCGGGCGGCCCTCCGCGCGATGCGTGAGGACGCGGAGTCCCTCGACATCAAGGACGTCACCGCGAACTGGGTCAACGCGGCGGTCCTGTCCCGCCAGATCGAGGAGCGGATCAAGGCCCTCGCCGACCTCAGTCACACCCCGCTGTTCTTCGGCCGCCTCGACTACCTGCACGCTCCCGGAGCCGAACAGGCCGAGGGCGCGGAGGGCGAGCAGTTCTACATCGGCCGCCGTCACGTCCACGACGCCGACGGCGACCCCATGGTCATCGACTGGCGCGCGCCGGTGTCCCAGCCGTTCTACCGGGCGTCCAAGAAGGACCCGATGGACATCGCCCTGCGCCGGCGGTTCGGGTACACCGGCGGGGACCTCACGGCGTACGAGGACGAGCACCTCTCCGACCCCACAGAATCGGCGGCCACGAGCAAGCTGCTCCAGCAGGAGATCGAGCGCCCTCGTGTGGGCCCGATGCGCGACATCGTGGCCACCATCCAGCCCGAGCAGGACGAGATCGTACGCAGCGGGCTCAGCGGCTCGGTGTGCGTGCAGGGGGGTCCCGGCACCGGAAAGACGGCGGTCGGCCTCCACCGGGTCGCCTACCTCCTCTACGCCCACCGCGACCGGCTGGCCCGCACGGGCACCCTCGTCATCGGACCGAACAGCTCCTTCCTCTCCTACATCGAGCAAGTGCTGCCCGCACTGGGCGAGTTGGAGGTCAAGCAGGCGACTGTCGACGACCTGGTCGCCCACGTCGAGGTGCGCGGCACGGACGAAGCGGCGGCGGCGATCGTCAAGGGCGACGCGAGAATGGCGGAGGTCCTGCGTCGCGCCGTCTACTCCCACGTGACGCTGCCCACCGAGCCCGTCGTGGTCGTACGGGGGTCACGGCGCTGGCGTGTCCCGGTGTACGAACTGGAGGGCATCGTACGGGAGTTGCTGGACCGCGGGATTCGTTACGGCGCCGCCCGCGAGGCCCTCCCGCAGCGCATCGCGCATGCCGTGCTGGTGCAGATGGAACGGTCGGGCGAGGCGCCGGACGACCGTGTGCAGGACGCGGTGGCCCGCAACTCGGCGGTGAAGGCGGCCGTGAAGACTCTCTGGCCGCCGGTCGACCCCGCGAAACTCGTCCTGCGCCTCCTGACGGACGCCGACTTCCTGACCGCCCACGCGGCCGGGATCCTCGACGCGGACGAGCAGAAGGAGATCCTCTGGGCGAAGCCGGTACGGTCGGTGAAGGCGGCCAAGTGGTCTGCCAGCGACGCCGTGTTGATCGACGAGACGACCGACCTGGTCCAGCGCACGCACTCGCTCGGACATGTGGTCCTGGACGAGGCGCAGGACCTTTCCCCCATGCAGTACCGGGCGGTGGGCCGCCGCTGCACGACCGGCTCGGCAACGGTCCTGGGCGACTTGGCCCAGGGCACCACGCCCTGGGCGACGCGGAGTTGGGCAGAGGCTCTGGCCCACCTGGGCAAGCCGGAGGCGGTGGTGGAGGAACTCACGGCGGGCTTCCGCGTCCCCACGGACGTCATCACGTACGCGTCCCGGCTGCTCCCGCACATCGCGCCCGGGCTGACGCCGGTGGCGTCGGTCCGTGAGAACCCGGGCTTCTTCGACGTACGGCCGATCGGCGACGGCGCGGGTGAAGTGGTCGCGGCCTGCGAGGAGTTGCTGCGCAACGAGGGGTCTACGGGCCTGATCGCGGCGGACGCGCGCATCCCGGCCCTGGCGGAGGCGCTGGGGGAGGCGGGCATCGGATTCCTGTCCCCCGGCGAGGAGACGACACGCGAGACGCGGCTGACGCTGGTGCCGGCGTCGTTGGCGAAGGGGCTGGAGTACGACTACGTGGTACTGGACGAGCCCCGGGCCGTGGTGGACGCCGAGCCCGATAAACGCACCGGCCTGCGGCGGCTGTACGTGGCCCTGACGCGGGCGGTGTCGGGGCTGATCGTGGTGCATGCGGCACCGCTGCCGCTCGAACTGTCCTGACGGGGC
>NZ_LIQQ01000232.1:9559-9708 GCF_001418565.1 Streptomyces graminilatus | reverse complement strand
TCCAGCTCGATGCGGTGGACGGGATTCTGGTGGTGGACTCGCCTGTGGGCGGGCCTACTCGGGTGACTGCGGAGTTGCCCTGGCGGGGTTGAGTTTTTTGGGGTGACGTTTCGCAAAGGGAAAGGGCAGGGGTGGGTTTGTTTCGCCCC
>NZ_LIQQ01000232.1:0-9513 GCF_001418565.1 Streptomyces graminilatus | reverse complement strand
GGGTGGGTTTGTTTCGCCCCCACCGGCCATCGGATGAGCTGGAAATGCAGGCCGCGCCTGAGAGGTTTTGCCTCGCCTGCCGGACGGACCCCGAATGGCACCCGAGGAAGCCCCCTCCCGGGGGAAACCGTTCGACAACAACCCCCTCCTCGTCCGAATACTGGGATGCTGGAGCCTGGTGTTCGGACGGGGTGGGGAGACGGGGATCGTGGAGGACAGGGTGCGGGTGGTCATCGCCGAGGATTCAGTGCTGCTGAGAGAGGGCCTGACCCGGTTGCTGACCGACCGTGGGCATGACGTCGTCGCGGGTGTGGGTGACGGGGGCGCGCTGATCAAGACCATCACCGAGCTCGCTGCGCAGGACGAGCTTCCGGATGTCGTGGTCGCGGATGTACGGATGCCGCCCACCCATACCGACGAAGGGGTCCGGGCCGCCGTACAACTGAGGAAAACGCATCCGGGACTGGGTGTGCTCGTGCTGTCGCAGTATGTCGAGGAGCGGTACGCGACCGAGTTGCTCGCCGGGTCCAGTCGGGGCGTCGGGTATCTGCTGAAGGACCGGGTCGCCGAGGTGCGCGAGTTCGTGGACGCGGTGGTGCGCGTGGCCCAGGGGGGTACCGCGCTCGATCCCGAGGTCGTGGCCCAGTTGCTGGGCCGCAGCCGCAAGCAGGACGTGCTCGCCGGACTCACCCCCCGGGAGCGCGAGGTGCTGGGGCTCATGGCGGAGGGCCGGACGAATTCGGCCATCGCCCGTCAGCTCGTCGTCAGTGACGGTGCCGTCGAGAAGCACGTCAGCAACATATTCCTGAAGCTCGGGCTCTCCCCCAGCGACGGTGATCACCGGCGTGTACTGGCCGTTCTGACCTACCTCAACACCTGACCGTCTGGCCCGTCTGACCACTTGACATCTGACGTGCTGCCAGCATCGTGGGGCAGAAAATCATGAGAAGTCCGGGCGTTGAACCGTCTCAAAATGACGTCCGTCTTGCGATCCATCCCAGGAAGGTCACCCTTACCGACGTACTGTTGATCCCGGGAAGGTCCGCGGGAGGACCGGCCCCAGGCCGCCGTCTCGAAGGAGGTCCAGTTCAGTGACCAGCCAGGTCAGCAGTCCAGCCGAGAGTTCAGCGAACGGGTCAGCGGGGAAGGCGGGCTCGGGCGCCGAAGCCATCGGAGCCGTCGGAGCAGCCGTCGTGGGAGAGCAGCGCAATCCGGCTGGCGTGAAGGACGTACGCCGCCTCGATCGGGTGATTATTCGGTTCGCGGGGGACTCCGGGGACGGTATGCAGCTCACGGGGGACCGCTTCACCTCCGAGACCGCGTCCTTCGGGAACGATCTGTCCACGCTGCCGAACTTCCCCGCCGAGATCCGAGCGCCCGCAGGCACCCTGCCGGGCGTTTCGTCGTTCCAGCTCCACTTCGCCGACCACGACATCCTCACCCCCGGCGACGCGCCCAATGTGCTGGTCGCGATGAACCCGGCGGCTCTGAAGGCGAACATCGCCGATGTGCCGCGCGGCGCCGAGATCATCGTCAACACCGACGAGTTCACCAAACGGGCCATGCAGAAGGTGGGTTACGACGCGAGCCCCCTGGAGGACGGCTCGCTCGACGGGTACAGCCTGCATCCGGTGCCGCTGACCACCCTCACCGTCGAGGCCCTCAAGGAGTTCGCGCTCTCCCGCAAGGAGGCCGAGCGCAGCAAGAACATGTTCGCGCTGGGCCTGTTGAGCTGGATGTACCACAGGCCGACCGAGGGCACCGAGAAGTTCCTGGCCGCCAAGTTCGCCAAGAAGCCCGACATCGCCGCTGCCAACCTGGCCGCGTTCAGGGCGGGTTGGAACTTCGGCGAGACGACCGAGGACTTCGCGGTCAGTTACGAGGTCGCGCCCGCCTCGACCGCGTTCCCCGCCGGTACCTATCGCAACATCTCGGGGAACCTGGCGCTGGCGTACGGGCTCGTCGCGGCCGGTCAACAGGCCGATCTGCCCCTGTACTTGGGCTCCTACCCGATCACGCCCGCCTCGGACATCCTGCACGAGCTGAGCAAGCACAAGAACTTCGGCGTCCGGACCTTCCAGGCCGAGGACGAGATCGCCGGCATCGGCGCCGCGCTCGGCGCCGCCTTCGGCGGATCACTGGGCATCACCACCACCTCCGGCCCGGGTGTCGCGCTCAAGTCCGAGGCGATCGGGCTGGCCGTGACACTGGAACTGCCGCTCCTCGTCATCGACATCCAGCGCGGCGGCCCCTCCACCGGCCTCCCCACCAAGACCGAACAGGCCGACCTGCTCCAGGCCATGTTCGGCCGCAACGGCGAGGCCCCCGTCCCGGTGATCGCGCCCCGCACCCCCGCCGACTGCTTCGACGCGGCACTGGAAGCCGCCCGGATCGCCCTCACCTACCGCACCCCGGTCTTCCTGCTCTCCGACGGCTACCTCGCCAACGGCTCCGAACCCTGGCGCATCCCCGACGTCGACGAACTCCCCGACCTGCGTGTGCAGTTCGCGCAGGGCCCGAACCACACCCTCGACGACGGCACCGAGGTCTTCTGGCCCTACAAACGCGACCCGCAGACCCTCGCCCGCCCCTGGGCCGTCCCCGGCACCCCCGGACTCGAACACCGCATCGGCGGCATCGAGAAACAGGACGGCACCGGCAACATCTCCTACGACCCCGCCAACCACGACTTCATGGTCCGCACCCGCCAGGCCAAGATCGACGGAATCACCGTCCCCGACATCGAGGTCGACGAACCTACCGGCACCGCCAACACCCTTGTCCTGGGCTGGGGTTCCACCTACGGCCCGATCACCGCGGCCGTACGCCGGCTGCGGGCGGCGGGGCAGCCGATCGCGCAGGCCCATCTGCGCCACCTCAACCCCTTCCCGGGGAATCTCGGCGAGGTGCTGCGGCGCTACGACAAGGTCGTGATTCCCGAGATGAACCTCGGGCAGCTCGCCATGCTGATCCGGGCGAAGTACCTGGTGGACGCCCACTCGTACAACCAGGTCAACGGTATGCCGTTCAAGGCCGAACAGCTCGCCACGGCTCTCAAGGAGGCCATCGATGGCTGAGACGTCCACCGAAGGCGTCGGCGCCCGCACCGGTTCCGGCACCGGCACTGGTACCGGCACGGTCGAGGCACTCACCCTGGTGCCCAAGGCCGTGGCCACGCAGTCCATGAAGGACTTCAAGTCCGACCAGGAGGTGCGCTGGTGCCCCGGCTGCGGGGACTACGCCGTCCTCGCCGCCGTACAGGGCTTCATGCCCGAACTCGGCCTCGCGAAGGAGAACATCGTCTTCGTCTCCGGGATCGGCTGCTCCTCCCGCTTCCCCTACTACATGAACACCTACGGGATGCACTCCATCCACGGCCGCGCCCCCGCCATCGCCACCGGCCTCGCCTCCAGCCGACGCGACCTCTCCGTCTGGGTCGTCACCGGCGACGGCGACGCCCTCTCCATCGGCGGCAACCACCTCATCCACGCCCTGCGCCGCAACGTCAACCTCAAGATCCTCCTCTTCAACAACCGGATCTACGGACTCACCAAAGGCCAGTACAGCCCGACCTCCGAAGTCGGCAAGATCACCAAATCAACACCCATGGGATCCCTCGACGCACCCTTCAACCCGGTATCCCTGGCCATCGGCGCCGAAGCCTCCTTCGTCGCCCGCACCGTCGACTCCGACCGCAAACACCTCACCGGCGTCCTGCGCGAAGCCGCCGCCCACCCCGGCACCGCACTCGTCGAGATCTACCAGAACTGCAACATCTTCAACGACGGCGCCTTCGACGTCCTCAAGGACAAACAACAAGCCGAGGAAGCCGTCATCCGCCTCGAACACGGACAGCCCATCCGCTTCGGCACCGACGGCAACAAGGCAGTCGTACGGGACGAGATGACCGGCGACCTGAAGGTGGTCACCGTCACGGCCGAGAACGAAGCGCACATCCTCGTCCACAACACCCACACCACCTCCCCCACCACCGCCTTCGCCCTCTCCCGCCTCGCCGACCCCGACACCCTCCACCACACCCCCATCGGCGTCTTCCGCTCCATCCAACGACCCGTCTACGACACACAGATGGCCGAACAACTCGACACCGCCATCGTCCAGAACGGCAAGGGCGACCTCGCCGCACTGCTCGCCGGCAACGACACCTGGACCGTCGGGCGGGCCGCCCGGCACGCCTGACCTCACCGCAACCGTCAGACCGCCTGACCGCCAGACCGCCGTATCCCGGGAGAATCAGCAATGGCGTATGTGATCGCTCAGCCCTGTGTCGACATCAAGGACAAGGCCTGCATCGACGAGTGCCCGGTCGACTGCATCTACGAGGGCCCCCGGAAGCTCTACATCCAGCCCGACGAATGCGTCGACTGCGGTGCCTGTGAGCCCGTCTGCCCGGTGGAGTCGATCTTCTTCGAGGACGACGTCCCGGACCAGTGGAGCGACTACCGCAAGGTGGACACCGAGATCTTCGCCGACCTCGGCCAGCCCGGCGGGGCGAGCGCGGCGGGGCCGCTGGCCGCCGACCACCCCCTGGTCGCCGCCCAGCCGGAACAGGCGGCCTAGGGCCTGAACAGGCCACGCAGAAGGGCGTACAGCCCATGAGTCCGGCGGTCGGGCAGCCGTGTGCCCGACCGCCGGACAGTCGTGTGCACGGCCGCCGGACGGCCGGATTCCGCTGTGGTCCAGTCCCGTTCCAGGGCGGGTACAGGGCCGGTACAGAGCGGGTACAGGCCGGATACAGAGCGATACCAGTGGTCCGGGACACCGTGGAGGCGGTGGCGGAATCCTTTCGCCACCGCCCTGTGGCGTTGTGGCACGCCGACCGCGTATCTCGCGCCATCCGGGCTGCTCCGGGCAATCCCAGAAGGAGTTGGAATGGACATCACCTTCATACCCCAGCCCGCCGCTTCCGCGCCGGGCTCCAAAGGGATCACCGCACCGCTCCACCTGCTGCACAGACCCGTCACACCGGAGGGGTTCCTCCTGGACGCCACGCCTCCGGTGGAACAGCACTTCGCGCTCTCCGCCGAACTGCCGCGCGAGCACGAGACGTTCAACGACGGGCCGGGCACCTTCCACGATCTGCTCTTCGTCGCCGAGACCATGCGCCAGGCCACGCACTTCGTCGCCCACCAGTACTTCCGCGTGCCCACCGAACGCCCCGCGGTCTTCGTCTCCAGCGGGCTCGACATCCTCGACCTCGCCCCGTGGCGCCGCACCGACCGGCCCTCCCACATGGCGCTGGACATCACCCTGGCCCCGGTCGACGTCGTCAACGGCGTCCCGCGCGGCCTCGACTGCCGGGCCGACGTGGCGATCGACGGCGTCACCTGCGGGAGCGCCTCCGCGCGGCTCCAGTTCCTGATGCCCAAGGTGTACCGGTCGCACTGCGCGGCCGGACGCGAGGAGAGCCTGCGGTCCACCGCGCCCGCCGTACGCCCGCTGGCCGCCATGACCGCCATGACCGCCGCCGGCCAGGAGGAGCCACCCGCCGTGCGGCCCGAGTCGGTCGGGCGGGACAACCCCCGCAACGTCGTCGTGGGACCCGCCCTGTGGGCGCCGTACGGGGAGTTCGTACTGCCCGTGGCCTGCGCGCCCGGACACGAGGTCTTCGAGGCGGCGCCCGGCGGCCATGTCCCCGGGCCGGTGTTCCTGGAGGCGTCCCGGCAGGCCTCGCTGCTCGCCGCCGCCGAACTGCACGGACTGCGGCCCGCCCACGCCATGCTGACCCGGTGGCGGGCGGCCTTCCGCGGCTTCGGCGACGCCGACCTGCCGCTGACCTGCACCGTCGTCACCGAGGACCCGGTCCGCGACGAGACGGGCCGCCCCAGCGTCCACACCCGGCTCGCCTTCAGCCAGGGCAGCCGGGTCCTGTGCACCGCCACGGCCGTACTGCTCCAGGACTGCTGACCCGCCCGCTGCTCAAGGACCACCCGCAGCTCAAGGACGACTCACCGCCCAAGGGCGATTCACCGCTCAAGGACCACCGACCGCCCGACCGCGATCGGCCGCGCCCCACCGCGACCGGCCGAGGGTGTCCGAAGGTGCCCGGACCGAAGCTCCCCCCACTCTCTTCCACTCACCGTCATGACCAAGGAGCTCTCCGATGCGTTTTCGCGTACTGGGGCCGGTGAGCCTGTCGCCCCGCACTCCCTCCGCGGCCAAACCGCGCGCCCTGCTGGCCACCTTGCTGGTGCAGGCGGGCGAAGTGGTGCCGGTGCACAGCCTGATCGACGAGCTGTGGGGAACCGAACCGCCCCGCACCGCGACCACCACCCTCCAGGTGTACGTCTCCCAGTTGCGCAAGGTCCTCGCCGACGGCGGGAGCGCGGGACACACCGGAGAGCTGCTGACCCGGGCCCCCGGATACCTCCTGAAGGTCTCCGACCAGGAGTTCGACCTGCCCTGCTTCGAACGGCTGCGCACCGAGGGCCGTACGGCGTACCAGGAGGGCGACTTCGGCGGGGCCTCCCGGCTGCTGCACGAGGCACTCGCCCTGTGGACGGGCCAGGCCCTGTCGGGGATCCCGCACGGCGTACGGCTGGAGTCCGCCGCCATCCGCCTGGACGAGCTGCGGATGGAGGTCCTGGAACAGCGGATCGTGGCCGACCTGCGCCTCGGCCGTCACCAGGAGCTGGCCGGGGAACTGCTGGCCCTGGCCAATGAGCATCCGCTGCGGGAGACCCTGCACGGGCACCTCATGGTGGCGCTGTACCGGACGGGCCGTGGCTCGGACGCGCTGCGCGTGTACGGGCGGCTGCGGCACTCCCTCGTGGAGGAACTCGGCGTCGAACCGGGCCCGGGCATGTCCCGCCTGCACGAGCGCGTCCTGCGCCGGGATCCGTCCCTGGACTGGCAACCACCGCGCAACGCGCGTAGCACGGGCCCCGACGGCGAGGGCGGTCGTGCCGTCGGCACGCCGGGCGGCGGCCGGCCGGCGGCGCGGCGCGCGGCGGGACCGGCCGACGGGTCCGCCGAAGGACCGCGACCCGTCCCGGTACCGCTCGCGACGCTGCCGTCCGCGCCCGCCGGGTTCGTCGGCCGGCACGAGGAACTGGCGTACGGGGAGAAGGCGTTGCGCGGACGGGCGGGCCGGCCGCCGGCGCGGGTGCTGGCCGTCTCCGGGCCGGCCGGGGTCGGCAAGACCGCCCTGGCCCTGCAACTCGCCCACCGGACGGCCGACCTGTTCCCGGACGGCCAGTTGCTGATCGGCCTGCGCGGACCCGACGGGCGCCCGCTGAGCGCCTCGCAGGCGGTGGCGGCGGTACTGCGCCGCCTGACGGATGACGTGTCCGGCTCGTCGGGCTCGTCGGGCTCGACCACCTCGTCCGGCTCGTCCGGCCCGTCCGGCTCCCCGCTCGCCGATCCCGAGGAGCTGACGGAGCGGCTGCGGCGGGCCCTGCACGGGCGCCGGATGCTGCTCGTCCTGGACGACGCGGCGTCGGAGCACCAGATACGACCCCTCCTCCAGGCCTGTGCGGCGGGTGCCGTGATCCTCACCGGGCGGCGGCCGACCGCCGCCCTCGACGGCGCGGCACACATGCGGCTGGACGCGGTGCGACCGCAGGAGGCGGTCGAACTCCTGCTGGCCGCCGGGGGCGAGCGGATGGCGCAGGATCCGGCGGCGGTCGCCGAGATCGCCCGGCTGTGCGGCTGCTTCCCGCTGGCGCTGCGCGTGGCCGCCGCGACCCTCACCGCCCGGCCGCACACCACCCCGGCCGCGCTGGCGGGCCGGCTGCACGACGAGCGGACCAGACTCGGCGTGCTGCGCGAGGGCGGCCTCGATCTGCGCGCGACGCTGTTGACGGGGTATCAGGAGGCCGGGCCCGCGGTGCGGCGGGCGTTCCGGCTGCTGTCCCTGGCCCCGGCCCTCGACTTCACCGGATGGACGGCGGCGGCCCTGCTCGGCACCGGGCGGGCGGAGGCCGAGGAAATCACAGAGGAGCTGGTCCGGGCCCAGTTGCTGGACGCCCGGTCCGACGGCCGGACGGTCCGCTACGGCTTCCACTCGCTGCTGCGGGTACTGGCCACCGAGCTGCGGGAGGCGGAGCCGGACGCGTCCCGGACGCGGCGGGAGGCCGTGGAGCGGCTGGGCCGCGCCTACGGGTGCCTGGCCCGGCACGCGGACGGACACCTCACTCCGGGCAGGGCGTGGAGCCCACAACACTCCGAGGATGCGGATCCGGATGCGGACGGCGCCCTCAACGCCGCCGGGATCGTCGGCGCGAGCCCGCTGGGCTGGTTCCACGAGGAGGCCACGGGCCTGGTGGAGACGGTACGGCAGACACACGCGGCGGGGCTGTGGCCCCTGGTGTGGCAGCTCGCCGGGAGCGCCACCGGGTACTTCCACGCCCGCGCCGCGTGGGAGGAGTGGGAGGAGACCCACGAACTCGCCCTGGATGCCGCCAGGCGGGCGGGGAGCGTCGAGGCGGAGGCGGCGATCCAGTACTCGCTGGGCGACCTGTCCTGGCAGCGCCGCGAGGCCCGCCGCGCACTGCGCTCCTATACGGCGGCGCAGCACGCGTTCGAGCTGGTCCGCGACCGGGTCGGAACGGCACGTTGCCGGATCGGGGTGGCCGATGTCCTGCTCGGCCAGGACCTGCTGGAGCCCGCCGCACGTCGGTACGGGCGGGCGCTGGCGCTCTGCTCGGCGGGCGGGGACCTGCGGGGCGAGGTGGCGGCGCTGAACGGGCTGGCCCTCGTCAATCTGCGGCGCGGCCGGACGGAGACGGCCGTACGGCAACTGGCGCAGTGCGGCCGGGCCGCCGAACGGCTCGGCGACCGCCGCTGGACGGAGTACGTCCGCCGCACAGCGGCCCGCCTGACGGCGGACTCCCCCCGCCGCTCCCCCGCCGCGAACGCGGTCGAGGTCCGCCCGGGCATGTGGCTCATCGGCACCCCCGCCTCGGCGCTGACGTCGGTGGGAGCCGCGTAACGCAGCCAGGCGCGCCCCGGACCACCGGCCGCCCCTCGCCTGAAGGCGGGGGCGCGGGCGCGGGCCACCGGGGGCGCGCTGTTGACCTGGCGCATTGCCAGGGCGGGGCTACGCGCGGGCGCGGGCCACCGGGGCGCACCTTCGGCGCCTACGACAGCGGGGCGAGCCGGCCGCGTCGGCACTGGACCCGGTGGCGGGGTTACGCGCGGGCGCGGGCCGCCGGGGCGCACCCTTCGGCGCCTACGACAGCGGGGCGAGCCGGCCGCGTCGGCACTGGACCCGGTGCGCGCCCGCTCGGTCCCGACCCGCCGCTCCACACCGGCGGGGCACGAACGGTTCGGGGGCTTCGGCATCGGTCACCGGGTACGCGTACCGTCCCCGTACCGTCGTCGATCCGAGAGGGCGGTACGAGGGCCGGCCGCGTCGGCCGTGCGGGGCGCGGTCCACTCATCGGCACCGTGGCGGGGGAACCGGTCGGTGGGACGACCGCCCTCAGCGTTCACGCCCGCCCACACCGAACCCCGGCACGGAAGCCGCCACACCACCCCGGCCCTCACCAT
>NZ_LIQQ01000231.1 GCF_001418565.1 Streptomyces graminilatus | reverse complement strand
GGGGACGTACTGGCGACGGTGGTGACCCTGCTCAACCCGGGCGTGCTGATGATCGCGGGCGACCTGGCCGGCACGCCGTTCCTGACCGGCGTACGGGAACTGCTGTACCAGCGGGCGCTGCCGCGCTCGACCGCTCATCTGGACGTGGTGACGTCGAGGCTGGGGGAGCGGGCGGGACTGGTGGGGGCCGGGGCGATGGTCGTGGAGCACCTGTACGCGCCGGAGCGGGTGGAGGAACGGCTGACGGCGCTGGGTGTGTGAGCGTGCGGGATGGTGAGGGAAGGCGTGTGACGGGGGTGTTTCCCGTCTGCTTCCCGTCCGCGCCGGTGTCCGCATGGTGAAATCCGGGCGGACTCTTGTGCGTGATTCTCGCCACCCCTGATAGGGGTTGCGCTCAGATGAGCGGATCATGGGCGGCTGCACTTCTCAAAGGATGGCACTGAGTGCCACCCTTTGATCGTTCATCGACGGAACTCAGGCGTGGCGTAGTACGCTCATGTGAGCGACAAATTGCGCATGCGGCCGCGATTGCCTTCACTAAGTGAAAACATGCCGACCCCCCTGCTTGCCAAGCCTTGACTTTGGATCTGCTGGCGGATGGATGGTTACAGGCGCATGACGCGCAAGTGGACGTACCCAGACGCCTTCGATCTGGGTATGTTCCTGGCCGTCAGGGCAGCCACCGCGTCCTCAAGGAGTTGGGACCCGTGTCGGAAAACAAAGATCCCCACGTAGCTCAGCCGGCCACCAGTGTTGAGGACGTGAAGTTCGTTTACGACTTCACCGAGGGCAACAAGGACCTCAAGGACCTTCTCGGCGGCAAAGGTGCCAATCTCGCCGAGATGGCCAACCTGGGCCTCCCGGTGCCTCCGGGCTTCACGATCACCACCGAGGCCTGCAAGACGTACCTCGACAGTGGCGAGGAGCCCGCGGCACTGCGTGACGAGGTGAGTGCGCACCTCGCGGCCCTCGAAGCGGCCATGGGCAAGAAGCTCGGCCAGGCCGACAACCCTCTCCTGGTCTCCGTCCGTTCCGGGGCGAAGTTCTCGATGCCCGGCATGATGGACACGGTGCTGAACATCGGCCTCTCCGACAAGTCGGTCCAGGGCCTCGCCAAGCAGGCCGGCGACGAACGCTTCGCGTGGGACTCGTACCGCCGGCTCATCCAGATGTTCGGCAAGACGGTCCTCGGTGTCGAGGGCGAGCTGTTCGAGGACGCGCTGGACGCGGCGAAGACGGCGAAGAAGGTCGCCGTCGACACGGAGTTGGAGGCCGCGGACCTCAAGAAGCTGGTCACCAGGTTCAAGAAGATCGTCAAGACCGAGGCGGGCCGCGACTTCCCGCAGGACCCGCGTGAGCAGATGGACCTCGCGATCCACGCGGTGTTCGACTCCTGGAACACGGACCGCGCGAAGCTCTACCGCCGCCAGGAACGCATCCCCGGTGACCTCGGTACGGCGGTCAACATCTGCTCGATGGTCTTCGGCAACCTGGGCCCCGACTCGGGCACGGGCGTCGCGTTCACCCGCGACCCGGCCAGCGGCCACCAGGGCGTCTACGGCGACTACCTTCAGAACGCGCAGGGCGAGGACGTGGTGGCGGGCATCCGCAACACGGTCCCGCTCGCCGAGCTGGAGCGGATCGACAAGAAGTCGTACGACCAGTTGATGCAGATCATGGAGACCCTGGAGAACCACTACAAGGACCTCTGCGACATCGAGTTCACCATCGAGCGCGGCCAGTTGTGGATGCTCCAGACGCGGGTGGGCAAGCGCACGGCGGGCGCTGCCTTCCGTATCGCCACGCAGCTCGTCGACCAGGGCCTGATCGACGAGGCGGAGGCGCTCCAGCGCGTCACGGGCGCGCAGTTGGCCCAGCTCATGTTCCCGCGCTTCGACGACCAGGCGAAGGTCAAGCAGGTCGGCCGGGGCATCGCGGCGTCGCCGGGTGCGGCGGTCGGCAAGGCGGTGTTCGACTCGTACACGGCGGTCAAGTGGTCGCGTTCGGGGGAGAAGGTCATCCTGGTCCGCCGGGAGACCAACCCCGACGACCTCGACGGCATGATCGCGGCCGAGGGCATCCTGACGTCGCGGGGCGGCAAGACGTCCCACGCGGCCGTGGTCGCGCGCGGCATGGGCAAGACCTGTGTGTGCGGCGCGGAGGAGCTGGAGGTCGACACCAAGCGCCGCCGGATGACGGTCCCGGGCGGTCATGTGGTGGAGGAAGGCGACCTGATCTCGATCGACGGTTCCAGCGGGAAGGTGTACCTCGGTGAGGTCCCGGTGGTCCCGTCGCCCGTGGTGGAGTACTTCGAGGGCCGGATGCACGCGGGCGCCGACGACGCCGACGAACTGGTGGAGGCGGTCCACCGGATCATGGCCTTCGCGGACCGGAAGCGCCGGCTCCGGGTCCGGGCCAACGCGGACAACGCCGAGGACGCGCTGCGGGCGCGGCGGTTCGGCGCCCAGGGCATCGGCCTGTGCCGTACGGAGCACATGTTCCTCGGTGAGCGGCGCGAGTACGTGGAGCGGCTGATCCTCGCGGACACGGACGCGGAACGCGAGGAGTCCCTGAAGGCTCTTCTCCCCCTACAGAAGCGGGACTTCGTCGAGCTCTTCGAGGCGATGGACGGACTCCCGGTCACCATCCGCCTGTTGGACCCCCCGCTGCACGAATTCCTGCCGGACATCACGGAGTTGTCGGTACGTGTAGCCCTCGCGGAGTCCCGCAAGGACCCGCACGAGAACGACCTGCGCCTGCTCCAGGCGGTGCACCGGCTGCATGAGCAGAACCCGATGCTCGGGCTGCGTGGAGTCCGTCTGGGCCTGGTCATCCCCGGCCTGTTCACGATGCAGGTCCGGGCGATCGCGGAGGCGGTGGCCGAGCGCAAGAACGCCAAGGGCGACCCGCGCGCCGAGATCATGATCCCGCTGGTGGGCACCGTCCAGGAGCTGGAGATCGTGCGCGACGAGGCCGAACAGGTCATCGCCGAGGTCATCGAACAGACCGGCGTGGAACTGAGGTTGGCGCTGGGCACGATGATCGAACTGCCACGAGCAGCTCTCACGGCCGGCCAGATCGCGGAGGCGGCGGAGTTCTTCTCGTTCGGCACGAACGACCTGACGCAGACGGTGTGGGGCTTCAGCCGGGACGACGTGGAGGCCTCGTTCTTCACGGCGTACCTGGAGAAGGGCATCTTCGGCGTCTCCCCGTTCGAGACGATCGACCGCGACGGCGTCGGCTCCCTGGTCAAGTCCGCGGTGGAGGCGGGCCGGGCAACCCGCCCCGACCTGAAACTCGGCGTCTGCGGCGAACACGGCGGCGACCCGGAGTCCGTCCACTTCTTCCACGAGGTGGGCCTGGACTACGTGAGCTGCTCACCGTTCCGGATCCCGGTGGCGCGGCTGGAGGCGGGGCGGGCGGCTTCGTCGTCGGCGGGGAGTGATCACCGCTAGGGCCCATTGAGGGCGCCCAGAACGCCGGAACCGCTGCCTTGTCCCCCGACCCTCAGCGACAGGGCGGCGATTCCGGAGCACGAGAGAGGGCGGCACCCCTGTGCGGGGGGTGCCGCCCGCTTGTGGTTTCTGCAGCGCTCACCGAAGGCCGTCAGCCGGCTCCTACGGAACCCCCGTCGGTGTGGGACACCTGACCGCTGATGGCATTCACGCGGTACGTTTCGCCTGGGGTTGAAGTCTGCATTTCATCGTCTTGCTGAGTTGAGTCACTTGTCACGTTCACGAGCCAGTGTGGTACCCAATTGCCGTCCTGGTCCACGGCTTTGACGGTGACGGCTTTGACTTGAAAGGCCGCGTCAGCCGCGTCATCGGCCGGCAGATGTGCTGTCAGCGCCTTGGTGACCGCGTTCTCAGCCTGTTTCGCGTCGAGTTCGGCCTTGGGGAGCTTCACACGGGTCGGCCCCAGGGTGACGTCGACCTGGGAAACGTGCCCGGCCCTGTCGACCTGCACGTCCAGCGTCCTGGGCATCTGGACGCCGCCATGGGCCCATCGCCAGTTGATGATCCAGCCCAGTTGGGCCTTCTCACCGATGGGGTGCGTCTCTTGCACATTCGCGCCCTTGACCCACGGGTATTGCTGCTGGGCGTACAACTGCGCCACCTGTGCGGCCTCTTGGCCGGTGGAGGGGATTTCGGCCCCTGTCACCGGATATCCCATGTTGGTAGGGTGATCGCCGCTCTCCAGCAGCAGGTTCAGGTGCTTCTTGTCCGGCCAGGACAGGCTGCCGTTGCCGAAATCCTGCCCCTGACCCTTCTCGCGACTGGTCAATTGGAAGATGATGTTCTTGCATGGCAGACCCACGCACGGCTGCTGATACATCCCACTGATCTCGTAGTGGTCACCGAATGCTTCCTTCACGGCGGTCTCGACGGCTCGCTCCTGGTCGGAGTCGACAGCGGAGAGGCCGGTGCCGTCCATGTTCGTGAAATCGAGCATGGGGCGCGCGACTCCCTCACCAAGGAGCAGGAACGCGGCGAAGGCGATCAGCGCACTCTTCAGACCGGCCTGCCAGTCGAGCGACGAGCGCACCGTGAGCACGGTCGCGGCGATGCCCAGTCCCACCAGTCCGCCGATGATGTTCATCTCGGCGTCCGAGCTGTCGCATACGCGCCCCAGGCCGTCCACGGTGGCCTGGGTGAACTCGATGCCCGGGGGCAGGACGACAACGCCGACAAGGGCAGGCAACGGTCGGCGGACGGCCAGCAGCGCGAGGGCGCCGACGGGCACCATCATGAGGAGGTTCCACAGACCCTGCGTCGTGTGGAAGGGCTCGGCTAACAGGTGGTTGAGGACGCACGAGCCACTTGCCCGGCCGCCGTCCATGAAGGTGACTCCAAGCACACCGGTCAGGGTGAAAGCGAGCCCGGCCCACCACATGCCGTGAGGATTGGCCAGTCTGCGGGCGAGCGCCCAGGCCGCGCCACCAAGAATGAGGGCGGTCAGTGTGCAGGCGGTCAGGTAGCCGACCTGGTGCTGAAAAATCGCGGTAAACACGGCGCGTTCCTTGCGTGGTCGGGGCGAACAGACATGGGGGCGCCAAAGGCCCCGCCTGAGTAGGACGGGGCCCGTGAGGTCGCTGGTTTCAGCTCGGCCATGCCAACCGGCGATTCACCTCACAGCCGCGCTCGCCGGCATCTGCCACGACCCGCTCGCCGCCACCCAGCCCCGGACCGGAGTCGCTGGCCCCGGCCTATCGGAAGGCTGCGATGTGGCGCCGGGCCCAGTCGGCGAATGTGCGGGGCGCTCGGCCGAGGAGACGTTCGACGTCTGGGCTGATGAGCTGCTCGGCCGGGGTGGGCTCGCCCAGGATGGTCAGCGTGGTGTCGACCACGGGCTCGGGCATGAACCGCAGCATCTGCGCGCGGGCTTCGTCTCGGGTCTGCTCGATGAACCGGACGGGTTCGCCGAGTGCGTCCGCGATCGCCTCGGCCCATTGGCGGGGTGTGCTGAGGACGGGCCCGGTCAGCTCGTACGTCTGTCCTGCGTGGCCGTCCTCCCGCAGGGCGATTGCGGCGACCTCGGCGATGTCGTCCGGGTCGATGGTCGGCAGGCCGATGTCGGCGAACGGCGCGGCGGTGGTCCTTCGGGCGCGGATCGACTCGGCCCAGGCGTACGCGTTGGAGTCGAAGCCTCCGGGCCGCAGGATCGTCCAGTCCAGGCCCGACTGCCGGACGGCGTCCTCGATCGACTGTCCCAGGGCACCGTGAGAGGCCGAATCCGGTCGGGTCGCGACTCCTTGGGAGGACAGCAGGACGACCCGCCCGACGCCGCCGGCCTTGGCGACGCCGAGGATGTCCTGCGGGCTCAGCAGGTGCGCGCTGGGGCCGCCGCTTTGCAGGAACAGCGCGTCGGCTCCGTCGAGAACGGGTCGAAGGCTCTCGGGGTCGATCAGGTCCGTCCGCGTGTGCCGGACGCCCTCCGGCAGGTCGGCGTCCGTGATACCCCGAGATGTCGCGGTCACCCGCGCACCGGCTGCCGCGAGGACCCGCACGAGCGAGCGGCCGACGTTACCGGTCGCCCCCGTCACTACGATCATGAACAACTCCCGTGTCGATTCAGCATGGTTGCCGACGCGGAGAGCTGTTCTCCGGGCGACACGAGGACGCTAACAGCGTCGATATAGTAGGTACCTAGAGGAAAGTGACTATCCCTAGGTGGTGTGTATGGCTGGTGACGCCGACCGGGTGGCTGACGCCGCGACCGATCCCGAACTCGCCTGTCCGACCAGTGCGGTCGTGGACATCGTGTTCAGCCGGTGGACCACACCGATCCTGTGGACTCTCCATACGCACGGCCGGCAACGGTTCGTCGAGCTGGAACGGCTGATCGGCACGATCACACCGAAGGTGCTGACCCAGCGGCTGCGTCAGCTGGAACGCGACGGCATGGTCGTGCGTACGTATCACCCGGAGGTCCCCCCTCGGGTCGAGTACGAGATCACCGAGCTGGGCCGCAGCCTGGCCCCCCTCTTCGCCCATCTCGCCGAATGGGCGTCCGGCAACCTGGACAAGGTCGAGCGGGCCCGGCACGACTACGACGCCGTTCCGTCCCGGTAGCGCGGCAGCGAGAGTCCGCCGTAATGGGATGTCGGTCAGGCCGCTGATCCGGCGTGATCGCCGGCGGACCGCGGACCGTCCTTCGGCCCGGCCGCCGACCAAGATCAATCGCAGGTCGGCCGATTAGGGTCGGAGGCATGACAACACCTTTTGACGGCAGTGCCTTTGACTCGCTCCGCCTCGACGCCGTGCCCGATCAGGAGGCGTTGCGCCGGGTCTACGAACTGCCCGGCGACGCGGCCGTACGGAAGCAGATGACCGAACTCACCGAGCAGACCCGGCGGTTGATCGGCTGCTCATCGCTGGTCCTGGTCGCCAGCGTGGATGCCGAGGGCAACTGTGACGTCTCGCCGCGCGGCGGCCCCGCCGGATTCGTCGCCGTCCTGGACGCATGGACGGTGGCGATACCGGACGCGACCGGCAACAAGCGGCTGGACACCCTGCAGAACGTCATCGCCACCGGACGGGCCGGGCTGCTGTTCGTCATTCCGGGGCGCACCACGACGCTCAGGGTGAACGGCCGGGCCTGTGTCTCCACCCGCCCGGAGCTGCTGTCGCGGCTGACCGCCGTGGGCAAGCCGCCCGCCAGCGCGCTGGTGCTGGGGATCGAGGAGGTCTACCCGCACTGCCCCAAGTCCCTTCTGCGCAGCGGGGCCTGGAAGCCGGAGGAGTGGCTGTCGGCGGACGCCCAGCCGGCCTCGGCCGAGGTGACGCTGGCTCAACTGCGGAGGCCAGAGCTGACGATCGCCGACATCGAGCAGGTGGAGGCGGACTCGCTGAAGTACCGGTACGAGTAACCGGCCGGCCCGCGACGGCTGAACTGAACCACCGGCCGGCCGAACCTCCGTCGGACCGGCACGGCCCAGGACCGATCGCGGAGCAGGCGCCTGGTCGCCCCGCCGTGCGTGATCAACTCGGCGAACCAGCAGTGGCAGTTGGTCAGGGGGCCGGGTTTCGCCCCCTCGCCCAGCGACCCCACCCCGCACCCTCCAGGCGTCCCGATCATCTCGAACGTCGCGGTGCGGAATGAGGCGGAATGAGCGGGACCGCCCGCCCGGCCACCTGCGCCGCTACCGGAGCGACAGCCTTGACGTCCTCGGCATCCTCGGCATTCTCGGGTTGCGATACCTGATGGTTACCTGGCATTACCTGATGGTTACCTCGCATTTCGCGTTAGATATGCCTCATATCGGGATTTACTCGGAGTAAGCGGCTTGCTGTCACTTACTGGATTGGTGCCCCTCGGATAAAGTTGCGCACCTTGGTCACCAGTTCGTATGAGGTGGCCGGGTTGGGTGGGAAGTCGCCGGGTCGTTCCGGCCCGAGGGTGGGAAATCCGATGAGTTCAGTGGGTCCCGTGCGGACCGGGGGGCGTCGTGCCGTGCGCCAGAACGGCGGGCGGCGACGGGCGGGGCGTGGTCAGAACGCCTCGCTGGGGCTGTTGCCGCTGCCGCCGACGGACAGGGAGAAGTACTCCTACGCGCACCGGAACCTGTGGATCCTGACGATCAGCTCGCTGATCAGCTTCTGCTGCCTGGTGGTGAGCCAGTTCAAGCTGGCGCAGTCCACACCGGTGCTGTGGATCTACGTGCCGCTGCTCGTCTTCACGGTCGTCTACTACCTGGTGTCGTTGCGGGTGAACGGCTTCACCCGGGACTTCGACATCACGCACCACCGGCAGCTGGTCCAGAACTGGCGGCCGGAGGTGTATCCGTCGGTCGATGTGTTCCTGCCGGTGTGCGGCGAGCCCATCGAGGTCCTGCACAACACCTGGCGGCACGTGCGGGCGTTGGCCGACCGCTACCCCGGGGTCTGTGTGCCGTTCGTCCTCGACGACGGCGCCAGCCCCGAACTGGAGGCGATGGCACGTGACTTCGGGTTCCGCTATGGCACCCGGGAGAACCGAGGCTGGTTCAAGAAGGCCGGCAATCTGCACTTCGGGTTCGGCCAGTCCGACGGGGAGTTCCTCCTCATCCTGGATGCCGACTTCACCCCGCGCGCGGACCTGCTCGAGGAACTCCTGCCGTACATGCAGGAGGACCCGCGCATCGGTATCGTCCAGTCGCCGCAGTACTTCCGGGTGCTGGACTCGCAGAACTGGATCGAGCGCGGCGCAGGCGCGGTGCAGGAGCTGTTCTATCGGTCCGTGCAGGTCTCCCGGCAGGGCAGCGACGGCGCGATCTGCGTCGGCAGCTGCGCCATCTACCGCCGCGCGGCCCTGGAGACCAACGGCGGTACGACCCTGATCGAGCACTCCGAGGACGTGCACACCGGCTTCGATCTGCGCGGCCTGGGCTGGGACCTGCGCTATGTGCCGGTCGCCGTCTCCACCGGCGTGTGCCCGGACAGTGCGGGCGCCTTCTTCAACCAGCAGTACCGCTGGTGCTCGGGATCGATGAGCCTGTTCGGCAGCCGGAAGTTCTGGCAGCGCAAGATCAGGCTCTCCAGCCGGCTGTGCTACATGTCCGGTTTCTTCTACTACATTCACACCGCGCTGTTCACCTTCGCCGCGCCGGTGATACCCATCGTGCTGCTGGTGATGATGCCGGAGAAGCTCAAGGTCGAGCATCTGCTCCTGGTGCTGCCGAGCATCGTGTACACCACGATCATCTTCCCGATGTGGCACAAGGCGCCCTACCGCCTGGAGGCCTGGGCGGCCCGCATGATGTACGGCTGGGCGCACGTCTTCGCCATCTGGGACATCCTGCGCAGGAACCGCATGGGCTGGCAGCCGACCGGCTCCTCCGGCGCCAAGAAGAACAAGACCCGGCGCTTCTGGATCGGCATGTGGGTGTGGAGCGGCGGTACGGCCCTGGTCTGGGTCGCGGCTGCGGTGTACCGGACGTTCACCATGAACGCCCCGGACTTCGCCCTGGTCCTGTCCTCCGGGCTCTTCTACGCGCTCGTCGTGGGCCGCGTCCTGGTGCAGCCCCGGTCCGAGACGGCTGCCTGATGCACAAGGCGAAACGATCCTTCCCTCGGTGGGCACTGCTTGCCGCCTGTCTGATCACCGCGTTCGCCCTCGGTGGCCGCCTGCTCCTCGGCGGCAACGACGGCTCGTCCGGGACCGGGCAGGGCAAGGCCACCGGAGCGGGTTCCTCCGCGGGCCCGTACTCCGACCCCCCGTATGACGTCGTACCCCTGCTCAAGCCCGCCAAGAAGTACTTCGGGGCGGCGGTGCCCGGGGCGCCGACCTCCATGAAGGCCGCCGACGCCTACGCGAGGATGGTCGGCAAGCGCCCCAACCTGATCGAGTACTACGCGGGCTGGGGCGACGGCTTCGACGCCGGCGGGGTGCGCCGGGCCTGGGCCGAGGGGGCCCTGACCCTGATGTCCTGGGAGCCTTTCGACACCTCTCTCGCCGACATCGCCGCAGGGAAGTCGGACGCGTACATCGAGGAGTACGCGACGGCGGTCCGGAGGCTGAACCTGCCCGTCGTGGTCGACTTCGCGGACGAGTTCAACGGCCACTGGGACGCGTGGGGGACGCGGCACACGACGCCCGCGCAGTATGTGGCCGCCTGGCGGCACATCCACCAGAGGTTCCTGGCCGCCGGTGCCTCCAACGTCATCTGGGCCTGGGCGCCGAACATCGTCAACCCGGTGCCGGACGTGAAGCTGAAACCGTACTACCCGGGCGACGCGTACGTCGACTGGGTCGGCCTGGTCGGCTACTTCACGGCGGGCCAGGACAATGCGTTCGACAGCGTGTTCGGGCCCACCCGGGACCAGATCCGTACCTTCAGCAAGAAGCCGATGCTCCTGCTGGAAACCGCCGCCGTGCCAGGTGAGCGGCGCCTTGCCGACGTCAGCAACCTGTTCGCGGGCGTCAAGGCCGACAACATGATCGGCTTCATCTGGTTCAACTACAAGAAGCGCGCCGACTGGCGGCTCGAGGCGAGTCCGCTGGCGCTGCAGGAGTTCAAGCGCCTGGCAGCCGACGACCGTTTCGGCTTCGACGTACGGAAGCTGTCATGACCTCGCGACCCGAGCACTACACGCCCCAGCCCTACGACCCGTACGCCGACGACCCCTATGCCGACGACTACACGGCCGGCGGATGGTTCAACTCCGACGGGTACGTCCCGCGGCAGCCGAGCTACGACGGTCATGAGGGCTACCAGGGACATCAGCAGTACGAGGTCCACCAGGGGAATCAGTACTACGAGGTCCACCAGGGCCACGGCCACGACCCAGAGGTGTACCCGTACCAGGAGCGGGACGACCAGCCGACGTTCGCGCTGCGCACGGTGGCGGAGCCGGTACCGGCGGAACCCGGCTACCGGATCCCCGAGACCCCGGACGCGGGCTGGGACGACACCCCGAGCCGTCGCCGGGCATGGGTCAGCCGCGGGGTCCTCGCCATCATCCTGATCGTCCAGACGGTGCTGTCGCTGCGGCTGTCCAACACGGCCTTCCAGGACGAGGCCCTGTACCTGGCGGCGGGCCACAACATCATGGAGCACTGGGCGAACGGCACCCCGCTGCACAGCGGCTACGAGTCGTACTTCTCCGGCTCGCCGATGCTCTACCCCGTGGCCGCGGCCCTCGTCGACGGCTGGTTCGGCCTGTCCGGGGCCCGTCTGCTCAGCCTGCTCTGCATGCTCGGCGCCACCGCGCTGCTGTACTCCTTCACCCGTCGCCTGTTCAACGAGCGGGTCGCGCTGGCGGCCGCCGCGCTGTTCGCGGTCACCCAGCCGACGATCGTGCTGGGCCGGCTGGCCGTCTACGACGCCCCGGCGATCCTTCTGGTGGCGCTGTCGGCGTGGATCATCGTCCGCACCAACCGCGCGCCCGTGCTCGCCGTGCTGCTCGCGGCGCCGGTCACGGTGCTGGCGGTCGCGGTGAAGTACGCCTCCGCGCTCTACGTGCCCACACTGGTCGTTCTCGCCGCGCTGACCGCCTGGCACCATCGCGGGTGGCGCTGCGTGCCGCGTGCGCTCCTGTTCGGCGTCGGCACCGCTGTGCTCGGCGGGGTCGGCCTCGTGTACACCGACGTACTCGCCGGTGTGCGGCAGACCACCACCAACCGGGCCCACGGCACGGACGCCACCTGGACGCTGGTGCAGAAGTCCGCGGAGTGGGGCGGCCTGATGTTCGCCACCGCGGTCGCGGGGGCCGTCGCCTATGGGCTGCGCGGCCGGATGAACGAGTCGCCCCGCTCCTACGGCCTGCACGGACCGGGCTGGCGCTGGCGTGCCCTGCTCGGCGTGACCCTGACCGGGACCGCGCTGCTGGCACCGGCGTACCAGATCCACCTGCACACCGCTGTCTCGCTCTACAAGCACGTCGACTTCGGTCTGCTCTTCGCCGCCCCGATGGCAGGCATCGGCGTGATCCGGCTGGTCGGCAAGCACTTCCGCTACCCGCAGCTGGGCATCATGATCTGGGTCATCGCGCTGTGCCTGGGTGTCTCGCAGGCCGAGTGGCGGTTCGGGCTGTGGCCCGACTCCAGGGGCCTGGTCAAGGCGATCGAGCCGTACATGAAGCCCAAGGGCCGCTACCTGGGCGAGACCGACGAGGTGCCTGTCTACTACCTGCGCGACAGGACGACCGACTCCCAGTGGACCTCCACCTACGTCATCGGCTACCCGGACAAGAAGGGCGTTGTCCATCACGGGAAGAACGGTTACCGCCTAGCCCTCCGGGACGGCTGGTTCGACCTTGTCGTCCTGGACGGGGTCTCGACACCGGGGCTGGACACGTACATCGAGCGGCAGGTAACCGCCAGCGGGCACTATCGCCTGGTAGGCAAGATCCCCTTCCGGCTCAGCTCGGGCGACACCCGCGCCTACCGGGTCTGGGCGAAGACCTCCTGACGCCGCCCGCTCCCTCCCTCCTCTGGTCAGGAGTACACCACCGGGCACCCCCGTCTGAGCGAGTGCTGTGCCGCCCGCAGGTACACGGCGACATAGAACGCGGCGTCCAGATCCTCGCCCCAGGGCCCCGACCGGGCCGCAGCCAGTCTTTCCGCCGTGCCGTCCAGGAACCAGCTCGTCACGTCCAGGTTGTCGCACATCTCCGGGACCTCGGGCGGCAGCGCGACCGCCGTTGCCAGCTTCTCGGCGGTTGCCAGGACCTGGGGAGCTCCCGCGATCACCGTCGAGTCCGAGTACGCGGACTCCACCGGCAGCTCGATCACCTCGTCCAGGGACACCGGCACCAGTACCGTCCAGTCGAGGAGCGTCTCTGTCTCCGCCTGTGTCAGGTGCTCCGCGCACAGCGACACGAAGCCGTCCATGGGCGGGACCAGTTTCTCCTCGAAGGACCGGCCCGACCCGCGTACGAAGTCCGCTCTCGCGGGTACGGAGTCGTACCGGGGCAGGCCCCGGCGTACCAGCTCCTCGTTCAGGCCCGCCGCGATCTCCGCCCGACCGCCTTCCTCCTCGTCCTCACTGAACCAGTCCTCCGCATCGACATCGACCAGGTAAACGCCCATGACCGCAACGTACTGCGCACCACTGACATCGACCCCGGCGCGCAGTACGCACGGACGGGCGGACGGGCGTACGGACGGACGGGCGTGCCGTCGCGGCTACGCGCGGAACGGGCCCGTCACCTCGTAGGTGATTCCGCCGGAGGAACTGCCGCTCGTGCCGCGCTGGCTGGAGAAGTACAGGCGGCTGCCGTCGGGGGAGAACGCCGGGCCCGTGATCTCCGAGCCCGACTGGCCGTCGACGCGGAGGAAGGGGGTGACCACGTCGTCCGGTGTGATCAGGCAGATCTCCATGTTGCCGCCGTCCTCCGCCACGAACAGGTCGCCGGAGGATGTGCCGGTGATGTTGTCGACGCCGGTCAGCGGGGCCGTGCCCGAGGTGACCAGGGAGTCGTCGTACGCCAACTCGTAAGTGTTCGTGAGGAGGTTGAGCTGCCAGACCCTGTTGTCGCCCTTCGTGGTGAACCACACCTTGTCGTCGGCGTAGTGGCAACCCTCGCCGCCGTCGAAGGACTTGGAGCCGGAGACCTGGGTGCGGGTGGTCGTGGGGGAGCCGTCCGGGTCCGGGATCGTCGTCCAGGTGAACAAGCCCGAGGTCGCCGTGCCGGCCACCAGGACCTGGAGGGTGCCCGAGGACAGATCGCCCCAAGTCGTGGGAACGAAGCGGTAGAAGCGGCCGTTCGTCTCGTCCTCGGTCAGGTAGACGACCTCGCGGACCGGGTCCGCTGCCGCCGCCTCGTGCTTGAAGCGGCCCATCGCCGGGCGCTGCTCCGCCGCGTTCGTGCCCCAGGGGTCGGTCTCGTAGACGTATCCGAGGGACACCTCCTCGCAGGACAGCCAGGTGTTCCAAGGGGTGCGTCCGCCCGCGCAGTTCTGGCGCGTGCCCGACAGGATGCGGTACGCCGAGGTGATGGCGCCGGTGGAGGAGAACCTCACCGCGCTCGCGCCGCCCGACGGGTTGATCTCCGAGTTGGAGACATAGATCCAGCCCGTGCCGTCGGCGTAACAGGCCCCGCCGTCAGGGGCGTTGTGCCAGGTGTACGACGTTCCGGTGACCGTCCGGCCCGAGCGGGCGACGATCCGGCTGGTGAAGCCGGCCGGGAGCCTCATGCCGTTGGCGTTGGGCGCGCCGAGGGCTCCGTAGGGCCCCGTGCCGGGCTGGGCGGGGGCCGCGTGGGCGGCGCCGCGCCAGAGGGTGCCGCCGAAGACGGCCGCCGAGCCGCCGATGACGGCGGCGCGCAGGAGGGTACGGCGTTCGACGGGTGTGCTCACTCGGGCATTCACTCGTGCGTCCACTCTCGCTCCAAGGGTCCAAAGGGGGTGGCGTGGCGTGCGGGGCGTGCGGTGACGTCAGGGACCCTAGGACGGCAGAATAGAATTGTCATGTACGCGCGATTTCGGACGGGCGGTCGTTCGTGACGCTGCGGGCCGGCCCCAACCCTTGATCGACAGGTCAACCGGATGGTCGGGGGAACGCCGTGTCGGCGATGGTTCGGGAGTGCCGGACCATCGCAGTCAGCCGCATCGAGGGTGACTGCGCGCAGCGGACCGGTCCCGGCACCCGCACCACGCCCGACGGTGTCGTCCTGACCGGGTGGGCTCTGCGCTGTCCTCGGTGAGATGGTCGAGCCGCTCCACGACGCCCACATTCTCGTCCGGGACGGGGTGTCTCCCGGTCGGTAGTGCTGCCGCGTGACCGACCCGCTGAATTTCCATTGTGGATGCGTGCAAAGCGGAGCGAGATTATACCAGTTGAATCAGGCCAGCCCGTGGGCTAGGGTCTTGCCCGCGATAATTTCAACTGTGGTGAAAGCCCGGCCGCTTGTGCTCGGTTCCTGAGCCGACGGACGACCACCGGGCGGAGCCATCGGTTGGCTCCACTCACGGGGGAGGGCTGCTGTGGTGTCGGTGCGTCCGGAGACCGCGGTGGGAGTGATTGGTCGGGAAACTCCGGAAAGACTTGGGGGAGTTCTCGACCATCACCCTGAGCGGGTTCCCATAGGCCTGTTATCAAGGGTAAGTTCGCCGCGCACGTCCGGCGCGGATGAACGGCACGTGCGAGTCCTCGCCGAACTCGACGTACCCTTGCCGCCCGTCGTCGTGCACCGCCCGACGATGCAGGTGCTCGACGGTGTCCACCGGATCAGGGCGGCGGAGCTGCGGGGGGAAAGCGACGTCGAGGTACGGTACTTCGACGGCAGCGAGGAGGAGGCCTTCCTTCTCGCCGTCCAGCTCAACTCGGCGCATGGCAAACCGCTTTCGGTCGAAGACAGGACTGCGGCAGCGCGGCGCATCATCGCCTCGCACCCGCACTGGTCCAACCGGCGCATCGCTTCGGTGACCTGCCTGTCGGCCAAAACGGTGACGGCCCTCCGAGAGGGTTCGACTGAGGACGGGCCGCAGTCGAACAAGCGGGTGGGCCTCGATGGCCGCGCACGACCGCTGCATCCGGCAGAAGGGCGCTTACGCGCGGGAGAGTTGCTGGCTCAGGACTCGCACATCTCGGTGCGTGACCTCGCCCGGCGCGCGGGAACGTCCGTGGCGACGGCGAGCGATGTACGTCAACGGTTCCTGCAAGGCAGGGAGTTGCTCCCACCACGCCTGCGGGGCGGTGGGGCGGCGGACGGCGATGGGCCGCGCGGTCATGGCGGCGGCGGATCCGGTGGTCCTGGTGGCCCCAGTGGCGCGGGAGGCCCCGTGCTGCTCGACAGCCTGCGTCGAGACCCTTCCATGTGGCATTCCGAATCGGGGCGCAGGTTTATTCAGCTACTCACCATTCACCCGGCGAGTCCTGTCGAGTGGCAGAAACTCGTCCATGACCTCCCCGCTCATCGCGCCGATGCCATCGCATGCGTCGCACGGGATTACGCCGAGGCGTGGCTTGACGTCGCGCGCACACTGGAAAGCAATCCCTGACGGTACTCCAGTCGCACTCTGTGATCTGACGGGTTGTCGGGATGCGGAGTTCAGTCGAGGTCGGTGAGGCGCCGCTCGTAGCGGTGCCGGCGGGCCCGGGCTTGGTGGCGGCGTCGCCAGGCGGACCCTTGCAGGTGGAAGGTCATGCGGCGGGTGGCGGGCAGGTTCCGCGGTAGGTGGGTGAAGCAGGTGGAACAGGCGGGCGGGCCTCGGTGACGGTCAGGGCGGCCTGCCCGAGTCCGCGGGTGCTTTGTCGGTGTGCCGGCGGGCGGGATGGGGGCGGGATGTTCTCGCCGGTCCAGGCCGGCGATCACGGAGAGCAGGGCGAGGGTGGCCATCGCGAGGACGACATGGCGTCGCCAGGAGCGGTGGCGGCGGGCCTGGGTGTGATCCAGTCCGACGGTGTCCTTTCCGTTGGCAAAGTCCTCCTCGGCTGTCCATCTGATCCCCGCGACCGCCACGAGGTCGGCCAGTGCAATCGAGCGGCCTTCGGGTGTGTAGGCGTAGAAGTAGGACAGGTCAATGGGGTCGGCGATGCTGCGGCGGACCATCAGGTGGTGGCTTGGGTCGGCGGTGGCGACCAGGGTCCAGTCGTGGACGCTCGGTGTCTTGGGTGCCCTGTCTGCGGGCGAGCCGATCCAGGGCCCCTTGGGGACCTTCTTCGACGCCAGGACGTCGGAGCGGATCGGCCAAGCGCCGGTGAGCATGGCGTAATTGCCGCCGACGGTGAACGCGTGGCCGATGCCGGTTCATCGAAGAAGCCGCGCGGTTTCGCGCTGCGGCCGTAGACCTCATCGCCCGCCGCCCAGTCGACCGCGCGGCGCGCTGGGCCTGGTCCAGGGCGATGGCGGTCTTGGTGTGGAAGGGGTGAAGTCCCGGCTCGGCCCGGCCCGTTCGTACCGCTCGGGGTCCTTGGTCCGGTGCTCCTGAACGTAGAGGTCATCGTCGATCAGGCAGTGACCGAGCGGCCGGCGTAGGCGCAGTACGCCGCGACGACGGCGCTGCCGACCTGTCCGGTGGTGCCGGTGTGCTGCCGTCCGACCCCGGCGGTGGTGGTGCCCTTTCTCCTGCCCGGTCTCGTTGAGGAGCGGTAGCGCACCGGGTGCGAGTGAAGAGCGAGATGAGATCGGCCGCGAGCTCGTCGAACTTCTCGGCGAACAGCGAGGGATCTATGCTGACGGTAGAGGCCGCCTGATCTTCATGTTGCGTCACAACACCATGATCAACAGGTGGCCTTGCCGATTCCCTGGCGCCCCCCCCACATCATCCGTCGCCCCGTCAGATCACGAAGTGCGACCGGAGTGAGGGGCCTTGCAGAAATGTCCATTGTGCCAACTTCCGGTTGGGCGACCCTTGCTACTCGAATGCCTGTTCGAATAACTTCTGAATCGCTTGAGGAATCCTCAACTCGAGAATCCAGTCGGAATTCTCGAAAACTCGTCAACGAACAGGGGTAGTTCCATCATGCGATTGAAGAAGCCACTGATCGGTGCCGTGCTCACCGCCACAATGGTGACCGGCGTAACCAGCACTGCCTCGGCAAGCACCCAGGCGCCGCGCACCGCCCCGGCTGCTGCGGCCAAGGCGGCGCAGGGATACTCGGACAACGACGTGGTCGCCTTTCTGGTCTTCGGTCAGGGCAAGGCTGCCAAGGACCACCCGGAGTTGGCGGAGCAGATTCGCAGCCGCCGCTCCGACGCCTCGGTGACGCCCGCGCAGCTGTCGTACCTGATGAACAAGCTGCACCAGGCCGACCCGGCCTTCCACACCGAGGTGACGGAGGCGGTCCAGTCCAAGGACCCGTTCGTGGTGCAGCACGGCATGGCGGCGCTGAACGACGACCTCAATGCGGCCATGGCCTCGGACAGCAAGGCCAAGACCCTCAACAGTGCCGACATCGCACGCCCCAACGGCTGGGTGTGGACCAAGTCCAACATCCTGGCCGTGGCGAACGTCGCGGCCGGCATCAACGTCGCGGTGGGCACCAACGTCGCCGTGGGCGCCGAGGTCGCCGTGATCGTGGTGATCGCCCCGGCAGCGGCCAGCTACAGCTTCGATCTGAAGCAGTCGGACCAGCTCGACGCAGACGACTTCGTTGCGGCGGTCGCCTCCGCTCTCTGATTTCTCTGTGCTGGGTGGCCCGCCGCGCCGCGGTCGCGGCGGGCCACCCCCGGGCCGGGCCGTCACTAAGGCCGGAGCGTCTCGTCCATTCCAGGGGAAAGGGAAACCGCGCATGTCGACGCCTGTCGCAAGACGGCAGCTGTACATCTTCGCGACCACGCTGGCGGTCATGGTCGCCTACCTTCTCGTAGCGCTCTTCTACACGCTGCCGAGCAACGCGCTCAGCAGCCGTCATTCCAAAGGCGCACGCCAGTACTTCAACGATGTCACTCCGGAGATCTGGGCCTTCTTCACCAAGGATCCAGATGGTCTCCAGATCGGCACGTACGCCTTCGACGGAAAGTATTCCAAGAATCTCCTGAAGACCCCGCAAGGCCGCCCGTCGAACCTCTTCGGACTCGACCGTACCCAGCGCGCCCAGGGCCCTGAGATCGCGTACATCAATACCTCGGTGACCCAATGGCAGCCGTGTGCGGGCAATTTGGAGATCTGTCTGCACGAATCAGCGGCACGTCCCGCCGAGAGGATAAAGAACAGCAACCCCGTGAGGACCGTATGCGGGGACTCCTTCATTACTCAGGAACGCGTCGTGCCCTGGTCCTACCGGAACCTGGTGACGTACGACCGGCGCGTCATCCGAATCGCCCACCTGGACGTCTCATGCTCATAGCCGCTCGTACCGCCGCTTCCGCACTCTTCGAAGAGCAGTGCTCCCGGCTCCAACTTCGGCTCTCCGCCTTTGACTTCCGCTCGCGTTGGTTCGGCGTGGGACGCTCACTGATCTGCTTTGCCGAGCTGACGGTGGTGCTCATCACCCCGTCGAAGGCGCTGCTCACCCCGGTCCTGACCATCAGCGACGGCGCGCGCTGCGGGGGAGTGCGCGCAGCCTCCGCGTACTGCCTGGTGGGTGGCACCTCCCATGCCGAGTACGCCCGGTGGATCCTGGTCGCCGTGCTCCTGGTGGCCGCCATCGGGTACCGGCCGCGCTGGACGGCGATCCCACAGCTATGGGCCATCTATTCGATCGCCGTGAGCATCACCGTGCCGGACGGCGGCGAATCCGTGGGCATGATCATGTCCCTCCTCATGCTGCCGATCGTCCTGACGGACAACCGGACCTGGCAGTGGAGCCCACCGGCGAAACCGCTGCACCCGTCCGGGCACGCTGTCGCCTACGCCGCCTTCTGGGCGGTCAGACTGCAGCTCGCGTACATCTATCTGGACACCGCCATCAGCAAGTTCGGCGTCGCCGACTGGGCCAACGGTACGGCGGAGTACTACTTCCTGCGCGACAACATGTTCGGCGTCGCCAAGCCCTGGGACGGGCCGCTGCTCGCACTCTCCAAGTATCCGCTGGTCGTGATCGGCATGACCTGGGGTGCGCTCGTCGTCGAACTCCTCATCGCCCTCTGCATCCTGGGCTCCGACCGCTGGCGCAAGGTGGGCCTCGTGCTCGACATCTTGCTGCACGGCTCGATCATCTTGCTGATGGGCCTGTGGAGTTTCGCCCTCGTCATGATCGGGTCCTCGGTCGTCGCGTCGATGCCGCTGCCGCGTCCGTCGTCCGCCGCGACGCCCGATGAGCGACAGCTCGCTGAAAAGGGCGGCGATGACAGCTCAGTTGATCACTCGGCGGCGGTGCTACGTTGACCCGGTGGCCAAGCTGGAAGTCTTGAGCGTCTCTGCGGGGTATCGAGGGCGGCCGGTCCTACGGGATGTCAGTCTCGAATACGGCGCGGGAATCCACGTGCTGCTGGGCCCGAACGGCGCCGGAAAGACAACGGTGTTCCGTGTGCTCGCCGGGATTCTCGCGCCCTTCGAGGGCAGTGTCCTCGTGGACGGCGTCGACCCGCATACGCATACGGAGGCCAAGTCCTTGATCGCCCTGGCCACGCACCGCTCGGCGCTCGCACCACGGCTGAGCGTCGTGGACAACCTGAGGTACTGGGCACGCGTCCTTGGCCTGCCACCGGGCCCTTCCGAGCAGCGGATCGCGGAAGTCCTGGACCTGCTCGGCCTCACCGACCTCGCGGATCGCCGCATCGGCAGCCTCAGCCGTGGCCAGAACCAGCGAGCGGGCCTTGGGAAGGCGTTCCTGGGACGGCCGCCCATCCTGCTCCTGGACGAGCCGATGTCGGGCCTCGACCCGGGTAGTACGGCCCAACTCACCGAGTATCTGCGGCATTTGGCGGACGAAGGACACACGGTCGTCGTCTCCACTCACGCCCTGGCTGATGCCAACCGATTTGCCGACGACGTAACGGTGCTGCAGGAGGGACGCATCGTAGGCCGAGGTGAACCGACCACCCTGCGCACAGCCCTGCTCGGCAGCGCCTACCGGCTGCGCATCCGAGGCTCCGGCGACCTACCGGCGGTCCTCGACCGACTCGGCCACAGCTACGAGGAGCATCAGCAGGGCGCCATAGTCGTAGAGGTGCCCGACGAGCAGGCGGCGGAGGCGCTGGTCGCCTGCCTGGTGAGCGAAGGCATCGGCATACGAGAAGTCGTACCCGCCCGGAATCCGCTGGAGGACGTCTACCGGCAACTGGAGACGGAAGGCGTATCCCGTGTCGCGACGTAATCTCCCCTTCGACGTGACCAGGGCCAGGATCTTGGCGTCCGCGCTGCTGTGGCGGATGAGACGGGAGCGGCTGCGGAACTTCGCGACGGTGTTCCTGCCGTTCGTGCTGACAGCCGCCTCCGTGGTCGCTCTGCCCCTGCTGTCCGACGACTCGAACATGAACGGTGCGGCCAGCAGCTCCCGGCTCGGCCTCCTGTACGGGGCGCACGGAGACACCGTCGCGGCTGGGCTGCTGCTTGTCCTGATGCCCGGCGTCATCGCCCTGCACGGCACGGTGGGCGCCGGCCTCGCGGTGCGCAACGTGGTCGGCGCGGAGGCCGGGGTCGGCGCGCTCGAGGCGATGCTCGGCGCCCCCTACAACCCGGCGAGCATCGCAGGCGGACTGCTCGGCTATGTACTCGTCGTCACGACGGGCCAGTGGGCGGTGATGAGCACGCTCGGCGCCCTCGCTCTCGCGCTGTCCAGCACCCTGCACCACGACAGCCTCGCACCGGACGCCGGCTACCTGACGCTCGCCCTCGTGCTCCCGCTCCTGGCCACCTGGGCGGGCGCGGCCCTCGCCCTGCTGCTCAACCTGCTTTTCCCACGCCTGTCCCAGCCCGGCGCCGGCGCCCTTGCGGGCAACGGCGGCGGCCTGGTCAGCCTGGCCGCGATGCTGCCCGGCTTCGGCGCCCTGCTCGCGATGTCCATCGCCCTGGATCCGCTGGGCCCGACAAGGCTGCTGTTGTACGCGGGCGGGGTGACCGTGCTGATCACGACGGGCAGCCTGATCGGCATCGCGAGGGGCTTCCGCCCGGAGTCGGTGCTGTCTTCCTCGGCGTGAGCGACGTCGGTGTAAGGCTGGAATACGAGGCGGTCACGCAAGATGATCGAGTCCAAGGCCGCGGGCGTACACGGGCCTTGGGCTCCCTCACCTCATGTGCAGGTGCCTGCCTTGGAAATGATCGTCTAGCGGATCAGGCAAGGAATTCGGAGATGGTGATGGTGAAGGTTCTTTTCGACATCCGTCCGTCGCTGGTGGCGTTGCCCTTCCACCGCGCCTTGACGAGGCCGGTGGTGGAGATCGACGGCGTCGAGCGGCCCGCGATATGGGGCACGACGGAAGTCTCGGTCGAGCCGGGTGTCCACGAGGTCGCTGTGTTCTTCCGCTACAAGGGCCAGCGTGCGGCCCGACTCGGCGTGAACACCGAGGAGTTGACGGTTCGGGGCGGCACGGGCACGCAGCCGAGGGTGACGGCGCGCCTCGGTCCGCGCAACGGCAGCAGCTTCGAGATCAAGACCAACTGAGGCCCCGCGGAGGAGAGACACGTGCCTCAAAAGTCGATCGTGCAGTGTGCGGCGGGACACCTCTACACGGCTACCTGGGTACCGTTCCTCGGCATCAAGTCCCTGCGCATCACCATGTCCACGCGCTACGCCCGCTGCCCCGTCGAGAAACACTGGGCGGTGGTGAGCAGACCGGACCCGTCGACCCTCACCGAGGAGCAGCTCGCCGCGGCGCGGTCGCACGACGCGGGGTGGATGTAGGCACGACGCAGAGCTGAGGCGAAGACCGGGGAACTGCGGGCGGTCCGGGACTGGATCGGCTCGCGACTCGGGACCGGTCGTCGCCAGCCCCGTCGTGGTCCGTTGGGAGTCGGCTCGTGGGGCTGAGCGCTCGTACTACCTGGGCTGCCGCCCGTAGAACGGTGGATGCCGTGTGGGCGGCACAGCGCCAGAGGATGCCGCCGAAGACGGCCGCCGAGCGCGGATGTGGCTCTGGGGGTCGGGGAAGCGTCGGGTGTTTTCAGGTGTCAGGTCCGGGTGGCCGGAACCCTGCGGTGCGCGAGCGTGGATCCTCGCAACTCCGTTGCGACGAACGCGAGTTCGCCTACGTTGGTGCCGGTGATCACCAGCATCACCATCACCATTGCCATCACCTGCACCACCCTCACCACACAGGAGGCTCTGCCGTGTTAGACAACGACCCCACCCCCTCGGCCGACATCGGCGACGGCACCGGCGCCCGCGCGCGGATTCGTATAGACACCTCCAAGCCGCACTCGGCCCGCTTCTGGAACTACTTCGTCGGCGGCAAGGACAACTACGAGGTCGACCGGGAGATCGGGGACCAGATCAAGGAGATCTTCCCCGGTCTCGTCGATGTGGCCGTCACCAGTCGGCACTTCCTGGGACGCGCCGTCCGTTATCTGGCCGATGAGCAGGGCGTACGTCAGTTCCTGGACGTCGGCACCGGGCTGCCCACCGCCGAAAACACCCACGAGGTCGCGCAGCGCGCCGCGCCCGACGCCCGGATCGTGTACGTCGACAACGACCCCATCGTGCTGGCCCACGCGGACGCCCTCCTCGGCAGCACCCCCGAGGGCCGGACCGTTTACCTCAACGCCGACCTGTACGCCCCCGAGACCATCCTCGAAGCGGCGGCCGACACCCTCGACCTGACCCGGCCGGTCGCCCTGATGATTCTCAACACGCTCGGCCATGTCGCCGACCACGACCAGGCACGCGACCTGGTCAACCGGCTCATGGCGGGCCTGCCGTCGGGCAGCCACCTGGTGATCAGCGACTCCACCGCCACCAGCGAGGGCATGATCGCCGCGTCCAAGGCGTACAACGCGAGCGGCGCCGTGCCGTACTACGTGCGGAGCGTCGGCGAGATCGCCGCCTTCTTCGACGGCCTCGACCTCGTGGACCCCGGCGTGGTCCAGGTGCCCGAGTGGCGCCCCGACGGCCGGGGTCCGGCCGTTCCCGGCGCGGCTGTCGACGCCTACTGCGGAGTGGGCCGCAAGCCCTGACGGCCGAGCGTGGAAGGGTCGGCGGAACTGGACGGCGGAACTGGACGGCGGAACTGGACGGCGGAACTGCCGGCGGAAACGGTCGGCGGAACTGGTCATGGGCGCCGATTCGGCGCAGTCTGTGACCGGGATCGGAATCTGGATCGCCAGAGCCGCCGGACTCGTCGTCGCCAATGGAGGTAATCCGAACATGCCGGGCTGGAACGTGCGGGACATCCCCGACCAGAGTGGCCGCATCGCCGTCGTCACCGGTGCCAACAGCGGTCTCGGGTACGTCACCGCACGGGAGTTGGCGCGCGGCGGGGCGCGGGTGGTGCTCGCCTGCCGGAGCGAGTCGCGCGGGAACGAGGCGGTGGGGCGGCTGCTTGCCGAAGTGCCGGACGCCATCGCCGAGTTCTGGCCGCTGGACCTCGGAGACCTGTGCTCCGTACGGGAGTTCGTGGACGAGCTTCCGTACGACCGGCTCGACCTCCTCGTCAACAACGCGGGCGTGATGGCGTTGCCGTACGGGACGACGGCGGACGGGTTCGAGACGCAGTTCGGGGTCAACCACCTCGGGCACTTCGCGCTCACCGGGCTGCTGTTCCCGAGGCTGCTCGGCACGCCCGGCGCCCGGATCGTGAATCTCTCCAGCGGCGCCCACCTGCTCGGCAACATCGACATCGACGACCTCAACAGCGAGCGTAGATACCGGAGTTGGATCGCATACGGGCGTTCCAAGTCGGCCAACCTGCTCTTCACGCACGAGCTGGCGCGCAGGCTGGACGCGGTCGGCTCCGGTGTCGTGGCCGCCGCCGCGCACCCCGGGTACGCCGACACCAACCTCCAGACCGCCGCGCCGAAGATGCGGGGGCGGAAGGGTGCCGAGCGGTTGATGGAGATCGGCAACCGGTTCTTCGCCCAGTCCGCCGACGCGGGCGCCCTGCCCACCCTGTACGCGGCCACCGCCCCCGGCGTACGGCCCGACGCGTTCATCGGCCCCAGGATCCTGGGCTGGCGCGGCGCGCCCGCGAAGTCCCGCCGGGCTTCCTGGACGCTCGACGACCGTGCCGGGGAACGGCTTTGGGCCGCCTCCGAGCAGCTCACCGAGGTGACGTACGAGGGCCTGAAGTCGTGAAACGACTGCTCGGACGGCTCAGGCGGCTCAGGCGGCTCAGGCGGCGGTGCGTACCTCGTACGCCGTCACCGCCACCGTCTCGTCGTCCAGGCAGCGGCCCGACTCCAGGTCGAAGCGCTGCTTGAGGAGCGGGGAGGCGACGTACGGGCGGCCCTGGTGGGTGCCGGTCAGGCCACGGGAGAGGACCGCCGCGCCGCCGAACGGGTCACGGTTGTCGATGGCGTACAGGATCCCGGCGCGGTCGCGGAAGATTGCCGCCTGTCGGCCGTCCGGCAGCAGGGCCGCCACACCGCGGCCCGGCAGCAGGAGGCTCAGGTCGCAGACCGTGAACCAGCCGTCGTCTGTGTCGTCCGCGTCTCCCAGGCGGAGTTGGACTTTGAGGTCGGTCATCGTCTCGGGTGCCAGGGTCATCGCTGGGCACTTCCTTCCAGGACGTCGGCGGCGGGGCGCAGGCCGATGGACAGCAGCGGCAGGTCGGGCTTGATCTGGTCGCGCTCGGGGACGAAGCCGACGACCGGGTCGGGGGTGTCCGGCGCGTTCACGAAGGACACGAACCGGGCGAGCTTCTCGGGGTCGTTGATGGTGTCGGCCCACTCGTCGCGGTAGTGCGCGACGTGCGCGGTCATCAGTGACTCCAGCTCCTCGCAGATGCCGAGGGAGTCCTCCACGACCACGTCCCGTACGTGGTCCAGGCCGCCGGGGATCCGCTCCAGCCAGGTCGACGTGCGCTCCAGCCGGTCCGCCGTGCGGATGTAGAACATCAGGAACCGGTCGATCAGCCTGATGAGTTCGGCGTCGTTCAGATCCTGGGCGAGCAGGTCCGCGTGGCGCGGGGTGGCGCCTCCGTTGCCGCCGACGTACAGGTTCCAGCCGCCCGAGGTGGCGATGATGCCGAAGTCCTTGGACTGGGCCTCGGCGCACTCGCGAGCACAGCCGGAGACGGCGGACTTCAGCTTGTGCGGGGACCGCAGCCCCCGGTAGCGCAGCTCCAGGTCGATCGCCATCCGGACCGAGTCCTGGACGCCGTAACGGCACCAGGTCTGGCCGACACAGGATTTCACGGTACGCAGGGACTTGCCGTACGCGTGCCCCGACTCGAAGCCGGCGTCCACCAACCGCGTCCAGATCAGCGGGAGTTGCTCGACCCGCGCGCCGAACATGTCGATCCGCTGACCGCCGGTGATCTTCGTGTAGAGGCCGAAGTCGCGGGCGATCTCGCCGATGACGATCAGGCCCTCCGGGGTGATCTCACCGCCGGGGATACGCGGGACGACCGAGTACGAGCCGTTCTTCTGAAGGTTGGCGAGGAAGTGGTCGTTGGTCTCCTGGAGCGCGGCCTGCTCGCCGTCGAGGACGTGGACGCTCGCGCCGATGACCGGGGCGAGGGAGGCGATGATCGAGGCGACCGCCGGCTTGCAGATGTCGCAGCCGTCACCGCCCTTGGCGTGGTCGCGGCCGTAGCGGTCCAGCAGGTCCTGGTAGGTGTTGAGGCGCAGGGCGAGGACGATCTCGTACAGCTCCTCGCGGGTCTGTGAGAAGCAGCCGCACAGGCCCTTGTCGACCTCGACCCCGCTCGCCTCCAGCTCGGCGGTGACGAGCTGGCCGAGCACCTTGACGCAACTCCCGCACGTCGTACCGGCCTTGGTGCACTTCTTCACCTCGGGCACGGTGGTGCAGTTGTGCTCGGTGACCGCGCCTCGGATCGTTCCCTTGCGGACGTTGTTGCAGGAGCAGATGATCGCGTCGTCCGGCAGCGAGGTCGGGCCGAGCTGGACGGACTCCCCGGCGCCGGCGGGCAGCACGAGGGACTCGGGCGATACGGGCGGGACCGAACCGGTGAAGGCCTTCAGCGTGCCGTAGGCCTCCGCGTCGCCGACGAGGATGCCGCCGAGCAGCGTGCCGTCGCGGCCGATGACGAGCTTCTTGTACAGGCCCGAACGGGAGTCGGAGTAGACGACGTCGAGGCTGTCCTCGGTGACGCCGTGCGCGTCGCCGAAGGACGCCACGTCCACGCCGAGCAGCTTCAGCTTGGTGGACAAGTCGGCGCCGGTGAAGGTCAGTTGCTCCGCCTCGTCGGCGGCGATGGCGGCGGCGGCGGTCTCCGCCTGCTCGTAACCGGGGGCGACCAGGCCGTACACCCGGCCGTCGGAGGCCAGCGCGCACTCGCCGATCGCGAACACGTGCGGGTCGCTCACCGTACGGCACTGCTCGTCGACCGCGATTCCGCCGCGCTCGCCGACGGACAGGCCGCAGTCCCGGGCGAGTTGGTCCCTCGGCCGGACACCGGCGCTGAACACCACCAGATCGGTGGCGAGTTCGGAACCGTCGGACAACTTCATCCCGGTGACCGCGCCGTCCTCGCCGACGACGATCTCCTGCGTGCCCACACCCGTGTGGACGGCGAGGCCCATGTCCTCGATGGTGCGCAGCAGCGCCGCGCCGCCCCCGTCGTCGACCTGCACCGGCATCAGGCGCGGCGCGAACTCCACGATGTGGGAGGTGAGTCCGAGCCCCTTCAGCGCACCGGCCGCCTCCAGTCCGAGCAGCCCGCCGCCGACCACGGCACCCGTCGTACGGGTACTGGCGTACTCCTCGATGGCGAGGAGATCCTCGATGGTCCGGTAGACGAAGCAGCCCTCGGCGTCCTTGTTGGGGACCGGCGGTACGAAGGGGTAGGAGCCGGTGGCGAGGACGAGGACGTCGTAGTCGACGACCAGACCCGAGCGGGCGGTCACCCGCCTCGCCTCGCGGTCGATGGTCTCCGCCGGGTCGCCGATGTGCAGTTCGATGCCCTCCTTCTCGATGAACGCCATGTCGGTCATCGAGAGGTCCTCGGGCGTCTTGCCCGAGAAGTACGAGGTCAGCGCCACGCGGTCGTACGCGGGACGCGGCTCCTCGCAGAGTACGACCACGCGGTGCGCGGCGGTCAGACCGCGCGCGGCGAGTGCTTCGAGGAAGCGCTGGCCGACCATGCCGTGGCCGACGAGCACGATCGTGGGGGTGGCCCCATCAGTGGCGGTCATTAGGAGCCTCCGTCGTTGGTGAGCAGGTGGAGCAGCGGGCCGCCGTCGGAGGGGAGCGGCTCTGCTCCCTCCCAGGCGCGCGCGAGGGCGCCGACGGTGCCGAGTTCGCCGACGAGCACCCCGCCGACCAGCCGGTCGTCACGGACGACGACCTTGCGGTACGTGCCCCGGGTGGCGTCGGCGAGCTGGATGACGTCGTCGCCGGGGCGGGGGTTCGGCTCGCCGAAGGCGGCGAGGTCGAAGGGGTTGCCGACACCGGTACCGGCACCGGCGGCACCGGCGGTGTCGGCGGTGAAGTCGGTGAGGGTGAGCCGGGTGAGGGCCCGGGTACCGGTGTAACGGGCGGTGAGGTCACCCGTTCCGGTTGCCTCCGCCGCGATCAACTCGGCCAGTACCTCGGCCTGTTCGAGTGCGGGGGTGGCAAGTCCGTAGATCGTGCCCTGGTGCTGGGCGCAGTCCCCGAGGGCCCGGATGTGCGGGTCGGAGGTGCGCAGTTCGTCGTCCACGAGGATGCCCTTGTGCACGGCGAGCCCCGCGTCACGCGCGAGACCCGTACGCGGGTGGACCCCGCAGGCCAGTACGACGAGGTCGGCGTCGAGGGCGTAATGGTCGGCCAGTTCGACCGAGCGGACCCGGCCGCCGACACAGCGCACGTTCCGCACCCGGCACTCGGTGTGCACCTCGACGCCCAGCTCGTTGAGGTGCCGCAGCACCAAGGCCGAGGCACCCGGGTCCAGTTGACGTTCCATCAGCCGCTCGGCCTGCTGGGCGAGCACGACCTGCGCACCGCGTACGGCGAGTGCGCGGGCGGCGGACACACCGAGGAGCCCGCCGCCGATGACGACGGCCCGNNCAGGCCGAGACAGTCGTCCATGGTCCGGAACGCGTGGACACCCAGCGGGAGTTCATGATCTGGGGTGAACAGCCCGCGCAGGGGCGGGAGTACGGGGTTGGACCCGGTCGCGAGGACCAGCGAGCCGTATTCGATCGAGGTCCCGTCGGAGCAGTGCACGACCCGCCCGGCGCGGTCGATGTGCTCGGCGCGGGCCCGGACCAGCCGGTCCGGCGACGGCAGGGCGATCACCTCGGGGGCGTACCGTCCGGCGAGGACCTCGGCGAGCAGCACCCTGTTGTACGGGCGGTGTTCCTCCTCCCCGACGAGCACGACGTCCGAGGAGGACATGCCGAGCTCGCCGAGCCGCCGGGC
>NZ_LIQQ01000230.1 GCF_001418565.1 Streptomyces graminilatus | reverse complement strand
GCCGATCGCCCGCATCAGGCCGATCTCCCGGGTTCGCTCCACCACCGACAGCGCCAGGGTGTTCACCACGCCCAGGACCGCTACGACGATCGCCAGGGCCAGCAGGCCGTAGACCATGTTCAGGAGCTGGCCGATCTGGTCCTTCAACTCCTGCTTGTAGTCGCTCTGGTCGCGGACCTGGTACTGCGGGTACGGGTCGAAGGCCTTCTTCAGGGCCGCGTACGCCGCGTCCTCCTGGCCCTTCTTCGCCGAGGCGAACATCAGGCTGCTCGGCGGGACCTTGTCGGACGGGAGGTACTTCTCCATCGTCTCGATGGACAGGTACCGCGAGCCCTGGTCGATCGCCACGTCGTCGTCCGTGATCGCGGCGAGCTTCAGCTTCGCCGTCCTGCCGCCCTTGAAGGCGACCGTCATCGTGTCGCCGACCTTCACCCGGTGGTCCTTGGCGTACCCGGAGCCCACCGACATCGCGTCCTTGCCGTACGCCGCGCTCAGCGTGCCCGAGAGCGTGGTGCGGCGCAGGTCGGATGCGTACGTCGGGTCGGCGGCCGTCAGTTGTGTCCGCTCGGCCTTGCCGTCGGGCGGGGTCAGGGTGACCTCGACCTCCTTGTAGCGGGTGACGTGGGTCAGGCCGGGCGAGCGCTTCATCGCCGCCTCCGCCTGCGGCACGATCCGCTGGTTGCCCTGGACGATGAAGTCCGCGCCGACCGACGCGTCCAGCTCGCTCGTCGCCGAGGCGACCATCGACGAGCCGACCACCGACAGGCACGCGACCAACGCCAGGCCGATCATCAGGGCCGCGCCCGTGGCACCCGTACGGCGCGGGTTGCGCAGCGCGTTGCGCTCGGCGAGCCGGCCGACCGGACCGAAGCCCCGCAGCAGCAGGGCGCTGAGCACCCGTACGACACCGCTCGCGAGCAGCGGGCCGATGATCACGAAGCCGAGAAGGGAGAGCACGACTCCCGCGCCGAGGACCAGTGAGCCGTCGCTCGCCTTGTCGGCGGTGGCCGCCAAGTAGAGGGCGAAGCCGCCCGCGCCTGTCAGCGTCAGCCCGATGAGGGCCCTTACCAAGCCTGCATTGCCGTCTGCCGGGGTGCCGGCGTCGCGGAGTGCGGCCATCGGGGAGACCTTGCCCGCGCGACGGGCCGGCAGGTAGGCGGCGATGACTGTGACCACGACGCCGAGGATCATGCCGATCACCGGGGTGGTCGCCTTGACCGTGAGGTCGTCGGTGGAGAGATTCATGCCCGTCGCCGACATCAGCTTCATCAGACCGACCGCGATGCCGACCCCCGCGCCGACACCGAGGACCGATCCGACGAAGCCGAGCAGCAGCGCCTCCACCAGCACGGACCGGTTGACCTGCTTGCGGGAGGAGCCGATCGCCCGCATCAGGCCGATCTCGCGGGTCCGCTGGGCGACGAGCATCGAGAAGGTGTTGATGATCAGGAAGATGCCCACCAGGAACGCGATCCCGGCGAAGCCGAGCATGGCGGACTTGATGACGTTCAGGGACTGGCTGATGCCCTTACGGCTCTCGTCCGAGAACTCCTTCTGCGTCTGCACCTTGAATCCGCCGGAGGCCGAAGCCTCATCGGATGCCTTCAGAGCCTGCGTTACGTTCCGCTTCAGCTGGTCGTCCGTCGTCCCGGCCGCCGCCGTGACGCTGAACTGGGTGAACCTGCCTGTCGCGCCCAGGAGTTGGCGCTGTGCGGTGGCGGTGTCGAAGTAGACGACCGCGGCACCGGGGTTGGTCACCTTGAAGGTGGCGATACCGACGATCCGCGCACGGATGTCACCGGTCTGCGCGATGGTACGCAGCTCGTCGCCCAGCTTCAGGTGGTGCTTGTCGGCGGTGTCGGCGTCGACCATCACCTCGGTGGGCCCACGGGGTGCGTGACCGCTGGTGATCTCCATCGAACGCAGGTCGTTGCGCGTCCAGTTGCCCGCGATGGTGGGAGCCCCGCTGCTGGACCCCATGTTGTCGTTGTGGCTGTCGACGACGGTCACGTTCATCGAACTGACCGCGCCCTCCGCCGACTTGACGCCCTTGGCCTGCTGCACCTTCGTCAGCACCGAGGCCGGCAGGGAGTCGGGAACCCCGTTCTGCGGGGTGTCGTCGTTCTTCGCCGCCTTCGGAGACACGGTGACGTCGGAGGAGGTGGCCGCGAAGAGCTTGTCGAACGTCGTGTTCATGGTGTCGGTGAAGACGAGGGTCCCGCACACGAACGCCACCGACAGCAGCACGGCCACGGCCGACAGAGCCATTCGGCCCTTGTGCGCGAAGAAGTTGCGCATCGAGGTCTTCAGCACAGTCATGACGTACGCCCCCGCGCGTCGAAGTCCTTCATCCGGTCGAGGACGCTGTCGGCGGTCGGCTTGAACATCTCGTCGACGATCCGGCCGTCGGCCAGATACAGCACCCGGTCCGCGTACGAGGCGGCCACCGGGTCGTGCGTGACCATCACGATGGTCTGGCCCAGCTCGTCCACCGAGCGGCGCAGGAAGCCCAACACCTCGGCGCCCGCACGGGAGTCGAGGTTTCCGGTCGGCTCGTCACCGAAGATGATCTCGGGTCGGGCCGCCAACGCCCTGGCTACAGCGACGCGTTGCTGCTGGCCGCCGGAGAGCTGGTTGGGCCGGTGCTTGAGCCGGTCCTTCAACCCGACGGTCTCGACCACCTGGGCCAGCCAGCCCTTGTCCGGCTTGCGGCCCGCGATGTCCATGGGCAGCGTGATGTTCTCCAGCGCGCTGAGCGTCGGCAGCAGGTTGAACGCCTGGAAGATGAACCCGATCCGGTCCCGGCGCAGTTGCGTCAGCTTCTTGTCCTTGAGCCCGGTGATCTCGGTGTCGTCGAGATAGATCTGGCCGCTGCTCACTGTGTCGAGGCCGGCCAGGCAGTGCATGAGGGTGGACTTGCCGGAACCCGAGGGGCCCATGATCGCGGTGAACTCTCCCCGCGCGATGTCGACATCCACATTGTCCAGGGCGACGACCCGGGTCTCCCCGGACCCGTACGCCTTCACGACCTGCCGCGCCCGTGCGGCAACGGCCGTACCCCCTCCAGTGCCCCCGTGCCTGGTGATTGTCACAGCCGATGTCATGGTATGTCTCCTAAGTCGGTCACTGCCAAGAGCGCACTGACACCTGGTGGTGCGTGGCTCTGCGGTATGTCCATGAGTCTGCTGGCGGGAAGGGGTCCGGGTCTCTGGTGCCCAGCGCAGTCTTCTGCTGGGGAAAACCCCACCCCCGAAGTTCAGGAACCCCGTACCCAGCGGCGTAAGACCAGGTTAAGGACGGCCCGCCCCTCGTCTCGTCCTCCGCCGGTACGAACCCTCCCCGAGCCCTGATGCGGAGTTACCCCTAAGGGTTGTCCACCCCTCGGTGGAGCGGATCTCAGGGTTGCTCCACCCTCCAGCCCTGCCAGGCTCCACCCTCCCGCCGCGTGAGGGTCAAGTGGCAGAGTGGTCGCCGACAGATAGATGTAGAGGGAAAGGAATCCGGTGGGCAGCAGCAGCCGCCGTCGTACGAAGCCCGCGATACCCGGCGTGACGCAGGGGCGGACCGGAACCGGGAAGCGGGGAGCCGTCGTCGCCGCGCTCATGCTCGCGATGGCGCTGGCCGCGCTCGACTCCACCATCGTGTCGACCGCCGTACCGCAGATCGTCGGCGACCTCGGCGGCTTCTCCGTCTTCTCCTGGCTGTTCTCGGGCTATCTGCTGGCCGTCACGGTCAGCCTCCCGGTGTACGGCAAGCTCTCCGACACCTTCGGCCGCAAGCCGGTCCTGATCGCGGGCGCCGCCCTCTTCCTCCTCGGCTCACTGCTCTGCGCGCTGGCCTGGAACATGGGCGCGCTGATCGCCTTCCGGATCGTCCAGGGTCTCGGCGGCGGCGCCCTCCAAGGCACGGTCCAGACCCTCGCCGCCGACCTCTACCCCCTGGAGCAACGCCCGCGCATCCAGGCCAGGTTGTCGTCGGTGTGGGCGGCCTCGGCGGTGGCGGGCCCCGCCTTGGGCGGAGTTCTGGCGGCCTACGCCGACTGGCGCTGGATCTTCCTCGTCAACCTGCCCGTCGGCGCGGTGGCGATGTGGCTGCTGGCTCGCCACCTCCACGAACCCCGGCGCGACACCTCCGGCCCCCACTCCCGCACACGCGTCGACTGGGCCGGCGCGCTCGCGGTGTTCGCGTGCGGCGGTGTACTGCTGACCGCCCTCGTCCAGGGCGGCGTGGCCTGGCCCTGGCTGTCCTGGCAGTCAACCGCCTTCTTCGGTACGGGACTTGCGCTGGTGTTCCTCGTGGTGGTGATCGAACGCCGGGCGGCGGAGCCGATCATCCCCGGGTGGGTGTGGCGGCGCCCCACGATCGCGGCCGTCAACCTGGCCCTGGGCGCACTGGGCCTGCTGATGGTGGCCCCGACGGTGTTCCTGCCCACGTACGCCCAGTCGGTGCTGGGCCTGGCCCCCATCGCCGCCGGATTCGTGCTGTCCGTATGGACGTTGAGCTGGCCGGTGTCGGCGGCGCTGAGCCAGCACGTGTACCGCAGGATCGGCTTCCGCGACACCGCGCTGCTCGGCATCGGCGCGGCGGCCCTGATCCTGCTGGCGTTCCCTTTCCTCCCTTATCCGGGCTCCCCGTGGCAGCCAACCCTCCTGATGCTGCTGCTCGGCGCCGCCCTCGGACTGTTCCAACTCCCCCTGATAATCGGCGTCCAGTCGACGGTCGGCTGGTCGGAGCGGGGTACGGCGACTGCCTCCGTCCTCTTCTGCCGCCAGACCGGGCAGACCATCGGCGCGGCCCTGTTCGGCGCGGTGGCCAACGGCGTACTCGCGTCCCGGCTCGGCGGCGCGAGCGACCTGGACTCGGTGACCCGGGCACTGGGCACGGGCGCGGCGCCGGAGGCGACCCGGCGGGCGATCGCGGCGGCCGTGCACGCGGTGTACTTCGGGGCGGCGGGCGCGGCGGCACTGGCATTCGTGGCGCTGCTGGTTCTGGCACCGCGCCGCTTCCCGGTCCTCGACAACTCCTGAAGATCCCCTGGGTGCAGGTCCTCTCCGCCGCCGACGCGGCAGGCGAACTCGGGCGGGGCATCTCGGTCGGGCCATCTCGGCCGGGGCATCTCAGCTGGCGCCGCCGTCGGGCGAGCTCATCGGCGAGCGCATCAGGCGATCTCATCAACACGCGGCCTGTGCCCGCATCGATCCGCCGCCCCGCCCCCGCCCCCGCGTCGCCGAAGCCCGACCGCGGGTACGCCAGTTCACCGTCCGGGCCGGGCAGACGGTCCCCACCTCGGGACGGACCAGGGCGTTCCCCGGAGACCCGCCCCGCACGTGGGTTCGGCGTACGTGCGCGCAGGGCGGCCGAGGCCGGGCCTCACCCCCGTACGGCCGACCGACCGGCCCGGTCCCAGACCGCCGGACGGGGGCAGCACGTGCGCGGCGTCACCGGCCAGC
>NZ_LIQQ01000023.1 GCF_001418565.1 Streptomyces graminilatus | reverse complement strand
GTGTCGAGCCACTCCTCCCGTTCCTCCCCCCCCTCCCCCCCCTCCCGTTCCTTCGCCTGATTCCGCCCCTGCTCCTCGCGCCCGGCGTTCACGGTCGGCCACCCCCTTCTGGACAGCTCCCGCCTTCCGTCCAACTGCCACCAGCCCACCCAAGCCACCACTTGAACGCGTTCAAAAAGAGGTCTACAGTCTCCCCCGTAAGCACTTTTGAACGCGTTCAAGTCGTTCCGAAGCGCCAAGCCAGGGTCGGGAACAAGGACGAAGACATGGACCTCACAGTCGTCGCATACGTCATCTACCTGCTGGTCAGCGTCGCGTTGACCATCTGGGTCGCGCGGACCCTCAGTAGCAACGGGCGGGTCTTTCTCGCCGATGTGCTGCGGGGGAACGAGAAGCTCGCCGATGCCGTCAACCATCTGCTCGTCGTCGGGTTCTACCTCGTCAACCTCGGGTTCGTGGCCCTCTATCTGAGCGGCGACGGGACCATCGCCAGCACCCGCGAGGTCTTCGAGGCGCTCTCCACCAAGCTCGGTGTGGTGCTGCTCGTGCTGGGTGTCATGCATCTCGCCAACGTGTTCGTGCTCAGCAAGATCCGCCGGCGGGGTGTCATGGAGCGGGAGCAGGTGCCGCCCGTCGCGCCGCAGGGCTGGGTCGCCCCCGCGGCCGGGGCGTGACCGCGATGAGCCACCTGGAAGCGGTGGGGTCGGGGGACACCACCGCCCGCGCGGACCGGCACGCCACGGGGGGCGTGCCGGTCCGCCGGCTCACGGTCCTGTACGACGCCGACTGCGCCCTGTGCACCTTCGTACGCGGCTGGCTCGTACGGCAGCCCCAACTGGTGCCGCTTGACCTGGTCCCGGCCGGGTCCGAGCAGGCGCGGGCGCTCTTCCCCGGCCTCGATCACCGCGCCACCCTCGACGACATCACCGTCGTCGGGGACGCCGGGCAGATCTACCGGGGCACCGGAGCCTGGGTCGTCGTGCTGTGGGCGTTGCGTGAGCACCGGCCGCTCGCCCACCGGTTCGCCACCCCGGCCGGGGCCCGGCTCGCCAAGGGGGCCGTACTCACCGCCGCCAAGTGGCGCGGGCGTCAGTGGGGTACGACGGAGAGGGGTGGCCGGCCCGTGTACCAGCGGGCCGACGGGTGGGCCTACGATCCGCGCTTCGGGTGGGTCCACAATCCGGTCGGCAGCCCAGCCGCCGGCTCACCCGGCACCCCGCCCGGCAGCTCACCCGGCTGTGACAGCGGGACCTGCTCCACTGGTTAGGCTCCTTCCGTGTCAGCAGCGAAAGACAGTCCCGAGCCCCCTGAGCCGCCCGAGTCGCCTGAGTCGCCTGAGTCGCCTGAGTCGTCCGAGTCGTCCGAGTCGTCCGAGTCCACTGCCTCGTCCAAGTCTCCCGCTCCCGCTCCCGCCAAGAGCGAGCAGACCCGTGCGCTGATCCTGGAGACGGCCATGCGGCTGTTCAAGGAGCGGGGGTACGACAGGACGACCATGCGGGCCATCGCCCAGGAGGCCGGGGTCTCCGTCGGCAACGCGTACTACTACTTCGCCGGCAAGGAGCACCTCATCCAGGGCTTCTACGACCAGCTCGCCCGCGAGTACCAGGTGGTCGCGCGGGAAGTCCTGGACCGGGAGACGGAGTTGGAGGACCGGCTCGCCGGGGTGCACCGGGCCTGGCTCGATGTCGCCGCGCCCTACCACGAGTTCGCCGTGCAGTTCTTCAAGACCGCCGCCGACCCGAACAGCCCCCTCAGCCCCTTCTCCCCCGAGTCGGAGCATGCCCGCGTCCAGGCCATCAACGTGCACAAGGAAGTGCTCGCCGGTTCGAAGGCCAAGGTTCCGGAGGAACTCCGGGACGTGCTGCCCGAGTTGATGTGGCTGTCCCAGATGGGCATGGTCATGTACTGGATCTACGACCGTTCGGAGGGCCGCGAGCGCACCTACCGGCTCGCCGGGCGCGGCGCCCGCCTCACCGCCCGGGGCGTGTCGCTCGCCCGCTTCCGGGTGCTGCGCCCGCTCGTCCGCGAGGTCCACGACCTGTTCACCGACTTCCTGCCCGGAATGACCAACGCCCTTCCCGAGGAACAATCCAAGAAACCCGGGAAGGGCGAGTAAGCAGTCAGGTCCGGTGCGCGGGGCGGCCGTTCAGCGCGTGGTGCGCTCCGGCTCCTCCTCCGACTCCGACGCGCCCGTCAGCTCCACGTCGTACACCAGCGGAGCGTCCCCCACCGTCACCTGGTGGGCCCGCGAGCCGTGCGAGTCCGCTGTCGCCGACAGCAGGTAGGCGCCCGGGGCCGGGACGGAGAGGATGTACGAGCCGTCCGCCAGGGAGGTGACCCGGTCCAGTTGGCGTCCGCCGCCCTGGGAGTGGAGGGTCACCGTCGCGGCCTCGACCGGCGCTCCCTCCGCGTCACGGACGTAGCCGTGGATCGCCGAGGCGCCGCCCGCCGACCCGGCGGGTTCCGCTGTCTCCCGGTCCTCCTTCGGTTCCACCGCCAGATGCGGCAGACGCTTGTCCAGGCCCGCCGGGAGCCACCAGTTGGAGTTGCCGAGCAGGTGCATCGCGGCCGGCACCAGGGCCGTACGCAGGACGAACGCGTCCAGCGCCACCGCCGCCGCGAGGCCGATGCCCGCCATCGCGGCCTCCAGGTCGCCGCTCAGGACGAAGGCCGAGAAGACGCAGATCATGATCAGGGCGGCGGAGTTGATGACCCGGCTCGTCTCCGCGAGGCCGACGCGGACCGCCCGCGCGTTGTCCTTGGTGTGGACCCATTCCTCGTGCATCCGGCTCACCAGGAACACCTGGTAGTCCATCGAGAGGCCGAAGAGGAGCGACAGCATGATGACCGGGAGGAACGCCGTGATCGGGCCCTCCTTGCCGACGCCGAGCAGCTCCGTGCCCCAGCCCCACTGGAAGATCGCCACCAGGACACCGAACGAGGCCGCCGCCGCGATGAGGTTCATCAGCGCGGCTGTCAGCGGCACCACCAGCGAGCGGAACGCCACCATCAGGAGCAGGAAGCCCAAGGTGATGATCGCCGCCACGAAGTACGGCAGGCGCTGGCCCGTCACCGACGCGAAGTCCTTGAAGGTCGCGGTCACACCGCCGACGTGGGCCTCGGCCCCGGAGTCCGGGACGATCTTGTCGCGCAGGCGGTCGATCAGCCGGTCCGTCTGTTCCGACTGCGGTGAGGTCGTCGGGACCACCTGGATCACCGTGATTCCGCCGGCCGGGGGCAACGCCGCCGCCTGGGCCACGCCCTGCGTCGTACGGATCGTCGAGACGAGTGCGTTCGCGTCGCCCTTGGACACCACCACCTGGAGCGGGCCGTTGAAGCCGGGGCCGAAGCCCTCGGCCAGCAGGTCGTACGCGTGCCGGGTGGTCGTCGTCTCCCGGTGGTTGCCCTGGTCGGTCGCGCCGAGCCGGATGGACAGGACGGGCAGCGCGAGGACGGCCATCACCACCAGGGCCAGCGCCGCCGTGGAGCGCGGGCGCTTCTCGACGTACGAGGACCAGCGCGCCGCGAGCCCGCTCGCCTCGTCCGATTCCGGTCCCGACTCGGCCAGCCGGCGGCGCTGCTTGCGGCTGAGGACGCGGGCGCCGAGGAAGCCGAGGAGGGCCGGCAGGAGGGTCATCGCGGCGAGGATGCTCAGGGCGACCGTGAGAGAGGTCGCGATGACCACGCCGTCCAGGAAGCTCATGTTCATCACGAGCATGCCGGCGAGCGCGATGCCCACGGTGCCGCCCGCGAACAGTACGGCCCGGCCCGAGGTGTTGAGCGCCGTCACCGCCGCGTCCTCGGGAGGCACCCCGCGCAGGATGCCCTTGCGGTGCCGGGTCACGATGAACAGCGCGTAGTCGATGCCGACGCCCAGGCCGATCAACGAGCCGAGCAGCGGGGCGAAATCGGGGATGGAGGTGACGTGGCTGAGGAGGGCGATGGCCATCAGACCGGTGCCCAGGGCCGCGACCGCGACGACCAGCGGCAGCACCATCGCGAAGAGCGAGCCGAAGGCGAGGAACAGGACGACCGCAGCGGCCAGGATGCCCACGCCCTCGGCGATGCCGGACGGCGGCGCCTGGATCTTGGCGATCGCCTGGCCGCCCAACTCGACCTCGAGTCCGTCGTGTTCGGCTGCCTTGGCGGTGTCGACGACCTTCTGGATCGTCTCCTTGGGCACCGAGTTCGCCTGTTCGGCGAAGGTGATCCGCGCGTAGGCGATCCGCCCGTTCCCGCTGATCTGGGCCGCGCCGGCGGGAGAGTACGGGCCGGTGACCTGGCCGATACCCGGCAGCTTCGCTATCTCCGCCAGCTTCGGCTCGATCCGGGAGCGTACCGACTCGTCCCGTACGGTGCCCGCGTCGACCTTCCACACCACCGTGTCGGTGTCGCCCGAGGCCTGCGGGAAGGCCTTCTCCATCAGCTGGTACGCGCGGGTGGAGTCCGTGTTCGGGAGCATGAACGTGTTCGCGTAGTCCGTGCCCGCGGCGGTGCCCGCGACACCCAGCCCGAGCACGGCCCCCACCCATACCAACAGGACCACCAGCCGGTGCCGATAGCACCACCGCGCCAATGCCTCCACGCTCAACACCCCTTGTTCATCAGGCTCGTTCGGTCGGTCCTCGGTTGCTCTTCGGCTGATCTCCGGTTGATCTCCGGTTGATCGCCGAGGTCCTGGGAAACAGGATTGGTGATCACGCACGCGTGTGGACACCGGACGGCCACTACTCTCAAGGAACTCCAAAGGGGGATCGGGTCCCGGCCGCCGGTGGCCCCGCCGATACTGGGGCCATGACGGGTACGGATGTGGGTACGAATTCGGGTCCAGGCACGAGCACCGGTACGGGCTCCCGTACCGGCACCGGCACCGTGCTGGTCGTGGAGGACGAGCCGAGCATCGCGGACGTCCTCGCCATCGCCCTGCGCTATCACCGCTTCGAGGTCATGGTCGCGGGCACCGTCCGCGAGGCACTCGCCCTCGCCGAGCGCACCCGGCCGGACGTCGCACTGCTCGACATCATGCTCCCGGACGGCGACGGCCGCGCCCTCGGGCGTGAACTACGCAGCCGCAGGCCCGAGTTGGCCCTTGTCTTCCTGACCGCGCGGGACGCGCCGGGGGAGATAGTCGGCGCCCTCGGGTTCGGCGACGACTACATCACCAAGCCGTTCAACATCGACGAGGTGGTCGCCCGGATCACCGCCGTGCTGCGGCGGACCCGGCCCGCCGACGTACTGCCCCAGCGGCCCCTGCTGCGCTACGGCGACCTGGAGCTGGACGAGTCGACGTACAGCGTGCACCGCGCGGGCGGCACCGTCGAGCTGACCCCCACGGAGTACGCGCTGCTGCGGTTCCTGGTGCGCAACGGCGGCCGGATCGTGCCCAAGGAGCAACTCCTGCGGCATGTCTGGCAGTACGAGCACACGCCTCCCGAATCAACCGTCGTCGAGACGTACATCAGCTATCTGCGGCGCAAGCTCGACGCGCTCGGGCCGCCAGTGATCACCACCCGGCGTGGTGTCGGATACGGGCTGGCCTGAGGTGAGGCTCCTCGCGACCGGACGGAAATGGGGCCGGGCCTTCGTCGCCGGATGGTGCCGCAGCTTCCACTGCAATCGCGGCATCCACTCCCTGCGCGTCAAGCTGACGCTGGCCAACGTGATGCTGCTCGCCATCGGTATCGTCGTGGCGACCGGCGCGAGCGTGATGGGCATGCGGATCTATCTGCTGGACAGCGTCGACACCCAGTTGATGGGCACCCGGGACTCGATCGGCGGCTCCCGGATCACGCTGGACCAGATCGACTCGCTGACCGCGTTCGCCGCCCTCACCGACCGATACCGGCACACCAGCGGTGACGGCGACGGCGTCAACGGCCCTAACGGCAGCGGCAGTTCGGCGGGGTCCGGCCTCCTGAACCCCGGCTCCCCGGGCTCCGGCTCCCTCGTCTCCAACGGCATCTTCGTGGTCGTCGGCGAGAAGGGGCAGGCCATGCCCGTCGCCGGGTTCGAGGCCACCTCCGACCAGCGCGCCCTCGCCGCCGCCGTCACCGACCCGGCCGCCCTCGCCCGGGACGGCGAACCCCACGACATCCAGGTACGGGACGCCCCGTACCGCGTCACGGCGGCCCGGCTGGCCGACGGCACGACCGTACTCATGGCCACCTCGACGGACGCCCTGCACGACGTCCTCGGCAAGGCGGTGCGGCTCGACCTCACCGTCGGGACGCTGCTGCTCGCGCTGCTCGCCGTGGTGACGATGTTCAGCGTGAGCCGCCGTATGGCACCCCTGGAGGACATGGTCGAGACGTCCACGGCCATCGCCGAGGGCGATCTCACCCGGCGTGTCCCGTCCAGCCGCGAGGCCACCCTTGAGGTCGAGCAACTGCGGGTCGCCCTCAACACCATGCTCCACCAGGTCGAGTCGGCCTACCGCACCCGCGAGCACAGCGCGGCCCAACTGCGCCGTTTAGTCGCCGACGCCTCGCACGAACTGCGCACCCCGCTGTCCGCGATACGCGGCTACCTCCAGTTGTACGACAAGGGCATGCTGACCGATCCGGGGGAACGGCGGCGCGCCTGGGACCGGATGAACGGCGAGGCGGACCGCATGGGGCGCCTGGTGGACGAGCTGCTGACGCTGGCCCGTCTCGACCAGCAGCCCGAACTCCGGCTGCGCAACGTCGACTTGAGCCGTCTGGTACGGGACGCGGCGGAGGATCTGCGGGTCCAGGAACCGGACCGGCCGATCAGCGTGTCCGCCGACGGGGCGATCCTGGTGCGGGCCGACGAGTCGGGGCTCAGACAGGTGCTGGGCAACCTGGTGGGCAACGTCCGCACGCACACGCCCGCCGATGTGCCGGTGCGGCTCGGTCTGGAACGGGTCGACGGTGTCGTACGGCTGTGTGTCGCGGACCAGGGGCCCGGCCTGGAGCCCGCGGACGCCGCGCGCATGTTCGACCGGTTCTTCCGGGCCGGGGGCGGGGCGGGGAGCGGGCTTGGCCTGGCGATCGTGCAGGGGGTTGTGCTGGCGCACGGCGGCGAGGTGAGCGTACGGACCTCGCGGGGCGAGGGGCTGGCGGTGACGGTCACCCTGCCCGAGCGGGCGGCGTGCCCGTGAGCAGGGGACCGAAACCGTCGGCGACGGGCAGGGCGACGGAAACCGTCGGCGACGGGCAAGGCGACAGGAGCCGTCGGCGACGGGAAACCGGATCCGTCGGCGTCAGAGCCAGTCGAGGGTCCAGAGCCGGAAGACCCCGGTGCCGTCCGAGACGTACTGGCTGCCGCTGATGTCCACGCTGCTGACGACGTACTCCTTGCGCTGCCACAGCGGGATGACGGGTACGTCCTCGGCGACGAGCTGCTGGAGTGCGCGGAAGTCCGGGGCGGCGCGGACGCGGCTGGCGTACTTGCGGCTGTCCAGGATCAGCCGGTCCACCTTCTTGCTGCCGTAGTCGTTCTTCATGCTGTTGCCGGTGCCGACGAGCGGCCCGGTGAACGTGTCCGGGTCGGGGAAGTCGGCGACCCAGCCGACGGCGTAGGCGTCCAGCTTCCCCGCCGTGTACCGCTTCCGGTAGAGGGTCCGCTCGTAGCCCTGGACGGTGACCTTGAACAGGCCGCCCTTCTCGAACTGCTGCTTGAGCAGGGCCGTTTCCTCGGCGGAGGCGCCACGGCCCTTGGCGTAGCCGTAGGTGAAGCGGACGGGGAGGCTCACGCCCGCCTCGGTGAGCAGGGCGCGGGCCTGCTTGACACTGGGCTTGGGGAAGTCGTCGAAGAACGAGGTGGTGTGACCGGTGAGGCCCGCCGGGATCAGTGAGTAGAGGGGCTCGGCCGTCCCCTCGTACACCGTGCCGGCGAGTTCCTGCCGGTCGACCAGCCAGGCCAGGGCGCGGCGGACGAGCGGGTTGTGGAGGGGAGAGTCCGCGCGGACGTTGAGGATGAGGTTGCGGGTCTCGGAGCTGTCGGACTCGACGATCTGCTGGCCGGGGTCGCTGGGCGAGAGGCCGGCGAGGATCGCGGGCGGCAACTGCCGGGTGGCGACGTCGATCTGCTTGGCCTGCCATGCCTTGGCGAGGGCCGGCGGGGTGGCGTAGTAGCGCAGCCGGATGGGGCGGCCGGTGTTCTGCACGGCGCCCACGTAGTGCTTGTTGGGCCGGAGCACCGCCTCCGTGTCCTTCATGTACGACTTCAGGAGGTACGGTCCGGTGCCGTCCGCGCCGGAGTCGGTGCGCAGGGCGTTCTTCGGATACAGCTCGCGGTCGACGATCGCCCCGGCTCCGGTGGCCACCTTGAACGGGAAGGTCGCGTCGGGCGAGTTGAGGTGGAAGGTGACCGTCAGGTCCTGCGCGTCGACCGAGGCGAGGGTGTTGAGCAGGGTGGCGGGGCCGGCGTCGGAGTTGATGCGCTTGACTCGCTCGAAGGAGAACTTCACGTCCTTGGCGGTCATCTTCCGGCCGCTGGGAAATTCGAGGTCGTCGCGCAGCTCGCAGACGTAGGTGCGCAGGTCGTCGCCCTTGAAGTCGCAGCTCTTCGCCGCGTCCGGGACGGGGGCCGCGCCGTCCGGCCGGTAGGTCAGCAGCGACTGGAAGAGATTGCTGAACAACGCCCAGGACCCGGCGTCATAGGCGCCTGCCGGGTCGAGGGAGGTCACGGCGTCGGTGGTGCCGACGGTGATCGTCCTCCCGTGGTCCGCCCCCGTCGGCATCAACTGCCAGGCGACCGCGCCGGCCGCCGACAGAACGAGCAGCGCAGTGAGAATCCGCACGCGTAACGAGCGCATCGGTGTGCCCTCCCCAGGCCCCCTGCACAGGCGAATCCCCTGTGGCGTTGATCACCTAATCACAGGAGTTTCGCGTCGGGGAAGGGACTTCGGGGCAGATGGGAAAGACGTTACCGACGAGTCGTCATCCACCGGTTCAGAGCTCGTGCAGAGCCACCCGCACATGACGTTCCAGCATGCCCGAAATTGCCCAACTCGCCCCACCGTCAAGGCGTTTGAAGGACACCGTGGGCCGACAGGTGATGACCGCGACGGCCTTGCCCTCGGTCACGGCGAGGTCGATGGAGACCTGGACCCGGGGCCCGTACGGCGTCTTGCAGACCAGGGAGACCTTTCCGTGCCCCAGCTCCAGCACCTCGGCGACCACCGGGGTCTGCGCCTCCTTGACGGTGTGCAGGACGCTGTCGGCCAACTGGAACGCCGTGGCGCCCGGCGTGTCGGCGGTGACCCGGCGGACGGCGGGCAGCCGCGCCGCCGCCGGCTCCAGCGACAGCCCGTAATGGGAGGCGGTACGAGCGGCGGTGACGGTGTCCGGCACGGGCACGACCAGCAGGAAGGCGACACCGCAGACCAGCCCGGCGAGCGCGCTCTGCCCGAGGGCGGAGCCGACGGAGTCCCCGTCGCCCACCAGCAGCACCGCGAGCATGGCACCACCGGCCACCAGGGCGATCAACCCGGCGACGGGCGCGACACGGCGGACCACCGCCGGCCAGTAAGTGATCATCGACTGCGCTTTCCCCGACCCCTGATCCTCACTGGCCGGTGATCTTCATCGGCGGTTGTGATCAGGCCTGCCGGGACGCCAGTTGAATCACGGTGATGTCCGAAGGAGCCCCGACCCGGGTGGGCGGGCCCCAGGCGCCGGCGCCCCGGGAGACGTACAACTGCGTGTCCCCGTACCGCTCCAGGCCCGCGAGGGTGGGGTTGGCGAGGTCCGCGACGAAGTTGCCGGGCCACAACTGGCCGCCGTGGGTGTGGCCGGAGAGCTGGAGGTCGACGCCGTGCTCGACGGCGTCGTGGATCTGCACCGGCTGGTGGGCCAGCAGCACACTGGCCCGGGAGGTGTCCCGGCCGCCGAGCGCCTTGGCGAAGTCGGGGCCCTGGCCCTCGCTCTCACCGGCGATGTCGTTGACCCCGGCGAGGTCGAAGGCGGGCAGTTCGACGCGCGCGTTCTCCAGCGGACGCAACCCGAGCCGCCGTACCTCCTCGACCCACTGCTCGGCGCCGGAGAAGTACTCGTGGTTGCCGGTGACGAAGAACGACCCGTGGCGCGCCCGGAGTTGGGCGAGGGGCGCGGCCGCCGGACCGAGGTCCTTCACACTGCCGTCGACCAGGTCACCGACGACCGCGATCAGATCGGGCTGGGTGGAGTTGATCGTGTCGACGACCTTCTGCGCGAAACCCCGGCCGAGGACGGGCGAGAGGTGGATGTCGCTGACGACGGCGATCCTGAACCCGTGGGCGGCGCGCGGCAGCTTGGCCAGCGGCACGGTGACCCGCTTCACGCGGGGGCCGCGCAGGACGCCGTACGTGCCGTATCCGACGGTCCCCACGGCGGTCGCGGCGGCGGCACCGGCCACGACACGGGAGACGAACAGGCGACGGGAGGGGGCGGCGAGGAGACGGGGGGAATCCGGG
>NZ_LIQQ01000229.1:4379-4930 GCF_001418565.1 Streptomyces graminilatus | reverse complement strand
GGGCGGCGGGGGCGAAAAAAGTCCGGTCCACCTCAACAACTTCCTTTTGAAGGAGCCATTCTCATGGCCGACAGAATCACCGTCGCCGGAGTTTCCGTCGACACCCGGCACTGGATCGGTGGCGAACGCGTGCCATCCGCCGCCACCTTCACCGACAACTCGCCCATCGACGGCCGTGTCCTCGGGGAGATCGCTCGCGGCGGCCCCGCCGAGGCTTCCGCCGCTGTCGCCGCCGCCAAGGCTGCCTTCCCCGGCTGGGCCGCCACCCCGCGCACCGAACGGGCCCGCCTCCTCCACGCCATCGCCGACGGCGTCGAGAAGCGCATCGAAGAGCTGGCGATCGTCGAGACCAACGACAACGGCGCCCTCCTCCGGTCGCACCGCCGTGGTGTGATGCCCCGGGTCGCGCACAACTTCCGCTTCTTCGCGGACTGGCTGCTGAAGCTGGACCACGAGGACTTCGAGACCCGGGGCCACACGAACCACGTCTCGTGGGACCCGGCCGGGCCGAGCGTGCTGATCACCCCGTGGAACGCGCCCCTGATGCTGGC
>NZ_LIQQ01000229.1:0-4367 GCF_001418565.1 Streptomyces graminilatus | reverse complement strand
GTGATCCTCAAGCCCGCCGAGTGGTCCCCGCTCACCGCGTCCCTGCTGGCCGACATCGCCGCCGAGGCGGGACTGCCCGCCGGAGTGCTGAACGTCGTCCAGGGCTACGGCTCCGAGATCGGCGACGCGCTCACCTCGCACCCGGACGTACGGCGGATCAGCTTCACCGGATCCGTCCCGACCGCCAAGCACATCGCCGCCTCCGCCGCCGCGAACCTCACCCCGCTCAGCCTCGAACTCGGCGGAAAATCCCCGCTGCTGGTGTTCGCCGACGCCGATCTGGAGCTGGCCGTCGATCTCGCCGTGGAGCAGTACGACAACGCCGGGCAGGTCTGCCTGGCCGCGACCCGCATCCTTGTCGAGGAGTCGATCGCCGACGAGTTCACCCGGCGGTTCGCCGACAAGGCGGCCCGGCTGACGCAGGGCGACCCGCGCGACGAGGCCACCGACCTCGGCCCCAACATCCACCCCCGCCAGCTGGAGAAGATCGACGGGTTCGTGCGGCGCGCCCTCGCCGACGGCGCACGGGCCGTGATCGGCGGGCGCCGTACGGACGAGGACGGGCAGTACTACCCGCCCACGCTGCTCACCGACGTCGCCCAGGACTCGGAGATCGTCCAGGAAGAGGTCTTCGGGCCCGTCCTGACCCTCCAGACCTTCACCGACGAGGACGAGGCCGTCCGGCTCGCCAACGACACCCGGTTCGGGCTCGCCGCCACCCTCGCCACCGGTGACCACGAGCGCGCCGAACGCGTCACCGAGCGGCTCGTCGCGGGCACGGTCTGGGTCAACTGCTTCTTCGTACGCGACCTCCAGGCCCCCTTCGGCGGCTCCCGCCACTCCGGGGTCGGCCGTGAGGGCGGCACCTGGAGCTTCGACTTCTACTGCGACCTCAAGAACACCGTCACCGCGCCGAACGGATGGAACGACCATGGGTGAAATAGTCGGGGCGGGCCTGCTCGCCCACGTCCCCACCATCGTGCTGCCCGAGGCCGACCGGCTGGAGCTGAACAAGGGCCGGGAGATCACCCTCGTCACCGGCCTCCACCAGCTCCGTAAAGAGGTCTTCGAGCGCGACGACTACGACACCGTCGTCGTCCTCGACTCGCACTGGGCCACGACGGTGGAGTTCGTCGTCAGCGGTCAGCAGCGCCGGGCCGGGCTGTTCACCTCCGAGGAGCTGCCGCGCGGCATGTGCCGGATGCCGTACGACTACCCCGGCGACCCCGAACTCGCCGAGAACATCGCCCGGTTCGCGGACAAGCACGGCACCTGGATCACGTCGATCGACGACGACTATCTGCCGGTCTACTACGCCACCATCAACCTCTGGAAGTTCCTCGGCGAGGGCCTGCCCGACAAGCGGTGGGTGACCATCGGCGTCTGCCAGACCGGTGACATGGAGGACCATCTGCGGCTGGGGCGGGCGCTCGCCGACGGCATCGCCGCCACTCCGGGGCGCCGCGTCATCGTCATCGCCTCCGGTGCCCTCTCGCACACCTTCTGGCCGCTGCGCGAGATCCGCGACCACGAGGCCAGCGACCTGGAGCACATCTTCACGCCGGAGGCCCGCGCCGCCGACGAGGAGCGCATCGCCTGGTTCAAGGAGGGCCGTCACGACCAGGTCCTCGACACCATGCCGGAGTTCTGGAAGTACAAGCCCGAGGCGAAGTTCTTCCACTACCTGATGATGGCCGGCGCCCTCGGCGAACAGGCCTGCACCGCACCCGCCCGCCAGTACGGCGAGTACGAGAACTCCGTCGGCACCGGCCAGGTCCACCTGTGGTTCGACCGGCCCGCCGCCGGCTGGACCGCCCCCCGAACCCCCGTACAGGAGCACTGACATGCCCGAATACCGTCGCATCCTGCTCGACGGCGCCACCGTCCAGGTCATCGTCGAGGGGGACGAACTCGTCGCCGGGGACGGCCGCCGGGTCAAGATCGAAGAGGCGCAGCACCTGCCTCCGGTCGTGCCCTCCAAGGTCGTCGCCGTGCACCTCAACCACCGCAGCCGCGTGGACGAGTTCCAGATCGAACTGACCTCCACCCCCACCTACTTCCACAAGCCGACCTCCTCCCTCAACTCCCACAAGGGCGCCATCGTCCGCCCCGAGGGCTGCAAGTGGCTCAACTACGAGGGCGAGGTCGCCATCGTCATCGGGAAGACCGCGCGGAACATCTCGCAGGCCGAGGCGGGGGAGTACATCGCCGGTTACACCGTCGCCAACGACTACGGCCTGCACGACTTCCGTGACACCGACGCCGGCTCGATGCTCCGCGTCAAGGGCTCCGACACGCTCTGCCCGCTCGGCCCCGGCCTCGTCACCGACTGGGACTTCCGCGGCAAGTACCTGCGCACGTACGTCAACGGCGAGGTCGTGCAGGACGGCTCGACGGACGAGATGGAGTGGGACATGCACTACCTCGTCGCCGACATCGCCCGCACCATCACCCTCTACCCGGGTGATGTGCTCCTCTCCGGTACGCCCGCCAACTCCCGGCCCGTCCAGCCCGGCGACGTCGTCGAGGTCGAGGTCGAGGGGCTCGGACGGCTGACGAACCACATCGTCACCGGGCCGGCCCCGGTCCGGACCGACGTCGGCGCGCAGCCCACCGAGTCCGAGGAGGTGCTGTCGACCGCGCTCGGCGGCGACTGGGAGTTCCGCGGCATCCGGGCTCCCCGACGTTGACCGTGGTCACGGATGGGGTCACAGGTAGGGTCACGGACATGACCGAGCCCGCCGCCCCGCGCCGCCCCCGCAAGCGCGTGACCTACGGAGCCGGCCGCGAGGCCCTGCTGAACGCCGCCGTACGCGTGGTGGCCCGCGGCGGGCTCCGCAAGCTCACGTACCGGGCGGTCGCGGAGGAGGCGGGGGTCACCCACGGGCTCGTCGTGCACCACTTCGGTTCGCGCGACGCGCTGATCGAGGAGGCCCTCACCCACGCCATCCGTTCCTCCCTGACCAGCAGCGACCTCGAAACCGGCACGGGCAGCACGGCCGACTTCACGGCCGGGCTGACGCAGATGGTGGAGAGCGGCCCCGACCTCCAGGCCTTCCAGTACGAACTGCTGCTGGAGTCCCGCCGCAGGCCCGAGCTGCTCCCGCATCTGCGCGCCCTGTACGACGACGAGTACTTCGAGGCCACCCGGCGCGAGCTGGCCCAGCTGCTGCCCGGACCGGTCGGCGAGGGCCTCTCGCGTATGGTGTTTGCCACGCTGGAGGGTCTCGTCCTGCACCAGCTCGTGTTCGGCGAGCGCGAGGTCATCGAGGACGCCCTCGACGAGCTGCGCAACGTCCTGCGGCTCCTGGCCGCCGACCGCGAAGGCCGTGGTGGCCGCGACGGCGACCTCGCCGCCGAGGCCTGAGGCGTATCCGGCTGATTACAGCCGCGCAATAAATCCCGTCAAATCCCGTCGGTGTCGGAATCGCCGGGCCGGACCCCTTGCCAAACGGATAGTTCCACCCCACCATGAGGCAACTCGTTTGGCCTGAAATGATCCTCCCTCTTCCTCTGGCAGGTGATCCGAGTGGACAGTCAGACGGTCTCGACAGAGCAGACCGCGCGGGACGCATCCACCGCAGGCAAGCTCAAGCCCAACGCCCTCGGCGTCCTGGGCATCCTCTTCCTCGTCCTGTCCGCACAGGCACCCCTCACCGGCGTCGCCGGGTCGGTCCCCATCTCCGTCGCCATCGGCAACGGCCCCGGCACCGCCGGCGCGTACGTGCTGGTCGGTGTGGTGACCCTGCTCTTCGCCGTCGGCTTCGTCACCATGGGCCGCCACGTCGTCGACGCCGGCGCCTTCTACACGTACATCGGCAAGGGCCTTGGCCGGACCGCCGGCGCCGGCAGCGCGGGCGTGGCGCTCTTCGCCTACTGCGCCATCCAGGCCGCCATGTACGGGCTGTACGGCTCCATCGTCAACGGACTGGTCAGCGCCCACCTGGGGCTCGACCTGCCGTGGTGGGTGTGGTCGCTGGTCACGATGGCGATCGTGCAGTGGCTCGGCGCCACCGGCATCGACATGGGCGCCAAACTGCTCGCCGTCTTCGTCCTGGCCGAGTTCAGCATCCTGCTGGCCTTCAGCCTGGTCACCCTCTTCAAGGGCGGCGGGCCGGAAGGGCTCGGCATCTCGGAGACCTTCTCGCCGAGCGCCGTGACCCAGGGCGCCCCGGGCATCGCCGTGATGTTCGCCCTCGCCTCCATGTTCGGCTTCGAGGCCACCGCGATCTACGGCGAGGAGGCCCGCGAGCCGAAGAAGACGGTGCCCAGGGCCACCTACCTGGCGATCGTCGTGGTCGTCGGCTTCTTCGCCCTGACCTCCTGGATGCTGGTCGCCGCGCACGGCCCCTCGACGGCCGTCGAGG
>NZ_LIQQ01000228.1 GCF_001418565.1 Streptomyces graminilatus | reverse complement strand
TCGCGGGGGAAGCCGGGGTCGGGGGTGCCGTCGGGGACGATCGCGGCGGACTCGTAGCGCTGGTTGAGGTCGACTCCGTGGGCGTTGAACTCGTACACCTTGGCGGCGATCGCCTCGCGCAGCCTGGCGCGCTGCCCGGCGGCGGCCTCGGTGGCGTCCTTGCGGGCGGCGATGTTGGCCCACAGTTCCTCGGGGGTCTGCGGGGAGAGTCCGTCGAGGGCCGCGAAGATCGGGGCGGTCTCGCCGATGGACTTGTTGGCGCGGGTGACGATCTGCTTGCCGACGGGGGCGCGTTCGGCGTTGTACGTGTCGAGCAGCGCGGGGGCGGCCGTGCCGTCGAGGACCAGTTTCAGCTTCCAGGCCAGGTTGTAGGCGTCCTGGATGGAGGTGTTCGAGCCGAGCCCGTTGGACGGCGGGTGCCGGTGGACGGCGTCTCCGGCGCAGTGGACGCGCCCGTTGGAGTAGGTCTCGGCGTACATCTCGTTGACCGTCCAGGCCGAGGACGACTTGATGGTCACGTCGATGTCGTCGTCGCCGACGAGCCTGCGGACGACTCCCTCGGCGTACTCGGTGGTGAGGTCGGGGGCGCCCGCGGTGACGTCGTAGCCCCAGACGATCATCCACTCGTTCCAGGGGCGGACGTTGCGGACGAGGCCCGCGCCGATGCCGCCGACGGTGGCGCCGGGAGCGAGGACCCAGTAGAGGGTGGAGGGGCGGTGGGCCGTGTACTTGGTGAGGTCCGCGTCGAAGACGATGTTGATGCTGCCCGCGACACCCATCTGGCCGCCCATGGGCAGTCCGGCGTCCTCGGCGACCTTGGAACGGCCGCCGTCGGCGCCGATCAGATAGCGGGCGCGGATCTCGTACGTGTCGCCGCGCAGCCGGTCACGGACGGTGGCCGTGACGCCGTCCGCGTCCTGAGTGTGCGTCAGATACTCGGTCTGGAACCGGAGTTGGGTGCCGCGAGCGACGGCCGCGTCGACGAGGACCGGCTCCATCAGGTGCTGCGGCATGTCGCACATGCGGGTGGGGCTGGCCAGTTCGTGGGCGGCCTGGACGAGCGGCTCGTTGCCCCAGGAGCGGACCCGGCCCAGTTCCTCGCCGGCCAGGCTGGTGCAGAAGGTGGTGTTGCCCATGAGGTGCTGGGGCGTGGCCTTGGCGACCACTTCGTCCTCGACGCCGAGGTCACGCAGGACCTCCATCGTGCGCTGGTTGGTGATGTGCGCGCGGGGCGTGTCGGCGAGGCTCGCATACCGGGTGACGACGATGTTGGGCACGCCGTAGGTGCTCAGGGCGAGCGCGGCGGACGCCCCGGCCGGGCCGCTGCCCACGATCAGTACGTCGGTGTCGACAACGGTAGGCACGGGGAAACTCCAAACGGTGGACGGGCCACGCCCGGGACAGTCGGGCGGCCGTCCATGATCGTGGAGCGGCCCGGCCGTTCGTGGGTGTCTCAATTCGAGACACCCGGAACTCCCCGGCATCTGTTCCCACCTCCAAGGCGGTCGCCGGCCACCGCCGGATACGGTGTGCGGTGCCATGACCACAGCCGAAATGTCTCCCGCCCTGCTCCTGCTCGGTCAGGCGCGCCAGCGGTTCCTGACCGGGCGTCCGCTGCCCGACGACGTCCCCGACGAGGCCGTCGCCGCCTGGCGCCGCGCCCGCTTCCTCGGCGTACGGCACGACCTGCGCCGGGCAGGCTCCGTCGACGGGCGTGCGCTCGGGTCGGCCCTGTCCGCGGCGGCCCGGCCCGTCCTCGAACGGCTCGCCCCGGCGCTCGGCGGCCGGTCGGCGCTGCTGCTCACCGACGAACGGCCGCGGGTGCTGTGGGCGGCGGGCGGGATGCCCGGAGGCGAGTCGTGGGGCGATCTGGCCGAGCGGGAGGTCGGGCACAACAGCGCGGCGCTCGCCCTGCGTCTGCGGCGGCGCGCCGAGGTGCACGGCCCCGAGCACTTTCTCGACATGTGGCAGGAGGTGTCGGCGGTCAGCGTGCCGGTGTTCGCCCCGGAGACGGGCCGGGCGCTGGGCACGATCACCGTCGCCTCCGGACTGTGTGCCGACGCCGGTCCGCATCCCGGCGCCGCCCTCGCGGAGGCAGCGGCGGCGGCCGTGGAGGCGGAACTGCTGGCCCGCTCCCGCTCGGCCGAGCGG
>NZ_LIQQ01000227.1 GCF_001418565.1 Streptomyces graminilatus | reverse complement strand
CTCTGGGGGAGTTTGAGGGCGAGGCCCCTTCAGGGCCGACAGCGGGGGTCTGGGGGCGGCAGCCCCCAGGAACGGGACGGGAACGGGTAAGGGCGGCGGGGGCGAGGAAACCCCAACCCACCGGGCCTCACCCCCGACGCGGCACCGCAACCCCCAGCACCCTGTCCTTCAGCGCCGGAAACACCTCCCGAGTCTCCCCCACCCTCGCGGGCTCGAACTCGACCCGCAGAACCTCCTCGCCCGCCCCCGCCTCCGCGAGCACCTCACCCCACGGATCGACCACGATCGAATGCCCGGCCTGCGGAACCCCCGCATGCGTCCCAGCCGTTCCACACGCAAGGACGTACGCCTGGTTCTCGACCGCCCGCGCCTGAGCCAGCAGCGTCCAGTGGGCCCGCCGCCGCTCCGGCCAGCCCGCCGAGATGACCATCGTCTCCGCACCCGCGTCGACGAGACCACGGAAGAGTTCGGGAAAACGGAGGTCGTAGCAGGTGGCGACACCGACCGTCGTCTCCGGGAGGGAGACGGTCACCAGTTCCGCGCCCGCGCCCATCAGCACGGCCTCACCCTTGTCGAAGCCGAAGCGATGAATCTTTCGGTAGGCGGCGGCCAGCTCACCGGCGGGGGAGAAGACGAGGGAGGTGTTGTACAGCGGGCCCTCGGGATCCCGCTCGGGGATCGACCCGGCGTGCAGCCACACACCCGCGTCGCTCGCCGCCTTCGCCATCGCCTCGTACGTCGGCCCGTCCAGCGCCTCGGCCTCGGTGGCGAACCGCTCGTATGCGAAAGCACCGGTCGTCCACAGTTCGGGCAGTACGACGAGATCGGCGCCGGCCTCTTCCCGTACCAGCGAAGCCACTCGCCGCCTGCGCGATTCGACCGATTCGCCCTCGTCTACGCCGATCTGGATGAGCGAAGCGCGCACACTACCACCGTCCTGACATTCGAGCCGTCCATACAGGCCTACGATCGTCACACGAAAGCACTGCCGGGGTGCCTCACAGCAGCGTAACTTAACGTTCCAAGACACCCGCTGACAGCTATCCCGCCCACCGCAAAAACGACACAACCGCCGACAACGCCGTCGACACCCGCCGTCATCCGCCGTCACCAATGCCCGCGTACCGACCGCCCGAGGGGTCCCGTTCCGTGAGTCTGCATCCCACTCTCCAGTCCTACGCCGACGCCTGGACCCACTCCATCGACGCGATATCCGAGCTGGTGTCACCGCTCGTGGAGGGCGAGTGGAACCGCCGGACCCCGTGCCCCGGCTGGTCGGTCCGTGACGTGGTCTCCCATGTCATCGGCCTGGAGTGCGAGACGCTCGGCGACCCGCGCCCCATTCACACGCTCCCCCGCGACCTCTACCACGTCACCAACGAGCAGCAGCGCTACATGGAGATGCAGGTAGACGTACGGCGGCACCACACGGCCCCCGAGATGACGTCCGAGCTGGAGTACACGGTCATCCGCCGCAACCGCCAGCTGCGCAACGAGACACGGGAACCGGGCGCGATGATCCGCGGCCTGCACGGCCGGGAGACCGCCATCGAGGACGCCATGCGCAACCGGGCGTTCGACGTGTGGGTGCACGAGCAGGACCTGCGTACCGCCCTCGGCCGGCCCGGCAACCTCGACTCGCCCGGCGCGCACATCGCGCGGGACGTGCTGCTCGGCGCACTGCCGAAGGTCGTCGCCAAGGACGCGGGAGCGCCCCGCAGTTCGGCGATCGTCTTCGACGTGCACGGCCCCATCGAGTTCCTGCGCACGATCCGCGTCGACATCAACGGCCGCGGCACCCTCGAAACGTCCCCGGCGCTCGGCCCCGCGGCCTCCTTCGCCATGGACTGGGAGACCTACTTCCGCCTGGCCTGCGGCCGGGTGACCCCGGAATCGGTGGCCGACCGCGTCAAGACGGAGGGCGACCCGTCCCTCACGTCGGCGATCCTGCACCACTTCGCGGTAACGCCCTGACCCCCTGAGCCCGTGCCCGCGTATCGAGCCTGTCCGGGGCACCTCCCGGCATCGGCCCGCATGTCCAGCCTGTCCGGGGCATCTCCCGGCACCGGCCCGCATGTCCAGCCCGTCGGGGGCACCTCGCGACGCCGGCCCGCATATCCAGCCCGGGGGCGCCTCCCAGCAGGGCCCGCACCATCAGGCCGCGCGGGGCACCTCCCAACGCCGGCCCGCACCATCAGCCCGTCGGGGGCGCCTTCCAACGCCGGTCCGCACCGTCAGCCCGTTGGGGGCAACTCCCGGCATCGGCCCGCCTGTCCAGCCCCGGGGCGCCGTCGAATGCCGGCACGCACATCCAACCCGCCAGGGCCACCTCCCAATGCCGGCCCGCATTTTCAGCCCGTTGGGGGTCCCCCCTCTGGGGGAGATTGAGGACGAGGCCGTTCAGGCCGGCAGCGGGGGCCTGGGGGCGGCAGCCCCCAGAACCGACGCCCGCACCAACACCCCCACTTACACGGGAACGTGCACCGCGGAAACCCTGCTCGCAACCAACCGCTCCCGCTCCCGCCGAGCCGCCCGCCCCCGCAACCGCAGAATCTGGCTGACGCCGACCCCCTGCAGCAGGAACACGAACGAGAACGCGACGGTGTAGTTGTCCCCGGTCGCGTCCAGCAGCACACCGACCGCGAACAGCGTCGTCATCGAGGCGACGAACCCGCCCATGTTGGTGATCCCGGACGCGGTCCCCTGCCGCTCCGGCGGATTCGCGGGCCGCGCGAAATCGAACCCGAGCATGGAAGCCGGGCCGCAGGCCCCCAGTACCGCGCACAGCAGCACCAGCAGCCACATCGGGACGTGTTCGACGCCGGCCACCGCCGGGTAGGCGAGCGTCACCGCCCACATCGCCGCCGTGACACCCACCGTGCCCAGCACCAGCGGCAGCCGCGCCCTGTGGTGCCGGGCGACGATCTGGCCGTACACCGGGCCGATCACCATGTTCGACAGCACGACCAGGGTGAGCAGCTCCCCCGCCGTCGCCCGCGTCAGCCCCTGCGCCTGGACGAGGAAGGGCAGGCCCCACAGCAGCAGGAACACCATCGCCGGGAACTGCGTGGTGAAGTGCACCCACAGTCCGAGCCGCGTCCCGGGCTCGCGCCACGAGGCGGCGATCTGCTTGCGCACATAGGCGGCCCCTTGGTGCGCGGACGGCTCCGGCTCCTGCCCCTCCGGATGATCCCTGAGGAAGACGAGCATCAGCACGAGCACCACCACGCCCGCGACCGCGCTGCCCCCGAAGGCCGCCGTCCACCCGAGGCCGTGCAAGAGCCGGGCCAGGACGAGCGTCGAGACGAGGTTGCCCGTCATCCCGGCCAGCCCCGCCAACTGCACGATCATCGGCCCGCGCCGCGCCGGGAACCACCGGGACCCCAGCCGCAGCACGCTGATGAACGTCATCGCGTCACCGCACCCGAGCAGCGCGCGCGAGGCGAGGGCCGTGCTGTACGAGGGGGAGAACGCGAAGCCCAGTTGCCCGGCCGTGAACAGCACCGCCCCGATGGCCAGCACCTTCCGCGTGCCGAGCCGGTCGACGAGCAGACCGACCGGTATCTGCATGCCCGAGTAGACGAGGAGCTGGAGGATCGAGAACGTGGACAGGGCGGACGCGTTGACGTGGAAACGGTCGGCGGCGTCGAGCCCCGCCACCCCCAGTGACGTACGGAAGATGACCGCGACGAAGTAGACCGAGACACCGACGGACCAGACGAGGACGGCGCGGCGCCCGCCGGGAGGATCGCCGGGCAGCGAGCCGCGACCGGTGCCGGCGGTGGGGCCGGGGCTCATCGGACCTCGCCCCGGGCCAGGTTGGAGAACCAGCTCACGTGCCGGTGCACGATCGCGACCGCCGCCTCCGGGTCGCCCGAGCGCAGCGCGTCGAGGATCTCCTGGTGCTCGGCGAGCGTCTTGGTGATGCGGTCGGGGTGGGCGTGCATGACGGCGACGCCCATCCGCAACTGCCGGTCGCGCAGTTGGTCGTACAGACGGGAGAGGATCTCGTTGCCCCCGCTGCGGACGATCTCGGCGTGGAAGCAGCGGTCGGTCACCGCCGCGCCCGCGAAGTCGCCCTCGGCGGCCTGTTCGCGCTGTTGTTCGAGCAGTTCGGTGAGCCGGGCGATCAGACGGGGCGAGGCGGGCACCGCCTTGCGGATGGCGTGCTCCTCGACCAGTTGCCGGGTCTCGACGACGTCCGCGATCTCCTGCGCCGAGACCGGCAGGACGAGCGCGCCCTTCTTCGGATAGAGCTTGATCAGCCCCTCGACCTCCAGGCGCAGCAGCGCCTCGCGCACCGGTGTGCGCGACACGCCGACGGCCTCGGCCAGCTCGCCCTCGGTGAGCAGGGTCCCGCCCTCGTAACGGCGGTCCAGGACACCCTCTTTGACGTGGCTGTAGACGCGGTCGGCGGCGGGAGGTGGCTTCACTTGCTGCACAGCCGGGCTACTCATGTCCACAGCATAGATACAACACGTACCCATGAGGATGCCCGTCCGCCATATGGACCGACCCCACGACCGATCCCCGTTCGGGGCGTGACGTCGCCGCACGGACAACAGTTCAACTCACAGAAGGAACACGGGAACCAAGGAGGGGCGTACGGCGTCCCTCGGAAAGGGAAAATGAGGGAACCCGCCTCATCTCACGTACTACACCTGTGCTAGTTACGAGTCACACGAGAGCGGCGTTCCGCCGGTTCGGCCAACTCGGTCGCTCTCCAGGGACATTCGGACGATCCAGACGTAATCGGGGTATTGAAGTTGATAACCGGCATTAAGGGCATCCGTTTTCGTAGAGCCGCGGCCGTGGTGGTCACCACCGGCGCCGTGCTCGCGACCGGAGCGCTCACCACGGCGCCCGCGCAGGCAGCTCCCGCCGCTCCCGCCGTTCCGACGATCGTCGCCAAGGGCGGCTTTCTGATGAACAACGCCAACGGCGCGAGCCTGTACACCAAGGCCGCCGACACCAGGCTCTCCACCGGTTCCACCACGAAGATCATGACGGCGAAGGTCGTGCTGTCCCAGCGCAACCTGGACCTCAACGCCAAGGTCACCATCCAGAAGGCGTACAGCGACTACATCGTCGCCCACACCGCGTCCTCGGCCGGTCTGATCGTCGGCGACAAGGTCACCGTCCGTCAGTTGCTGTACGGGCTGATGCTGCCGTCGGGCTGCGACGCCGCGTACGCGCTCGCCGACAAGTTCGGCACCGGCTCGACCCGTGCCGCCCGGGTGAAGTCGTTCATCGGCAAGATGAACAGCACGGCCCACGACCTCGGGATGACGAACAGCAAGTTCGACAGCTTCGACGGCATCGGCAACGGCGCGAACTTCTCGACGCCGCGCGACCTGACGAAGCTCGCCAGCAACGCCATGAAGAGCAGCGCCTTCCGCGCGGTCGTGAAGACGCAGAACTTCAAGGAGAAGGTCATCACCTCCAACGGTGGGACCCGCTGGATGTCGTGGGAGAACACCAACAAGCCGCTGCTGTCCGGCTACGCGGGCACCATCGGCATCAAGACCGGCTCCGGCCCTGAGGCCAAGTACTGCCTGGTCTTCGCCGCGACCCGCAACGGCAAGACGGTCATCGGCACGGTGCTCGCCTCCGCCTCGGTCGCCGACCGCACGTCGGACGCGAAGAAGCTGATGAACTACGGCTTCGCGCGCCTGAACGGCTGACACCCGGCACGCACGACCACGTATGACCACGTATGACGAAGGGGGCCCACTCCGGTGGGCCCCCTTCGTCATACGGTCGGCGTCAAACAGATACTCGCCTACGCCCAGGTGATGAGCTTCTTCGGCTGCTCCAGGATCGCCGCCACGTCCGCCAGCACCTTGGAACCCAACTCCCCGTCCACCAGCCGGTGGTCGAAGGAGAGCGCCAGGGTGGTCACCTGACGGGGCTTGACCTTGCCCTTGTGGACCCACGGCTGGAGCTTGATCGAGCCGACCGCGAGGATCGCGGCCTCCCCGGGAGGGAGAATCGGCGTGCCCGTGTCGACGCCGAAGACGCCGACGTTGGTGATGGTCACCGTGCCGCCCTGCATCGCCGCCGGTGATGTCCTGCCCTCCCGTGCCGTGGCCACCAACTCGCCGAGCGCCTGCGCCAGTTGCGGAAGGGTCTTGTCGTGGGCGTCCTTGATGTTCGGGACGATCAGACCGCGCGGGGTGGCCGCCGCGATGCCCAGGTTGACGTAGTGCTTGAGCACGATCTCCTGGTTCGCCTCGTCCCAGGACGCGTTGATGTCCGGGTGGCGCTTTATCGCGACCAGCAGGGCCTTGGCGATCAGGAGCAGCGGGTTCACCCGCACCCCCTGGAGCTCGTACTCGGCGGACCGCTTGAGCTCCTCGACCAGCTTCAGCGTCCGTGTCACGTCCACCGTCACGAACTCCGTGACATGCGGCGCGGTGAACGCCGAGCCGACCATCGCCGCGGCGGTCGCCTTCCGTACGCCCTTGACCGGGACGCGCGTCTCCCGCGTGCCGTCGTACGAGGCGGCCGGCGCCACAGTCACCGGCGCGACCGGAGCCGTGCGCACCGGCTCGGGCACCGCCGGGGCCGCCTGGGCCACCGCCGCGTGCACGTCCTCCCGCGTGATGACGCCGTCGGGGCCCGACGGCGTGACCGTCGTCAGGTCGACGCCGAGATCCTTGGCGAGCTTGCGCACCGGCGGCTTGGCGAGCGGACGCCCGGCCACCGCCGTCACCGTGGCCAGGACGGCCTGGCCGACCGGGCCGGCGAGCGCGCCGGGGCCGCCGTGCCCGTTGGCCTCCACCCGCCCACTGTGGCCGTTCAGCTCCTGCTGGACGGCCGCGGCGACCTCCTGGGCCGGCACCTCCGCGCCCTTGCGGGGGCGGCGCTTGGTCGCGGAGACGGACACGCCGTACCCGACGAGGACCGGCTGGCGGGCCTGCGGCTTGGCCTCCTCGGGGGCCTCAGCCGCGACCACGGCCGCGGCCGGAGCCGAGGCCGGGGCCTCCACCGGGGCACCGGCTCCGCCGGACACGTCCACCGCGATGATCGACGTACCCACGTCGACCGTCGTGCCCTCGGGGAAGTGCAGCGAGCGCACGACCCCGTCGTACGGGATGGGCAGTTCGACGGCCGCCTTGGCGGTCTCGACCTCGCACACCACCTGGCCGTCGGTGACGGTGTCGCCCGGCTGGACGTACCACTTGAGGATCTCGGCCTCGGTGAGTCCCTCGCCCACGTCGGGCATCTTGAACTCGCGAACGGACGCGTCAGTCATCGTCGTCACGTCCCTCTCCTCAGTACGCAAGCGAGCGGTCGACGGCGTCGAGCACCCGGTCCAGGCCCGGCAGGTACTCGTCCTCCAGGCGGGCCGGCGGATACGGGGCGTGGTAGCCGCCGACCCTGAGCACCGGGGCCTCCAGGTGGTAGAAACAGCGCTCCGTGATCCGGGCGGCGATCTCCGCGCCCGAGCCGAAGAACACCGGCGCCTCGTGCACCACGACCAGGCGGCGGGTCTTCTCGACCGAGGCCTGGATGGTGTCGAAGTCGAGCGGGGAGACCGACCGGAGGTCGAGGACCTCCAGGGACCGGCCCTCCTCGGCCGCCGCGTTCGCGACCTCCAGGCACAGCTTCACCATCGGGCCGTAGGCGGCGAGGGTGAGGTCGCTGCCCTCGCGGACCACCTTGGCCTTGTGCAGCGGGCCCGGGATGGCCTCCGTGTCGACGACGGCCTTGTCCCAGTAGCGGCGCTTCGGCTCGAAGAAGATCACCGGGTCGTTGCTCTGGATGGCCTGCTGCATCATCCAGTACGCGTCCGACGCGTTGGCCGGGGAGACGATCTTGAGGCCCGCGACATGCGCGAAGAGCGCCTCCGGGGACTCCGAGTGGTGCTCGACCGCGCCGATGCCGCCGCCGTACGGGATGCGGATGACGATCGGGAGCTTGATCTTGCCCAGCGCGCGTGCGTGCATCTTCGCGAGCTGGGTGACGATCTGGTCGTACGCCGGGAAGACGAAGCCGTCGAACTGGATCTCCACCACCGGGCGGTAGCCGCGCAGGGCGAGGCCGATGGCCGTGCCGACGATGCCCGACTCGGCGAGCGGGGTGTCGATGACCCGCTCCTCGCCGAAGTCCTTCTGCAGACCGTCGGTGACCCGGAAGACACCGCCGAGCTTGCCGACGTCCTCACCCATGATCAGGACCTTGGGGTCCGACTCCAGGGCCCTGCGCAGCGAGTCGTTGATCGCCTTGGCCATGGCCATGTTCTTGGACGTCACGGTGTTCGCCGCCGCGTTCGTCGAAGCCACTGTCTCAGCCGCCATGGTCATGCCCCCTCCACATCCGCGAACGACGCCTGGTAGGCGGCGAACTGGGCCCGTTCCTCGTCCACGAGCGCGTGCCCGTCGGCGTAGGTGTGCTCGAACATCGCGAAGGGGTCCGGGTCCGGCATGGCACGGACCACTTCGCGTACTCGCCTGCCCAACGCTTCGCTCTCGGCCTCCAGTTCCGCGAAAAATCCCTCGTTCGCGTGGTTTGAGGCCTCCAGGTACGCGCGTAGACGTGCGATGGGGTCCTTCGCCTCCCAGGCCGCCCGCTCGTCGTCGTGGCGGTAGCGGCTCGCGTCGTCAGAGGTGGTGTGGTCGCCCATGCGGTAGGTGAACGCCTCGACCAGCGTGGGGCCCTCGCCGTGGCGGGCCCGCTCCAGGGCCCACTTGGTCACCGCGAGGACCGCCAGCACGTCGTTGCCGTCCACCCGGACTCCCGGGAAGCCGTAGCCCTGCGCGCGCTGGTAGAGCGGGACGCGGGTCTGGCGCTCGGTCGGCTCGGAGATGGCCCACTGGTTGTTCTGGCAGAAGAACACGACAGGCGCGTTGTAGACCGAGGCGAAGGTGAAGGACTCCGCGACGTCGCCCTGGCTGGAGGCGCCGTCCCCGAAGTACGCGATGACCGCCGAGTCGGCGCCGTCCTTGACCACACCCATCGCGTAGCCGGTGGCGTGCAGGGTCTGCGAGCCGATGACGATCGTATAGAGGTGGAAGTTGTTGCTGTTGGGGTCCCAGCCGCCGTTGTTCACCCCGCGGAACATGCCGAGCAGGTTGGTCGGGTCGACGTCCCGGCACCAGGCGACACCGTGCTCGCGGTAGGTCGGGAAGACGTAGTCGTCGGGGCGGGTGGCGCGGCCGGAGCCGATCTGGGCGGCCTCCTGGCCGAGCAGCGAGGCCCACAGGCCCAGCTCGCCCTGGCGCTGGAGGGCGGTGGCCTCGGCGTCGAAGCGCCGGGTCAGCACCATGTCCCGGTACAGGCCGCGCAGATCCTCTGAGGTGAGGGCCGAGACATAGGGGTCGTAGTCGGCGTTCTCGACCCGCCTGCCCTCGGGCGTCAGCAGTTGGACGAGGTCAGGGTCGGCGCCCGTCCCGGTCCGCTTGGCGGCGGGCTTCGCGGCCTGCTTCTTGGCGGGAGCCCGTTTGGCAGGGGCTCGTTTGGCGGTGACGCGTTTCGCGGCCGTGGCCTGCGCGTCGACGGCCGGTGCGTCGGCGGCGCTCTGGTCGGTGGTGCGGGTGGTACCGGTCTTGCTTCCGGCGCTGCGTCGCGGTTTGCGCGCGGCAGTGCTCTCCACGGTCACGTGTACTCCTCCGTCGGTCCGGCCCCGGGGTTGCCGGGTAACCAGTGCGGTCACCTGTACCCGGCACCCGTGCACGGGGTGGGTGCCGCTCGGCCGGGAACAGGCGTGGAAGGCGCCCCGGCGAGCGTCCCGCAAGGATCACGTTACCCAGTGCCTCATATTTCTATGAACCACCCCTGACCTGCCATTTTGCTTGGAAACCCAAGTAAATTGACTAAGTCGGGAAGGGACCCTGGTCACAGCCTTGCAGGGGGCCGGAACAACGGCACGTTATCCCGCACACCCAGCTCTCGGGAAGAGCCGGTGTGTGAGACTGTCCGTGTGCCCGAAGACGGAAAAATCACGGTATTTCTCCTCGATGACCATGAAGTGGTCCGCCGGGGAGTCCATGAACTTCTCTCGGTCGAGGACGACATCGAGGTGATCGGCGAGGCCGGTACGGCGGCCGAGGCGCTGGCCCGGATTCCGGCCGCCCGGCCGGACGTGGCCATCCTGGACGTACGGCTTCCGGACGGCAGCGGTGTCGAGGTCTGCCGCGAGATCCGCTCGCGGGACACGGGTGTCAGATGCCTGATGCTGACCTCGTTCGCCGACGACGAGGCCCTCTTCGACGCCATCATGGCGGGCGCCTCCGGGTATGTCCTGAAGGCCATCCGCGGCCATGAACTGCTGGCGGCCGTACGGGACGTCGCCGCAGGCAGATCCCTGCTCGACCCGGCCGCGACCGCCCGGGTCATGGAGCGGCTGCGGGACGGCGGCAACGCGGCCCGGGGCGACGAGCGGCTCGCGAACCTCACCGAGCAGGAGCGCCGGATCCTCGACCTGATCGGCGAGGGGCTCACCAACCGCGCGATCGGCGAACGGCTGCACCTGGCGGAGAAGACGATCAAGAACTATGTGTCCGGGCTGCTGTCCAAACTGGGCATGCAGCGGCGCTCCCAGGCGGCGGCCTACGTGGCGCGCGCGCAAGCGGCACAGCAGGGCCAGGGAAAGGGGCAGGGACAGGGGCCGCGGCCGGGTTTCTGAGGGGGGACCCCCGAATCGGGACCTAAGACCCCTCTTCTCGGGGCGAGCGCCCCTGGTGGACCCGTCCCGGGGCGCGCAGCCTGAGCGCATGCCGACCGACGAACAGCGCGCCGCCGAGCTCCTGGGCCGGGTCGAGCACGGCCGGGTCGCGACCACCATGCGCGCGCTGCCCTTCCTGGCCTCCGCCCGGCACATCGTCGTGGACGGCCGGGTCCTGCTGCGCCTGCACAGGGGGCACGGGTACCACAGGGCGTGCGTGGGCGGTGTCGTCGCGTACGGCGCGGATGTCCCGTCCGCGCGCACCCGGTCGGGGTCGCGGTCGTGGTCCGTGCAGGTCGTCGGGGAGTGCGCCGCCGTCGAGCCGACCGCCGCCGAGCTCGACCGGTTCGGTCCGGCACCGCGTTCGGTTGACGGTGTTCCCTTCGATCCCGTCTATCTCCGAGTCGAACCCCAGTTCGCGACAGTGCACTCCATGATCGAAACCGACTGCCCATGACTTTCAGTGGTCACTCGTGACCACCTGTGACAAGCGCCCCGCTCGCACGCCCGGCTCGTGCCCTAGCATCTGGCGCGTGCCGCGCTCATCTGTACCACCCCTTGCGTCCCATGCGCCCCCTCTGGGCGCCCTCCTCCGCCAGTACTCCGCCGGGTCCGCGCTCACCTGCGCCCCCGTCGACCAAGGGCTGCTGAACCGCGGCTACCGGCTCGCCACCACTCGTGGCGACTACTTCCTGAAGCACCATTTCGATCCCGAGACCGCCGACCCCGCCGCGATCGCCCGCCAGCACCGGGCCACCCAGCGCCTCGCGGACCTCGGCGTCCCGGTGGCCCCGCCCCTGCCCGGCCGTGACGGACGTACGGTCGCCGTCGTCGGCGGCCACGCCTACGCCCTGCACCCCTGGGTCGACGGCCGCCACCGCGACGGCGGCCAGCTCAGCACCGTCCAGTGCGGCCGGCTGGGCGCGCTGCTGGGCGTGGTCCACACGAGCCTGGAATCGGTGATGCCGGCGCGGGTCCGGACACCGGGCGAGCGGGCCGGGGAACCGGCATCCCCGCAGGGGGCGGCGAACTCCGGCCGGGGACAGGCCCCCGAGCGGGGCGGCACCGGCGCCGGCGTCCAAGGGGCGCGCTCCGGCCGGCCGGGCGCGGGCGCCCGCCGCCGGGACGCCACCCGGCACAGCCGGCCCGCCGACCGGGGCCGGACCCGCACCCCCGCCGAAGCCACCCCCGGATTCCTGGCGCTTATACACATCT
>NZ_LIQQ01000226.1 GCF_001418565.1 Streptomyces graminilatus | reverse complement strand
CCGCGAGGTACCGCTCGCGGAACTGGCCAAGGACGCGTGGATCGGGCCCTACCCCGGCAATCCCTGCCACGAGGTGGTCGTCCAGGCCTGCGAGAACGCCGGATTCCGGCCCCGTCTCGAACACTCCTCGGACGACTTCCGCGCGGTCGTCGCCCTCGCCTCCGCCGACGCGGGCGTGGCCCTCGTACCGCGCTCGGCGCTGCGCGGCATGGACCTGACGGGGGTGGTCGTGAGCCCGGTCGACGGGGTCGCGCCCACGCGGCGGGTCTTCGCGGCCGTACGCAGGGGAGCGGAGGAACACCCGCTGATCCGGCCGGTGCTGGACGCGCTCGGCAGCGCCGCGCGGGTGTAGCCGTGCCTTCAGTGGGCGATCGCGGGTGATTGTCAGTGGCATTGGCTACCGTGCGTCGCATGTTGGAAGCCGAAGACGTACGCCGTATCTCCCTGTCCCTCCCGGACACCACGGAGAAGATCGCCTGGAGCATGCCCACGTTCCGGGTCGCGGAGAAGATGTTCGCCACCCTGCCCGAGGACGAGACCTCCATCGCGGTGCGCTGCCCGAAGGACGAACGCGACGAACTGGTCCTGGCCGAGCCGGAGAAGTTCTGGATCGCCGACCATGAGGCGGGCTTCGCCTGGGTGAGAGTGCGTCTCGCCGCGCTGGAGGACGAGGACGAACTGCGCGACATCCTCGCCGACTCCTGGCGCCAGGCGGCCCCGCCCCGACTGGTGGACGCCTACCCGGAGTTGGGCAGACCGCCCGTCGGCTGAGCCGGAACGGGCGGGCTCAGGCCACGAACCCCGGGATCCGCTCCCGGAGCGTTTGTGCGTCGAGTCCGTGTGCGGCGATGTGCTCGTGGACCTCCCCGTACTTGCGGAGTTCGCGGCGGCCCACGCCCAGGCCCAGCACCCGGTGGGGCACATCGGCGAGCGCGTCGTTCACGACGGCCGTCGACGTGCCCGCCAGGTACGGCTCGACGAGGACGACGTCGGTGCCCGCCGCCTCCGTGGCCCGGCGCAGCGCGGCCGTGTCGAAGGGCCGTACGGTCGTCGCGTACAGGACGGTGACGTCGAGCCCTTCCGTGGCGGCCAGCACCGCGTCGAGCATCGTCCCGACGGCGATCACGACACCGGAGCGGCCCTCGCGGACGGTGCGGAACCGTGCCCCGTCGACCGCGAGCCCCTCGGCGTTGGACTGCGCGGACAGCCGTACGTACACCTTGTCGTCGCCGGCTGCGACAGCGTGCCGCAGCAGCGTCTCGGCCTCGTCGGGGTGGCCCGGCACATGGACGGTCCAGCCGTCCAGCGTGTCGAGCAGGGCCACGTCACCAGGGGCCATGTGCGTGTAGCCGCCCGCCGGCCAGTCGAAGGAGGCGGCGGCGCTGACGAGCACGGCGCCGACGTCCTGATGCCCGAGGTCCAGCTTGACCTGCTCGAAGGGCCGCTCGACGAGGAAGCTCGCGAAGGTGTGCAGGACGGGGCGCATACCGGTGAGCGCCAGACCCGCGCCCGCGCCGACGAGCAGTTGCTCACGGATGCCGACGTTGATCACCCGGTCGGGATGCCGGGCCTGTGCCTCGGTGAACGCCGCCGCGCCGATCTCGGCGAGTACGAGGGCGACGCGCGCGTCCTCGTCGAGCAGCCGGGAGACGACGGGGGCGAAGCGGTCACGCATGGTGTCCATGGGGAGAACGGTTCCCTTCCGATGGGTCCGATTGGTTGAAGTGTTCGATTGGTTGAAGTGGTGGACGTATGTTCAGTCGGTCTTCGGTTCGACCCGTGCCACGACCACGTGCGGGCGGCCGGGATGCGGCGTGGTGAAGGCGGCGTACAGGGCCTCGTGGTCACGCCCGTCCACCGTTGCCGTGGACCAGCCCGCGGCCTCGAAGCGGGCGGCGATTCCGCCGGGCCGGGCATGACTGGCGGACGAGTTGTCGACGACGACGGTGTGCAGGCGGTCCAGGCCGGCGGGACCGGCGAAGGCGATCGCCTCGTGATTGCTGCCCTCGTCGAGTTCTGCGTCGCCGGTCAGCACCCACACCGCGGGCCCGCCGAGCCCCTGGGCGCGCAGCCCGAGCGCCGTACCGACGGCGATCGGCAGCCCGTGCCCGAGCGAGCCGCTGCCGATCTCGGCCCCCGGCACCAGCACCCGGTCGGGGTGGTGGCCCAGCGGGGAGTCGTACGAGCCGAAGCCCGGCAGCAGGTCCACGGGCAGGAACCCCTTGGCGGCGAGCACCGCGTAGTACGCCATGGGCCCGTGCCCCTTGGACAGCAGGAAGCGGTCCCGCCCGGGGTCCGACATCCGGTCCGGGCCGACCCGCAGGACCCGGTCGTAGAGCACCCAGAGCACGTCCAGCGTGGAGGTCGCCGCCGGCCCGTGCTTCTCGTCGCCGGTCATCAGACCCATGAGGCCGGACAGCTCGCCGTATCCGTATCCGTATCCGTATCCGTATCCGTATGCGCGGCCGTGGGCCGCAGCGATCGTCGTCATGCGGTCGATCGTGCGACCTCGACCAAACTTGAGGTCAAGGTCCGGCGGCCCGAATACCGGCGCGAACAAAGGCGTGCGCGACCACCGACCCGAGTGCGGTATTGTTTCCATGCGTGTTCGGCCAAGGGGAAACCCCAGGTCAGACGGCATCGGGACGTGGCGCAGCTTGGTAGCGCACTTGACTGGGGGTCAAGGGGTCGCAGGTTCAAATCCTGTCGTCCCGACTGGAGACAGTCGCAGGTCAGGGCCGGTTTCGGAGAAATCCGAAACCGGCCCTCGACCGTTTTTGGGGGACCGGAGAGGGACCAGAGGGGGACCAGAAGCAGTGGGCCGGCTCCGGGCCTTCGACGGCATCGGATGGGCGAATGTCGGCACACGAGGTGTCGAAGGCGCGGCACCCCGGCTACATTCCGCGGCCGGCGTGGAATCACTCCCCGGTGAACCTCGACAGGGCTTTCTCACGACGGCAGACGGAACGGGGCTACGACCGCGCCCGTAGGTGGAGGGGGCGCAAAGGCCGCTGGTATTTTCCCCTCCTCTGCCTGACCTTGCTGGGGGCGCTCGTCCTGGTGTGTCTGGTGGTCATGTCCGTGGTCACGCTGAGTGTCGAGGACTGGTCCTGGTCGCCCGTCCAGTGGGCCGGTCAGCAGTGCGAGAAGAGCTCGAAGTCGTGCGACATCCTGCAAAGCGTCTTCATGCCGTTTCTCACGCTGGCGCTGGCCACGGTCGCGTACCTCCTCTTCCGGTTCACTCTTGTGAGCAGGGCCTACCTCAGGAAGGCCGTGGAAGCTCCACAGGATCTGGTGGAAACGGCGGGCGGCATCTTCGGCCGCGTGGTCGGCCGCGACCAACTGTGCGAGGTTCTCATGGAGGACCTGTGGGACAGCCGATTTCGCCGCGCCCACGTTGTCATCGGCGGGGTCGGTACCGGCAAGACCGCGCTGCTTGTCCTGCTGACGGAGCAACTGGCGAGTCGGGGCGCCGTGCCGGTCCCGTTGCGGCTGCGCGGCAGTGCGAGTGACCTGGACTTCCGGCAGATGGCGTTCGAACGCTTCTGCCGAGAGGTACAGGGACACATTCGCTCCAGCGGCGAGGCGGAGAAGGTGTGGCGACGGCTGTGCCAGCAGGGGCGCATCGTGGTCCTGGCGGACGGACTCGAGGACGCCCTGTTGGGCGAGGAGCTGGCCCAGCAGCGCGACACCGTCATCAGGCTGGCCATCCGTCGCGCCAACGACGAGCGCCTGCCGTTGATCGTCACGTCGCGTCCGCACGACTCGCTGCGTGGGCTGGACGCGTCGCTGACCGCTCTTGAGCCGCTGAGCGAGGAGGCGGCCCTCACCTATATCTCCTCCGGCACAGCGACAGAGGACCGCCAGCGGCTCGACTGGATCGTTGAGAAGGCCGGCATCGCCGAGGCCCCGACCTATCTCCAGGTCGCCCACGATCTCCACGAGCACGGCCTGCTCGAGCGCGCTCTCACCGGCCACTTCGGCGAAGAGGGCGTGGAAACCCGTGGGGCCGATCGGGCGGCGCTCCGCTTCCATCTGCTCGACACCTGGCTCCTCGCCCTTGTCACCGGACGCCTGATGCCCGAGATCACGCTCGGCCAGGACGAGCGCCAGGCCACGCTCGACTACCTTTCCGCGCTTGCCTGCGTGGGTTTGGCCGACGATTCCTCCGAAGCCGGCTTCGCCGACGCCGTTCATGAGCAGGACCCCTCGTGGTCCCGCTTCCCGGAGATCGTCCGTGAGCTGGCCCGGCGCGTTCAGGGCAGCCGGCTGGACGTCCGCCTCGCCGCTCACTGGGGCATGCGCATGGGCCTGGTCGAACTCGTCAACGGGGACCAGGTCCGATTCCAGCACAGCGTGGTCCAGGCACACCTCGGTGCCCGGTTCCTCAACGCCGTGATCCATCCGGACATCCCCGGAGAGCCGACGCCGGGCTGGTACTTCCCGGCGGCCCTGGAGAACCCGGGACGGGAACTGCTGATCGCCCTGGTGCTCCATTCCCGCACACTGGACGGGTCCTGCCCGCACGGAGAGGCCCACGCGGACAGCGATGCCTGGTGCCCCGTGTCCGCCGCGCGCGATCTCCTCCTGCGCGCGGCCTGCCGGGCACAGGCGCGCAGGGACGGCAGGCCGGACGCCCCGCCCGGCGACCCGGCGGATCCACAGCAGGTGTTCGGCCGCACCCTGCACACCAAGGCGATTCAGATGTACGCCGCGGCGCTGGAGATCGACAGCGTCGACGCCGAACCCCAGCAGCACCGGATCGCCATGGAGCTGACGACGTCCTGGTCGGATCTGCGCGCCCACGACCCGGACACCCTGGTGGCGGCGAAGACACTCCTCGTCTCCCGCTTCGGTGAGGCCATGCGTACCGTGGCCGCCCGAAAGACCATGCGACCCGCGTACCCCGAACTCTTCGAGATCGCACGCCTCGAACAGTCGTACCGCGTACGCCTGGCCGTCGCACAGGAGATCGGGGCGGGAGGCGACAACGCCTTCGAGGTCCTGGAGCCCCGCCTGCGCGGACCGGAACTCGTCCAGGAACCGCCGATGGAACGCGAATCGGAGTGGATGGTCGACCTCTGGGAAAGCCAGCAGCCCGAGGCCGTCCTCGAACAGGAGAGCAGAGAGCACCGCAGGAGCGAGAGCAACGTCGAGCGATTCCGGCGGGAAACACGGGAACGTCAGGCACAACGGCGCGACACACTCCGGCGCGAAGCGGAGGAACGGGAGGAGGAGGAACGGAAATGGCGGGACAACACCCTGTGCGCCTGGCTGGTCCCCCTGCTCGTAGGGTCCGTCACCACCCGCCGCCACAACAACACCCCCTACGAGATCCTGGAAAGCTGGGTACGACGGGTGGGCGCCCCTGACGCGAACGGCGCGTCCGCCCTCGACCTCTCGCTGGAGATCGCCCTCGCCCAGGGCTTCAAGTACGCCGCCAACCGCCGCCACCGGCACCCGCACGCCCGCCCACAAGCACGTGAGTACCTCAGCGAGCAGGCATGGGACATGCTCAAACGCGCCCGGTTCTGGTTCACCCGCCTCACCCTGCTGCACGCGCTCACCCTGTGGGACCTCCCCGACCACGCCACGACGACCCCTCTCCCCGGAGAACATGGCGCCGACCCCACGCAGCAGGTCCGCCAGTGGCTCGCCCTGCCGGAGGCGACACCGCAGCACCCGTTCGTCGAGGCGGCCGCCGAGCTGTGCGTCCAGGCCCTGAGGTCCCGCCGGCCGGAGCGATTCCTGTGGATCGACGAATCCGGTGTGGCCGCCGTCGTCGGTTCGCAGACAGCCGCAGGCGGAGGAGCACGCAAGCACCAGCTGTGGATCCCGCCCTCCGCCGGATGGAGCAGCCTGCATCCACGTGCCCAGCAGCTCCTCGCCGACACCATGCTGCTGCTCAACCTCGCGGAACGCGGGGAATGGCCCCAGGACCGGGCGCGACGACTGCGCCACACCGCCCGGCCGGACCTGCCCCCATGTCTGACCCGGGACCGCCGCCCGCTCGACCCGAGCCGCTCCGCCTTGAGCACCGCCGCTTCCCAAGCCGGGTCCAACTGCCGCGACGACTGCGCGTTCGAACTGTGCCCCTATCCGCCAAAGGGGCTGGACAGCCAGCGCGTTGAACTGAGCGAAGCCTTCTGCCGGGCGCAGCTCACCCTGCTGTCACGCTCCCGCTCCCTCCTCCATCCCGAAGCCCCGTGGCAGCGGTACACGGATCTGGCCGAACTGAGACGGTTCTGGGAACAGATGGGGCAGCGAGCACAGAACGGCCCGCGCAACTGATCACATCACTGGTCAAGTTGACGGGTCCTCACGATCGGCCCAGGTTATAGTTGATATGTCAAGTAGTTTCCAGCGATTCGGTCGTTCCCGATCTGTTGGACATGAGAAACGGGGTAGTTGTTGTTCCGCCGAATAATCGCCGCAGTGGCGATCATGGCGGGGCTGGCAACGGCACTTGTCGTTCCGGCCTCCGCCACCGATTTCCCTCCGGCCAGCACGCACTTGGTCTCCTGGAACATGCAGGGGTCCAATAACAAGGCGAAGACCGGCAGCAAGTGGACCAACACGGTCGTGCAGCTGTCGCAGCAGTCGCCGATCCTGATGCTTCAGGAGGTCGGCCCGGAGCCACCTCCGAACAGCGACGCACAGGCTTCCCAGACCTTCACCACGACCGACCAAGCGGGCGTCCAGCATCAGTACACCGTGCTGCACAACAGGTGGAGCGTCAACAGCGCTACCCGCGCCCCCTACCCGACCCGTGAGGTCTACTACCTGCAGACCGCCGACGACGCGACCAACCCGCGTCGGATCGGCGGCCGGGTCAACATCGCGCTCGTCCTGCGCGACACGCCCGACGAACTGATCGTCGTCGGCAACCCGGTCGACGCCGGCCGGAACGCGCTCGGGGCGCGGTTCGGCAACGAGTGGTACTTCACCTTCCACGGTCTGTCCGGGGGCGGCGGTGACTCCGGGCCGATGATGAGGGCCATCAACGACCAGATCAGCGCCCTCGCGGCCCAGCGTGGCGCGACCTACAACGCGACGGTCGGTGGCGACTTCAACGTCGACCCGGACGACCTCGGCCAGCGGGCGAGCTTCCCGTCGCGGGACATGCGGATCCACAGCTCGGGTCTGGCGACCCACGTCCATGGAAGTGAGCTGGACTACTTCGTCACCACCCACCAGACCTTCGATCTGCCTGTCTCGGTCACCGGCGAGGGCACCTCCGACCACTGGCCTGTCCGGGCCAACCGGCTCAGAGCGGCCGGGCCCACTCCGTCGCCCGCCGCCAACCCGGACATCGAAGAGCTCCGGGTGATGGCGGCCGGTGACGGGATCACAGCCGGTGTGAACAGCACCGACGAGACCGGCTTCCGGGGCTACCTGGACACCATCGTGAAGGGTCTGGACACCCTTGCGGTGCTCGGTGTCGGAACGGCGGCCACTCTCATCTTCAAGCGCACGGACTTCGTCGGTGAGCTGAAGAACGGCAAGCGCGGCGACCCCGACCACATGGGCTTCGACGGCAAGGGCATCGACGACATCAAGGCCCAGACGATCCCCGCGTTGCAGACGCTGCGGCCGAACATGATGACCCTGGTCGCGGGCACGGCCGACCTGACCGGTGGTGCCGACGGTGCGGCGACGGCCGAGAAGATGCGGGGCTTCGTGGACGCGATCCACCGGACCTCGCCGACGACCACGGTCCTGCTCGGGACCCTGCCGCCGTCGACGAACCCGACGTACCAGGCCCGGATCGACGCCTACAACGACGCGCTCCGCACGATGGCCTACGCCAAGATCCAGGCCGGCGCACGGCTGGTGCTGGTCGACCTGGGCGCGGTCGGTCCGGAGGACATCACCAACGAGATCTACCCGACCGACGCCGGCTACAAGAAGATCGCGGAAGCCTTCGGCGAAGGCACTCGGATCGCGCTCCTGCAGGGCCTGATCAGCAACCGCTCGTACGTCTGGAAGCCGATCGGCAAGATCCGGGACGCCGCAGCGACCGGCTCGAAGATCGCCTTCCCCGACCTGAACGGCGACGGCAAGGCCGACTACGCGGTGGTCGGTACGGACGGCAAGGTCACCGGCTGGCGCAACGACGACCCGACCAAGGAAGCGGTCTCGCTGGGCGACATCAGCCCGGCCGACCGGGGGAACAACCCGAAGCTGGTCTACTTCGCCGACCTGGACGGCGACGGCAAGGACGACTACATCCGGATCCTGCCGGCGGCCGACTCGCCGACCGGTATCGCCGCGATGCGGATGTCGCGCAACACCAGCAGCGGCTCCACCATCAGCTGGGGCAGCGCGACGATCGTCGCGAACAACCTCGGCTACGAGCCGGAGCTGTACTTCACCGACCTCGACGGTGACGGCCGTGACGACCTGATCACGCTGGACCGGATGAGCTTCCCGACCGCCTGGCAGAACAAGGGCAAGGGAATGCCGACCGAGGGAGGCTGGACCAAGATCTCGGGTTTCGCCACTCCGGGTGAGGCGCGTGGCGCGCAGGTCGCCTTCGCCGACATCACCGGTGACGGCAAGGCCGACACGGTCCGGGTCGAGTTCACCACCGGTGAGGTCCGGGCCTGGCAGAACACCGGCTCTCCGTGGAGCGTCACCGCCGGCTGGAAGTCGCTGGGCGTGATCCGCAACGACGACCCGTTCCAGGGCACCTTCGGGACCTTCGCCGATCTGAACGGCGACGGGATCCAGGACTTCGCCGTGACCCGCTCCGGTACGACTACGACCACGACGGCGAAGACCAGCAACAGGGTGGCCGTCCAGTCGGCCGCGGCGAGTGGTGCCGGTGACATCGAGGGCTGGCTGGTGCCGAGCTACGGCGACGGCAGCCGCACCGACGGCGGCGCCGGCGATCTCGGTATCAACGGTGGTGTCGGTGACCCGATGGAGTCGCACCCCGGTGGCGACACCGGCGGTACACGGCCTGCCGCGTCCGGCGACTGCCGGCCGGAGGGCCTGGCGACCACGCCGGGCGTCGCGACGCCGTACTGCAAGGTCTACCAGAGCGACGGCCGGGAATGGCTCGGCGAGGGCCGGGGCCGCCGGGTCGTGGGCTACTTCAACGGCGGCCGCACGGGCGCCGACGGCACGCCGCACTACCTGGTGAAGAACATTCCGTGGTCGAAGGTGACCCACATCAACTACGCGTTCGCGTCGGTGGAGAACAACAAGATCAAGGTCGACTCGAACGCCACCCAGAAGGAGTGGCCCGGCGAGGTCGGCGCGGAGATGGATCCCTCGCTGCCCTACAAGGGGCACTTCAACCTGCTGACGAAGTACAAGCGCCTGCACCCGCGGGTGAAGACGCTGATCTCCGTCGGCGGCTGGGCGGGTACCGGTGGCTTCTACGCGATGACCACCAACGCCGACGGCTCGGTCAACCAGGGCGGGATCGACACGTTCGCCGGCTCGGTCGTGGACTTCCTGCGGACCTACGGGTTCGACGGTGTCGACATCGACTTCGAGTACCCCACGGTCCTCGAGGACACCGGCAATCCGGCCGACTGGGCGGTGTCGAACCCGCGTCGCAAGGGTCTGCCCACGACGTACGCAGCGTTGATGAAGACGCTGCGGGACTCGCTGAACCGGGCTTCCGTCGCGGACGGCAAGTACTACCTGCTCACCTCGGCGTCGTCGGCCTCCGGCTACCTGGCCCGCGGGATGGCGAACCAGCCCGCGCTGAAGTACCAGGACTTCACCAACCTGATGGCCTACGACTACCACGGCACCTGGAACGACGTCGTGGGTCCGAACGCGGCGCTGTTCGACGACGGCAAGGACCCGGAACTGGCCGACCAGTACGCCACCCCGGAGTACGGGAAGATCGGGTACTTCAACACCGACTGGGCGATGAAGTACATGCGCGGCGCGATGCAGGCCGGGCGCGTCAACATCGGTGTCCCCTACTACACGCGCGGCTGGCAGAACGTCACGGGCGGTACGAACGGTCTGTGGGGCAAGTCGCAGAAGCCGAACGGCTGCGAGCCGGGTACCGGCATCAAACGGCCGTGCGGTGACGGTGCCTTCGGCATCGACAACATCTGGCACGACGAGACCAGCAACGGCAGCGAGCTCGGCTCCGGGACGAACCCGCTGTGGCACACCAAGAACCTGGAGAAGAACATCACGCCGGTCTACGCCCCCAGCGTCGGGCTGAAGCCGCAGACCGACAGCACCGACCGGCGCACGGGCCAGTACGTCCGGTACTGGGACGACACCACGAAGACGTCGTGGCTGTGGAACGCCGAGAAGCAGGTGTTCCTGTCGACCGAGGACGAGCAGGGCATCGACGCGGTCACCGATCTGGTCAAGTCGACCGGCGCGGGCGGCGTGATGATGTGGGAGCTCGGCGGCGACTACTCCTGCCCGGCGGACGTCCAGCCGGACACCCCGTGCGGGATGGGGTACACGCTGACCACCCGGCTGAACGAGAAACTGGGCAACATCGGCGCCTACAACAACAGTCTGCGCGCCGGCACGGGTGGTGCCGGGCCGACGGTGACCGCCAACGTGAGCGTCGAGATGGTCAACTACCCGACCTCCACGGCGAACCTGTGGCCGTTGCAGCCGACCGTCCGGATCACCAACAACACCGGGCGCACGCTCGGCGGTGGCAAGGACACGAAGCTGTCGTTCGACATCCCGGCCTCGACGTCACCACTGGTCAAGGACGGCAACTGGCAGACCGGCGACCAAGGCGGCCAGTGGCAGCTGACGGCCGGTTCGACGTTCCACCGGGTCAGCACGACGCTGGACTACTGCCAGATCATCCCGGCCGGCAAGTCACTCGACCTGCCGATCATCTACTTCCTCCCGATCACCGGCCCGGTGAACACGAGTCTGTCGATCGGCGGTACGGCGTACGCACCGGTGACCGACAACCTCAAGGGACTCGGTACGGCGACCCCGCCGGCCGGTGGATGCAGTGCCGCGAACTGGGACGCGACCAAGATCTACTCCCCGGCGAGCCAGCCGATCGAGCAGACCACGGTCAAGTACAACGGCAAGGTCTGGAAGGCCAAGTGGGAGACGAAGGGCAGTGCCCCGGGCACCGGTGCCGACGCCGACCACGAGCCCTGGAAGCTGATCGGCAGCGCCGGCTGACCGTTCTCAGCCACCCGGCCCGACGCTCCACGCCTTGATCAAACAACTCAAACAGCCGGAGAGTGCTTCTGACCCGTAACGACGGGACTTGTCCGGAGTCCTGTTGGCTGCACGGACAGAAGCACTCTCATTCGAAAGGTCCCCCACAGGCGAGAGTCTGTGGGGGACCTTTCGGCATGGGCAGGTCTACTCGGTCACCCAGGTGAGCCCGTCCTCCGAGGCCAGCAGTCCGCCGGGGTGCAACGGGGTCTCCTTCTCCAGTGGGCCGCCGAAGACACCGCGTTCCTGGAGGATCGTGCCCTCCTGGAAGACCTGGCGGATCGAGGCGGACTCGAACAGAGGGTTGCGCAGGCCGTCGGAGTCCGGGAGCCGGCCCACCGCGTGGTCGAGTTCCGCGGCGGAGGCGGTCAGCCGGGCACCTGCCTGTCCCGGCCCGGCGAGGGACGTGTCGCCGGAGGCCAGTCCGCCCACCAGTTCGACGAACGCCTCCATTTCCGTCGCGTCGACGTGGGTGACCTTGCGGGCCTTCCAGAAGTACGACCGTTCGTCCTGGTGCATGTCGTAGAAGGAGACCAGGAACTCGTGGAACAGGCCGTACTCGTGCCGGTAGCGTGCCTCGAACTCGTCGAAGAGACGGCCCTCGTCGAGGTCACCGGCCAGGCCGCTGTTGATGGAGCGGGCCGCGAGCAGGGCCCCGTACGTGGCGAGGTGCACTCCGGAGGACAGCACGGGGTCCACGAAGCACGCCGCGTCACCGACCAGCACCATGCCGGGCCGCCACAGCCGCGACTTCCAGTACGACCAGTCCTTGCGGACCCGCACCTGGTCGTACGGCGCCTCGGTGGCCTGCTCCACCCCGTCCAGGAGGTCCCGGACCTCCGGGCAGGAGTCGATGAGCCCGCGCCAGGCCGTCACCGGGTCCCCCTGGATCGCGGCGGCGTTGTCCCGGCCGACCACCGCGCCGACGCTGGTGAGGTCGTCACGGAGCGGGATGTACCAGAGCCAGCCCTCGTCGAAGGCGGCGCAGAAGATGTTGCCGTCGTTGGGCTTCGGGAGCCGCTCGCCGCCCGCGAAGTAGCCGAACACCGCGATGTTCCGGAAGAAGTCGGAGTACGTCCGACTGCCGCCGACCTCTCCGTGGATCCGGCTGCCGTTGCCGGACGCGTCCACGACGTAACGGGCCCGGGCCTCGCGGGTCTCCCCGGCGGGGCCCGTCCAGGAGACGCCCCTGACGCGCTCCTCGTCGCCGAGCACGCCCTTGACCCGGCAGTTCTCCCGGACGTCGACGCCGACCCGGCGGGCGTTGTCCAGCAGGATCGCGTCGAACCGGGACCGTTCGACCTGGTAGGCGAAGGAGGTCGGGTCGGCCAGCCGGGGGGACAGGGCGAAGGAGAACTGCCACGGGTCAGGATTCCGGCCCCAGCGGAAGGTCCCGCCGCGCTTCGTCTTGAAGCCGGCCCGCGCGACCTCCTCCTCGACGCCCAGGATGCGGCACACCCCGTGCACGGTGGAGGGGAGCAGCGACTCGCCGATCTGGTACCGGGGAAACGTCTGCTGCTCCAGCAGAAGGACGCGGTGACCCCGCAGGGCGACGGCCGTGGCGGCGGTCGACCCGGCCGGGCCACCGCCCACGACGATCACATCGAAGTCCTCGGTCTCCGCTGTCTCCTCGCTCTCCACCGTCTTCCCTGACTCGTGGTTCGGGTTCACCGCTCTCCTTCGGTTTCTGTTTCTGTGTTCGGCGCCGACCGGACACCCGTACGGCCGAGGGAATCGATCCAGGTGCGGACGGCCGCCGCAGTGGTGGGCGTGTGTTCCCGCATGAGCGACAAGTGGTCGCCGGGGACGTCGACCCGGGTGTGCGGCAGCGGCCACGAGGTGCGCCACTCGTCCGGAGCCGCGCCCGCCGCCATCGCGGGCGTCGGCCGGGTGGCCCGGACCAGCAGGGTGGGGGTGGCGACGGGCTCCGGTTCCCAGTCCATGAACATCCGGGTGTACGCGCCCAGCGCGGCCACCCCGGTGTCCTCGTCCCCCGTGAACCGGCTTCCGCCCAGGCGCGGCGCGATCACGGCGGGCAGGGACAGCAGCCACTCCTTGTCGCTGTTGCCTTCGTTGATGAGATACGTGTCGAGCAGCACCTGTCCGACGGGCGGGTGCCCCATGGCTTCGAGTCGCCGGGTCACCGCATGGGCGACCGCGCCCGCGGTGCTCACGCCGACGATCACGAAGGGCCGGTCGCCGACGTGCGCTCGCACCGTCTCCGCGTGTGTCCGGGCGAGCGTGTCCCGGTCGGCCGGCACGGCACGGCCCGCCCCGATACCGGGGTGCGGGAGTTCGAGGACGTCCAGTTCGCCCTGGAACTGGGCGTGGAATCCGGCGAACTCACCACCGGGGGCGGCGAAGGGCGGGTGGAAGCCGTTGAGGAAGACGAGTACCGGCCCGGCCTGGGATCCGTGGGCGCGCCGCAGCGGGGGCAGGGCGTGCTCCCGGCCGGTGTCCGGGCCGAAGGTCGGCAGCGCCCAGGAAGCCGTGACCAGCATGTGCATCGCCGCGACCGCCTGCCCGGCCTCGCAGACCCGCCGGTAGAGCGAGGAGAGCGTCTGCGCGGGCCGGTCCTCCGCCGTCCGGGCGGGCCTGTCCTCCGAGGGCGCGTGCTCCGGCTGCGGTACTGCCTCCGGTGCGACGTCGGGCAGGTCGTCCAGCAGACCCAGTACGTGGCGGGCCAGCCCCCGGGCCGTCGGGTGCTCGAACACCACGGCGGCGGGCAGCCGCAGCCGCAGGGCCATGCTCAGCCGGTTGCGGACCTGGACCGCCATCAGGGAGTCGAAGCCCAGTTCGGCGAAGGACTTGCCGGCCGGCAGCGCGTCGGCGTCCGGGTAGCCGAGAACCGTGGCCACGTCGGCGCGCATCAGCTCCGCGAGGGCGTCCTCCCGTCGGCCGGCGGGCAGCCCGGCCAGCACCTTGCGCCAGGCGCCCGGCTCCCAGACCTGCTCTGCACCGGGCGAGGAGCCGTCACCGGTGCCCTCCCCGGTCCCGGCGGCCGGTCTGCGGGGCGGCACGAGTCCGCGCAGCGGCGGCGGCAGGACCCCCTGGGCGGACCTGAGTGCCGCCCGGTCCAGCAGTACCGGCGCCAGCACGGGTCCGCCCGCGCGCAGCGCCGCGTCGAAGAGGGCCAGGCCCTGCTCCACGGAGAGCGCCCGGAGCACCTCACCGGCCGACCGGTGCGGGGCCTCTGCGGCCCTATCGGCCCTGTCGCTCCTGTCAGCCCTATCGGCCGCACCGGCCGCTCCGGCCATGCCGGCCGCTCCGGCCATGCCGGCCCCGTGGTCCCACGGTCCCCAGGCCAAGGACACGGCGGGCAGCCCCAGTTGGGAGCGGTGCCGGGCCAGGGCGTCCAGGAAGGCGTTCGCCGCCGCGTAGTTGCCCTGGCCGACCCGGCCCAGCAGGCCGGACACCGAGGAGAACAGGACGAACGCCGACAGGTCCAGGTCCCGGGTCAGCTCGTGCAGATGCCAGGCCGCGTCCGCCTTCGGCAGCAGCACGGCCGCCATCCGCTCCGGTGTCAGCGCGGCGAGGACACCGTCGTCCAGGACCCCCGCCGCATGCACCACGGCGGTCAGCGCGGGCGAGCACTTCTTGATCACCTCGGCCAGCGAGGCGCGGTCGGCCGCGTCACAGGCCACGATCCTTACCTCGGCGCCCAACTCCTCCAGTGTGACGCGCAGTTCCCCGGCGTTCGGCGCCTGGGGCCCCTGCCGACCGGTGAGCAGCAGGTGCCGTACGCCATGGGCGGTCACGAGATGGCGGGCGACCTCCGCGCCGAGCGCGCCGGTACCGCCGGTGATCAGGACCGTGCCGTCGGGCCCGAAGCTGCCACCCCCGGCCGAGAGTTCATCGGCGGCGACCAGACGAGGTACCGTCAAATGCCCGTTCCGCACGGAGAGTTGGCCCTCGTCGCCGACAGTCGCGGCGGGGAGCAGCCGCAGTGATTCCGGCCGCCCGTCCACATCGACGAGGACGACACGTCCGGGCAGCTCCGTCTGTGCGGCACGCACCAGCCCCCACACGGCGGCCCCGGCCGGATCCGGCTCGGGCGCGGTCGCGTTCCGCGTCAGCACGACCAGACGGGAGCCCGCCGTCGACGGGTCGTCCTGCCAGTCCTGGAGGGTACGCAGCACCCTGCCGGTCAGCCGGTGCACTGCGGGGAGCGGATCGTCGTCCGCCTCCGGGCCGCCGTCGACGGCCGTGACGACGACGGTGTCCGGTTCGGGGGCGTCGGTTCCCACGAGGTCGGGGAGTGCCCCGCGCAGGTCGAGCGCGTCCGGGCCGACCAGTGCCCAGCGTCCGCCGGTCACGGGTCGCCGCCCGCCCTCCGGCTTCTCCACGCGGGTCCACTCGACGCGCAGCAGGGCCCGGCGCACGGCGTCGGCCGTCGATTCGACCGTCTCGGCGGGGAGTTCACGGGTGGTCATGGAGTCCACGTGCGCCACCGGGCGTCCCGACGGGTCGGTCAGGGTGACCGTGACCGAGTCCGTCCCGCTCGGGGCGATCCGTACGCGGACCTCCGACGCACCCGTCGCGTACAGACGTACGCCGTTCCACGCGAACGGCACCCGGACCGTGCCGGAGCCGGGAGCCGGGCCCGCGAGCATCGGGGCGTGCAGGGCCGCGTCCAGCAGCGCCGGATGGAGCCCGAACCGGCCGGCGTGCGCCGACTCCGCCTCGGGCAGGCGGACGTCCGCGAACATCTCGTCGCCGCGCCGCCAGACCGCCCGTACGCCCCGGAATGCCGGGCCGTAGAAGAGGCCGGCCTCCGCGAGGCCGTCGTACGCGTCGGCGATGTCGACCTCGGTCGCGTCCCGCGGCGGCCACACCGTCGCTTCCGTCCCGGGCGGGGTGGTGGTGTCCGTGCGGCCCAGGGCGCCTGTCGCGTGCCGGGTCCAGTCGGTCTCGGAGTCGTCCGTGGCGGGCCGGGCGTGGATGTCGACCGGGCGCCGGCCGGAGTCGTCCGCCGGGCCCACGACGACCCGGACGTG